>NZ_JBWKXT010000040.1:0-57268 GCF_059423245.1 Pseudomonas sp. GW460-LB5
GGGTCGTTAGCTCAGTTGGTAGAGCAGTTGGCTTTTAACCAATTGGTCGTAGGTTCGAATCCTACACGACCCACCATGAATAAAGGGCATCTCGAAAGAGATGCCCTTTTTCTTTTGCTCAGATTTAACCCACCTCTTACCGCAACACGGGCCCTTGTGGGAGCAGCCTTGTGCTGCGAAAGGGCCGGTACGGCAAAAGATTTTCTCTGCGGGTAATGGCCTCTTCGCAGCACAAGGCTGCTCCTACAGGTCAGCGCATGGCCTGCAGGAGCGGGTGCCTGTCAGTGCAGCTTCAGGCGCGGCTCGGTACCCCGGCCAATCTTGCTACCCAGCATCATCAACGCCGTGCGGAAGAACCCGTACAACGCCATCTGGTGCATGCGGTACAGCGACACGTAGAACATCCGCGCCAGCCAGCCTTCCAGCTTTACGCTGCCCATCAGGTTACCCATCAGGTTGCCCACCGCCGAGAAGCGCGACAGCGACACCAGCGAGCCGTAGTCTTTGTACTCGTAAGTCGGCAGCGCCTTGTTCTCCAGCCGCGCCTTCAGGCTCTGCGCGAGCATCGACGCCTGTTGGTGCGCGGCCTGGGCCCGGGGCGGCACGTTGCGGTCGCTGCCCGGTTGCGGGCAGGCGGCGCAGTCGCCGAAGGCGAAGATGTTGTCGTCGCGGGTAGTCTGCAGGGTAGGGCGCACCACCAGTTGGTTGATACGGTTGGTTTCCAGGCCATCGATGTCTTTGAGGAAGCCAGGCGCACGGATACCGGCCGCCCACACTTTCAGGCTGGCCTGGATCACTTCGCCGTCCTTGGTCTTCAGGCCGTCCTCGGTCACTTCACTGACGGCAGCGTTGGTCAACACCTTCACCCCGAGCTTTTCCAGGGTCTTGTGCACCGGCACGCTGATGCGCTCTGGCAGCGCCGGCAGCACGCGCGGGCCTGCCTCGATGAGGGTGATGTGCATGTCCTTTGGCTGGATGCGGTCCAGGCCATAGGCCGCCAGTTCGTGGGCGGCATGGTGCAGTTCGGCCGCCAGCTCCACGCCGGTGGCACCGGCGCCGACGATGGCTACGCTGATCTGCTCGCTGGCCACGTCGCCGGCGTGGGCGCGCAGGTAGTGGTTGAGCAATTGCTGGTGGAAACGCTCGGCCTGCTTGCGCGTGTCGAGGAACAGGCAATGCTGCGCCGCGCCCAAGGTGCCGAAGTCGTTGGTATTGGAACCCACGGCAATGACCAGGGTGTCATAGCCCAGGGTGCGCGCAGGCAGCAGTTCGCGGCCCTCATCATCGAGGGTGGCGGCCAGTTGAATCTGCTTGCCCTCGCGGTCCAGGCCGCTCATACGCCCCAGCTGGAAGTTGAAGTGGTTCCACTTGGCCTGCGCCACGTAGTTGAGTTCGTCTTCCGAGGAGTTCAGCGAGCCGGCGGCCACTTCGTGCAGCAGTGGCTTCCAGATGTGCGTCAGGTTGGTGTCGACCAGGGTGATCTCGGCTTGCTTGCGCTTGCCCAGGCTTTTACCCAGGCGGGTCGCCAGTTCCAGGCCGCCGGCGCCACCGCCGACAATCACGATGCGATGAGTCATGGGGATATCTCATAAGGTTTACGGAATTCGTGGCCCGGGGGGCCGGCCGCAAACTGCACGAGGGGAGGGCGAGCGCGAGGCAGCTCATAGCACCAGTCCACTCAGCAGGCGGCTGATGAGACCCAACCCGATGGTCACGGCTACCACTAGCACAAGGAGCAGCCACGGCCGGAAAGGCCTGCGCTCGACTTGATGCTGGGGGGCTCGCAGATACTCATCGACACGACGCTGATCTTCCGGGTTCAGGCGGCTGGTCATGGTGGGCCTCGTCAGGTAGACGTCTGTGACTGCGCAAACGCTACAGCGTTCGTGCAGGCGCTTGAAACAAATGATAATGCTTTCTATCCCTGGCGCCGAGTGTACGCCATCGCAAACACTCGCTGCACTGGATCAAAGACTGATGCCCACGTCGAAGACAATGCTGCGGCCCAGGTTGCCGCGCAGGAAGTCTGGTGCATCGGGGTGGGCGAACAGCACCCGGGCAAAGGTCGGCCCCACCAGCGACAGCGAGCGCCAGCCCTGGCGCAGGTATTCGGTGGGCGGCGGGAAGTGGGTGTTCAGGTCGAGCACTTCGCGCTTGAGGCTGGCGAAGGCGATGATGTCCAGCTCGTTCAGCTCCAGCCCGCGTTCCCGGTAGTTGTGCGCCTTCTTGCGCAAGGTCGGCGCCAGGCGCCCCAGCAGCTCGGTGGCACTGATGCGCCGCGGGCGCGCTTCACGGCGCACCAGCTGTGCCAGGGAAAACGCACTGCGCCGGCGCTGCAGCTCTTCGCGCCACTCATCGTTCAGCCGACGCCCCTCGTCGAGCACAAAAAACACCTCGAAGGCCGCGTCGCGGAACAGCACATCGGGCGGCTCTTGCCCGGCCGGGGTGAAGTCTTCGCTGCGGTAGGGGATATTCAACCCCTGCAACAGTCGCTGGCACACCCAACGCTCCCGCTCCCACTTGCGGGCGTTGGAGAGAAAGGCGTTAGCTTGTTCGGCCTGGATGGTAAGCAGGCGCAGGTAGTCTGAGTCATCCATGCAGACAAGCTTAGCCGCTAATCGATGACGGTAAGATGCTGTTTAAGCGTGGGAATCAGCTCAATACTGGCCACTGCTGCACGAGCCCGACCAGGTGGACCAGGCCGAAGCCCAGGCAGATCAGCGAACTGACTACGATAAAACGCTGCGAACGCCCGGTGCCCGCCAGCAATCTTGGCCCCAGCACGCCGCGTAGCAGGTACACCAGGGTGATCAGGCAGAGGATTGGCAGCAGCAACGGCAGCCTGCCGATTGCCCCGGCCGCCGACAGCGCATAAGCCGACCAGGCCAGTAACACGCAGGCGATGGCGGCGGTGATCAGCCCCGGGTACCAGCGACCCTTTTCGGCTGCCACCGCCATACGCTCGCCAGCCCCGAACAAACGGTACCAAGGCGGGCCTACGGCGATGATGACGAGATGAAGTACGCCGATGATGGCGTTGAGTGCCGCTGCCAGCAGCAGGGCAGGGTTGAGTCCTTCCGGCATGACCAATGCTTCCTGCATCGAACGAGGCCGCCAGCCTACCGCAGCCGAAGGAAAGGGAGAATGGGTGTAGACTCGGTTTTATCCACATGGCTGCAATGGGTATTGTTCAGGTGATCAGCGCGCAGGTGTTGTCCGGTACCACGTTAAGCCTTGGCTGGCTGGGTTATGTGCCATTGCTGATCTGGGCGGTAAGCCGGGTTCGCTGGGTTGAACTGTTCACCGACCGGCGCCGCCAGCATTTGCTGTTTGGCACGGTGTTCTGCCTGTTTGCGCTGTGGTTGGTGAGGCGCGATTTCGATACCGGGGTGTCGTACCACTTCATTGGCATGACGGCGGTCACCCTGTTGCTGGACTGGCCGCTGGCGGTGCTGGGCGGGTTCATGGCCCAGCTCGGCTTGCTGGCGCTGGGGCGCCAGGACCTGGCGGCGCTGGGGGTGAATGGCTTGTTGCTGGTTGGCTTGCCGGTGCTGATTACCGAGGTGTGCGCGATACTGGTCGAGCGTGCACAGCCGCGAAACCTGTTCGTTTATATCTTCTGTTCGGGGTTCTTCCCGGCAGCACTGACCGTGCTGGTTTGCGTGCCCGCAGCGCTAGGCTTGTTGTGGCTGGACGGGCGTTTTGCCCTGCCGGAGTGGCTCAGCGACTTTGTCGGCTATCTGTGGCTGATGATGTTCCCCGAGGCGTTCATCAACGGCATGGTGATCAGTGCGCTGGTGGTGTTTTGCCCGGAGTGGCTGGAAACCTTCAACCGCACGCGGTACCTGCAGGCGCCCTGGAAGGAAGATGAGCCGTGAATGTATGGTGGCTGTGCCGGCCTCTTCGCGGGTAAACCCGCTCCCACAGGTACTGCACAGCACTCAGAGGTTGCACTCTCACTGTGGGAGCGGGCATGCCCGTGAACACGGGCGAAGCCCGTGCCATCCCCTGCGCCGCCTGCTTCGCGGGCTTGCCCGCTCCCACAGGTACCGCGCGGGTTGTGGGCCCACGTTGTATGTGTGGATCAGCTCAATGCCGCGGCTCCAGGTCTCCCGAATACAGCTCATCCTCGGACTCTTCTGCCCCCGGAATCTTGTGCTCTTCGGCCGCCCAGGCCCCCAGGTCGATCAGCTTGCAACGGTCCGAACAAAACGGCCGGAACGCACTTTTCTCGTTCCATTCCACAGGTGCGCCACAGGTCGGGCAATCGACGGTCAATGGCTGGCTCATGGCTGGCCTCCTTTCAAAGTCAGGTAAAAGTGGTGCAGGCGGTCAATCTGCTCATGCAGCGCGGCCAGGTCGCCGTCGTTGACCACCACATCATCGGCATGGCGCAGGCGTTCCTCACGGGCCAGTTGGGCCTGCAGAATCGCCTGCACCTGTTCGGCACTGGTGTTGTCCCGCGCCAAGGTACGCGCTATTTGCAGTTCCTGCGGCGCATCGATCACCAGCACGCGCTGGGTCTTGTGGTACTGCCCCGATTCGATCAGCAACGGCGACACATACACCGCATACGGCGACTGCGCCTTGGCCAGGTAGCTGAAAATCTCCTGCCCGATCAGCGGGTGCAGCAGTTGCTCCAGCCATTTACGCTGGGCCGGGTCGGCGAAGATCAGCTGGCGCAGGGCGGCGCGATCAAGCTGGCCGTCAGCCTGCAACACACCCGGGCCGAAGCGCTCGACGATGCTGGCCAGGGCCGGGCGGCCAGGTTCGACAACCCAGCGCGCCGCCTGGTCGGCATCGACCAGGTGCACGCCAAGTTCGACAAAACGCTCGGCAGCGGCGCTCTTGCCGCTACCAATGCCGCCGGTCAGGCCGAGAATCCAGGGGGTAAAGGCTGCAGTGGCCATCAGTATCCAAGCAGTTGCATGTAAGAGGCGTATATTTCATCACCCCAGAGCACAGCAATCCACCCCGCAATCGCCAGATAAGGGCCAAAGGGGATCGCCGTACCCAGCGCATGCCGGCGCAAACGCAGCAGGCACACGCCTACCAGCGCCCCCACCATCGACGACAGCAGCAGCGTCAACGGCAGCACCTGCCAGCCGCCCCAGGCCCCGATCAGCGCCATCAGCTTGAAGTCGCCATAGCCCATGCCTTCCTTGCCGGTGACCAGCTTGAACACCCAGTACACCGTCCACAGGCTAAGATACCCGGCCACCGCGCCCCACAACGCGTCAGCCAGTGGCACATACAGGCCGAAGGCGTTCACGATTAGCCCAAGCCACAGCATCGGCAGCACCAGCACATCCGGCAGCAATTGGTGGTCCGCATCGATCAGGCTCAGGGCCAGCAGGCACCAAGTGAGCGGCAGTGCCAGCAACGCCTCGGCCGAAGCGCCAAAGCGCCAAGCCACCACCAGCGACAGCAGCGCGCTGGCTATCTCGACCAGCGGGTAGCGCGGGCTGATACGGGCCTTGCAGGCTGAGCAACGCCCGCGCAAGGCCAGGTAGCTGAGTACCGGAATGTTCTCCCACGCGCGAATCTGATGCGCGCAATGCGGGCAGCGGGATGCCGGCAGGCACAGGTCGAAGCGTTCGTGTCGCGCAAGCGGCAGCCCCAATATTTCTTGCGCCTCACGCTGCCATTGTCGCCCCAGCATGATCGGCAGGCGATACACCAGCACGTTGAGAAAGCTGCCCACCAGCAGGCCGAGCACCGTGGCCAGGGTAAGGAAGTACGCCGGCTGCTCAGCCAGCAAAGTCCATAAAGTCATGTTCAGATCAGGCTACCCAACTGGAAGATTGGCAGGTACATCGCCACCACCAGGCCACCCACCAAAAGGCCCAGGATCAGCACGATGGCCGGCTCCAGCAGGCTGGTCAACTGGTCCAGCGCCTGGCTGACCTGTTCCTCGTAATGGCTGGCGGCTTTTTCCAGCATCTGGTCCAGCGTGCCACTGGACTCACCGATGGCCGTCAGCTGCACCAGCAACGGTGGAAACAGCGTCTCGCCTGCCATCGCCTGGTTCAGCCCTTGCCCATTGGCCATGCCCTGGCGTAGCCGCAACACCGCTTGCTCGTGCAGCTCGCCCCCGGTCACCCTGGCTACCGTGCCCAGCGCATCCAGCAACGGCACCCCGGCGCCGTACGACGTTGCCAGGCTACGCGCAAACCGCGCCAGCGCCGCCTCCCTCAGCAACTTGCCGAACACCGGCAAGCCCAGCACCCGCCCAGATATCCACAGGCGCGCTGGCGCATGCTGGCGGTACAGCTGGCGCACGGCCAAACCCAGCACCACCCCTATCACCAGCAACAGCGGCGCAAACCGGCTCAGCCCTGTGGACAAGTCGATCACCCACTGGGTAAATGCTGGCAACGCCGCGCCCATGCCCGAGAACATGCTTTCAAATTTCGGGATAACCTCCAGCAACAAGATCGCCGACACCCCCAGCCCGGTCAGCAACAGCAGCAGCGGATAGACCATCGCCTTGCGCACCTTCTTGTGCAACGCCCGGCGCTGTTCCAGCATGCCCGCCAGTTGCTCCAGCTGCCGGTCAAGCGTGCCCGACTGCTCACCCACACGCACCAGGTTGCAGTACAGCGGGTCAAACCACGCCGGGTGGCGCTGCAACGCATCTGCCAGCCCAAGGCCCGAGGCCACATCCTGTTTCAATCGATCCAGCAACGCCGCCTGTGCCGCATCGCAACCACTGCGCCCCATCACTTCGAATGCCTGCAGCAGCGGCACCCCGGCCTTGAGCAAGGTCGCCAACTGCCGGCTGAAACCCGCCGGGTCCGCCTTCGCCCGCCGCTTCGGCAAACTGAATGTCAGCCCGCTGGCCGGTCGCAAACTGGCAACCGTGATGCCCTGGCGAATCAGCCCGGCACGCACATAAGCCGGGCTGCGCCCAGGTGTTTGGCCGCTGACCGGTGTGCCGTTGGCGTCGGTGCCATGCCAGCGGTAAAGCAGTGAAGTCGAAGCCATGCAAAGGTCCTTTTTCTGCCCCAGCGACAAGCCTGGAAACAGCTTGCCGCGTCCATGCCAGGGCGCGCGTCCATGATGCTCACTAGAGTAGTTCAGCGAAGATGACGCCCAAGCGGGCAGGGGTGACAAAAGGTGTCTGTTCAGGCCTACTGCGCCGCTGCCGGTTGGGGCGCAACCCACCTCAATGTGTAAGCGAATCAAAAAGGAAAGATGTTCATGAAAGGGCAACGCGGTATCACCCTGATCGAACTGATGATCGTTGTCGCGATCATCGGCATTCTGGCGACCATCGCCTTACCGATGTACACCAACCACCAGGCACGCTCCAAGGCCGCGGCCGGGCTGCTGGAAATCAGCGCGCTAAAGACGGCGATGGACCTGCGGTTGAATGATGGGAAAGACGTAGCGGCCGTGGCCGAACTGGGTGGCCAGCCGGCAACGGCGCATTGTGCGATTACCGCTAGCGGCAAGGCCGCAGATGGCAGCGGCAGCATTGCCTGCACGCTGGTGGATGCGCCGGCAAACGTGCTGGGCAAGGCACTGACCCTGACGCGTTCCGCCAGCGGCTGGGCGTGCACCACCGACATCGAGGAAGACCTGGCGCCCAAGGGGTGCAAGGGGGCTTGAGGGCAGGGCAATAAACTAGCGGAAACAGGGGTTTGCGTTGCGGGTGTGAGCAGTGGTACGTTGCGCTACACGCCGGTGTAGCTCAGTCGGTAGAGCAGCGCACTCGTAACGCGAAGGTCGCAGGTTCGATTCCTGTCTCCGGCACCAGAATCAGTTGGCCTATGGCGACTTTTCGCTACCTGGCACCAATAGAAGCCCGCCTTGTGCGGGCTTTTTTGTTCCCGCTTTTTTCCCCACGGATCTGCGTGTTTTTGACTTTATGGTCCGCAGTTTTCCACTTAGGGTTGCGCGTATTTTTAGATAATGGTTAGCTGTCGATCAGGTTCTTGCCAGTGTTTACGGGGTTAGAGCCGAATTTTTTCTAGATAATGATTTTGCCGTTTAGAGATAATTTTGAGATGCCCTCGTTTTCTCACCACGACCTGCAGCTACTGAACCCATCCTTCGACTCGCCGCTGGTTGACGTTCTGGCCGAGCTCGAATTTCTGCGCAGGCTGAGGCTGGAAGGGGACACCCCACCTCAGGTGTTCTTTCAGTTGAAGGCGCTGTTCCACACGCTGGAGAGCCTGGGCTCTGCTCGAATCGAGGGCAACCACACCACACTGGCCGACTACATCGACAGCAAGGTCGAAGGGAAGGCCGAGAGCACCGATCAGTTGCTGGAAATTGCCAACATCGAGAAGGCGATGGATTACATCGAAGAAGTGATCAAGCCCGGTGCAGACCTGACAGAGCATACGATCCGAGAATTGCACGCGATGACCGTACTGGGGTTACGGCGTGAAGGCGATAGAACGCCAGGCGCCTACCGGGAAGGGGCGGTCAGGATCGCCCAGGCGGAGCATGTGCCTCCGGACGGTGTGCTGGTGGCGCAGTACATGCAGGAGTTGGTCAGTTTCATCAATCGCGACGATTCCCCTAAATACGCGCTGATGAAGGTCGCCCTGGCGCACCACCGTTTCGGTTGGATTCACCCATTCGGCAATGGAAATGGGCGGGTGGTAAGGCTGCTGACCTATGCGCTGTTGATGAAGTACGGCTTCAACGTGAACACGGGTGGTCGGGTACTCAACCCCACAGCGGTGTTCTGCAATGACCGGGACAAGTTCTACACCATGCTGGGGCTTGCCGATACTGGCACCACAGCAGGGCTGGAGGCATGGTGTACCTATGTGCTGCAGGGTATCCGCGACGAATTGGAGAAGGTGGACAAGCTCACCGACTATGGCTACCTCACGAAGTGCATTCTGCTGCCGGCGGTGAGTTTTGCACGCAGTCGGGAGTGGATTACCCCGACCGAGGAACAGATTCTGGTCAGCGTCATAAAGATGAAGGTCGTGAAATCGAGTGACATTGCTCAGGCACTCCCCGCGCTCACGGCTAACCAACGGACTTATCAGATCAAGAACCTGGTAGAGCAAGGCATGCTTCTGCCAATCAACCCAGGTTCGAGGCAATACACCCTTGGCTTTTCCAACAATTATCTGGTGCGTGGGGTCATCAAGGCACTGAGGGAGCAGGGGTTCATTCCAGAGCCACTCGACAGGCCTTGAATAATCGCAAGGTCGGCACTAATTCAGCTTGAATTTGTCTCATTTCGTGAACATTAAGGCCCGAATGTAAGCACGATGCTCGAATATCCCACGTCCTGTGTGTCGCGAAAGAGCCGCAAGGCGGCCCGGCAATTTCTTGTTCCACCGCTGAACTGTGCCCTGCAACACAGTTCCCTCTCTCCACGAAATCCTTTCAAGATACTTCGGAACAGCTTTACAAAGCATGCGCAGCCGGGCAGTCGAACAGGTATCGCTACCCGGAGCATTGCCCCGTACCTGTTTGAGCCAACTGTCTTGCTCAATTTCTAAAAGCTAGCGCGATCCCTGTGGGAGCGGGCAAGCCCGCGAATGGCTGCAAAGCAGCCCCAATTAAGCCAGAAAACGTTAACTGACTGGTGTTAGGGCTTGCCCGCGAACACGGCTGGAGACCGTGCCATGCACCGAGATACTGACCTGCCGTACGCACGTATAAAAACAGTGCCAATACAATTTTCGTCTGCGACCCTGTGGTACGAGCCCTGAAAGCCCCCGGCAATGATTTTTGGTGTACTCCCCAAGCCGTTAGCTGGCACGTTCACTACCCAGGTGATGAACGTACGCATTCAACAGCTATCCTATACCTCCTGCCTCAAGCAACATTTCCTGGCGATATGTTCAAACTCTCTCTATGTCAGCGGGCTCAACACGAACAGGGACGGCTGCTGTCCTCGACGGAGGGCAGCGCTGGGTCGACAGCAGCCGGTCGCGACCGACTGACCGCTTTCGACCCATTGCAGCCGTTTAGACCAAGCAGTGCATGCCACGGCCTACGCTGCTCACTGATCGGCCAAGCATAGATACTGATGCAACTGCTCTCCCAGAACCTCGAACGCCTGAGCGATCCTGTTAATTTTGCGCAGGTCGTTGTGCATTGCGATCCACACGTCTACCTCAAAGCCGAAATCGTGTGGCAGCACGTGTATGAGGTCGTGCGATTTTGCTATTTGCGTCGGGCAAAGTCCGAAGCCTAAGCCCGCTTTCAGAGCGGCCAGCTGAGCGAGGTGATGATCAGAGGCGATGGCGAAATGCTGGTCGGCATCGCACAGACCGGCTTCGACAAAACGACGCAAATCCGCTGAGCGTCTGTCCGGCCCGATCAGGGGCCGCTGGCGCAGCGACAGCAGGGAGGCTGGATTACCGTAGCGCTCCAGGCACCTGGCACTGGCATGGATGCCAATCCGCAAACTGCCGACACGCCGCACCGTGATATCAGCTTCGTTGGGCCGCATCAGCCGCACCGCAATATCCGATTGCAGCCTGGCGATGTCTTCAAGCGCGTCGCTTATGCTCAACTCAAGTTTGAGCCCGGCGTGTTCGTAATGGAAAGGGCGCAGCAGGCTAGGCAATACCTCGACGCCAAGCAACTCGCCACAGGTCAGCCGGACTGTACCGTGATCCATCGACGCTTCAGAGCTGGCCATGCGGTTGAAGGTTTGCGCAGCCAGATCCATGGCCTCCACATGCTCGATCAGGCGCTGCGCTCCGGCAGTAGGCGTCAGCCCTTGAGGTGTGCGGGTGAACAGACTCACACCGAGAGCGTGTTCAAGATGGTCAAGGCGCCGGCGCGCAGTGGCCTGGGCGATACCCAGCAACTTCGCCGCGCCGCTTAGGCTGCCAGAGCGCAACACGGCGAGAAATACACGCTGGCTTTCCCATTCAATACCGCTCATACATTCTTGGCCAACAGTTGCTCCTAAATTGATCTTCTGCTCGAGCCCGTGAATAGCGATCATTCGCCCACATATTTCCGGGCGTCATTGTAAGGAACCAACGCATGAGAATCACCGGTCAGTGCCGATGTGGGCAAGTCACCCTCGAGATCGTGGCGCAGCAATTGCCGCCGCTGTATGCCTGCCACTGTTTGAACTGCCAGCGCTGGAGCGGCAGTGCGTTTGGTCTGCACATGTTGAGCGCGGCTTCGGCTGTTCAGACGGTGGGCGAAACGGCGATCTTTGAGCATGAACACCAAGGTCAAACGTCTACCCAACATGCCTGCGGCACATGTCATACCCGGCTGTTCAACGAGACCACGGCAGCCCCCGGCATGCGTGTGGTACGCGCCGGCATCCTGGATGGCTCTGAACGTTTAAAGCCAGTTGCGCATATCTGGACACGACGCAAGCAGCCATGGCTGGTGCTGCCGGCGACTATCGCGCAATGGCAGGAGAGCCCGACGCCCGAAGCATTCGCCGCCGCACTAGGGTAATAGAGCTTGCTCCTTCATCAGTGAACGCGTGACTCGCCGCTTGGAAAACTCTCGGAGTTGACTACTTCCGCTTCGGGTCGATAGCTGCCATCCGCGAGAGGCGTCTGAGGCGGCTTTTATGCATCGGTGGCAAAGCCCTTTGGCGGCTCTGCATAATTCCACTAGGGCTTTTATCACGACGGTCTGCAACCTAGAGATTGCTTAAGGATAACTCTAGGGATAGAGATCTTAATCTGAGGAATAATAGCTATTAAATTCAAAGACTTCCGTAAAAATACGATTCCTGTCTCCGGCACCAGTAAACCGTTTCCAGCAGTCTATGACTGTCTATGAAACGCACCACAAAGCCCGCCAGGCGCGGGCTTTGTGGTTTCTGTCTGGCGCGTTTTGCCTTTGGTATTCCGGCCTCGACAGCGAAGCCTGAGGCATCCAGGAAGGGACGACTCCCTGTCCCATTCAAGAAAAGGAAATCACCATGTCCACACCTCGCTGGAATGAGTGGGCGATGGAGTGACGGTAGTCATTCAGGCCATTGTTTATATCCCACTGCTTTACATCATCCTGGTGCCATGGCTTTGTCTGGCGCTGGTCAAGTTTGGAAGGAATCTGTTCTTCCCAGGTTTTTTCCCAGCGATGGCCTCGACAGGCTGGCTGGTTGCTTCTGGGCTTATGAGCCTGGTAGTGCTGTTTGTGGTGGTTCGTAGCTTGCTCCGCTGATACGCGCGGATGGCTCGGCAGGCAGTTGCACCACGATGAGCGGGCTTCAGCGCAATCGATCGCTCAGGCTGAGCTTGATCCACCCAGTACCAATACCAGATCAGTATGGAAAGCCTGGTTACGAGCCCATGCTGATCTTGAACAGCTGATTGTCGGCTTCCCTCGAGCAACTGCCTTGCTCAAGATCTAAAAGCTTGCACGACTCATACTGTGTAGCAATTGTATTGCCCAGACTCCAAAGGCCTGCACAATCACTGTGAGAGCGGGCTTGTACCGCGAACAGGGGCGAAGCCCGTGCCATCCACCACCTGACCCAACGCAACTAAACATGGTCCTATAAGCACTTTTCCGCGCGCTGTGAATCCATAATCGGCAGTGTGGTGCCGGTTTTACCCGTTCTGAAGCTGATAATCAGCAAAGTAATGCCGGTTTCTGTATCTTCTAGAACGCTTCACGCCGGCCCCTATTGGGCATCTGCGCATCAAGGAGTCGTTGGCAGGCCTTCAGCCAAGTCGGAACTAGGCTTTCGCGCAAGCTGAGGTCGTGGACAGGACGAACGAACTTCTTGAGTACGCCGTGAATAATCTGGATAAGCGACTCGTGGAGTGGGGACTGCGATGAAAAAACTACAGCCTGAAGAGCGCGCCCAGCTCGTAGAGGATATCGTCAAGCGCAACGCGGCGGGGCTCGATCCCATTGGGGCATCCATCCGCCGTCTGCGGCTCGAAGTCACCGGGCTTGACCAAGAGACCTTCGCGGCCATGTGCAAGATTTCCACGAAAAGCCTGTATGAATTGGAAAGCGGGAAGTCGAATCCGAAGCTCAGCACGTTGGATGCCGTGCTGCGCCTCTTTGGCGTGCGGATGGGTATGGTGATGACTGCCAAAGACAAGCCCACTGCAACGCTCGTTGGCAACAATGTTGGCCAGTTGCAGGCGGGTGGGCCAATCGCTGTGGCCGCGCCGCTGGCTGGTTCCCACGTGGTGGCCGGACCGAAAAGAGGGAAAAGCCCTGCAGCAGTCAAAGCGAAGAAGGCAGTGTCGAGGCCGCCATCGCCACGGGCACGGAAAAGCTGTCAGGAAAAGTGAGATTGATGTGGGATGCAAATAAAGTCTCATCTCATTTTCCTATAAGGATTTGTCACCGACGCGAAGACAGCTGCTTCGGCGCCGTTCGTACATTATTCAGAGACTTTTCCTACAACTTCCATACTTGCCCCGCCAAGCAATGTGAGGCTAAATCTCTGCGTCACGGTAAATCCCGTGACCGGGCGTAGGAACCCGTTGGTAAACTTGGCGCATGCACTAGGCGCCCCTGCACCACAGCTGGCGCTTTTTTGTGTCTGCCGTGCTGTGTCATGGCGGCTGTGTGTGGGCAGGCCTCGGCCTGGCCGGGTTTCCAAGTTTCCCCGGTATTCCTACCCCGCACACAGCTGCCACCCAATCCCGTAGGAAGGATCGTGGCAGCTCCAACTAAAACTTGGAGCCTCATGCATGCTTACCTCAAGTCCAAGCAGGACCCTCGCATTCGTTCTCCTCCGTCGTTCTTCGACGGCCATCAGCTACTTCCCCCCCAGCCAATCCTACTCCGTCCCCGGTCATTCGGAGGTGCGGCCATGACTGACCAAGAACGCCTCTCCACCATCCAAAGCTACGCCTGGACCCTCGAGCTACTAGGCGAGGCCCTGGTCCAGCACGATGAAATGCTGGAATGCGAACACAACCCGCAATTGAGCTTTCGCAACACGGCCGGTATCCATCAGGCGATTCGGATCATCAGCCGGTTGGCCAGTGAGCAGTGTGGGAAGGTGATGGAGGGGAACGGCCATGAGTTGGAGGGTTAGAGGAGGTCGTTGATGAGTGGGGGCCAGATGTGGGGGTTGCAGCTGGCTCCTTCTGTTGAGGCCGATGGTGGGTTATTCCTGCCAGGCCGGGGTATGGGGCTGCTGCGCAGCCCATCGCAGGCAAGCCAGCTCCTACACGGACCGCATATGGCCTGGAGTGTGTGCGTTGCTTGTGGCGAGCAATTTTCTACGAAATACGCAGTTCATTCGTACCCTCGAAAACTTGCGAAAACAGCCACCCAGCAATAAAGACCCTCAGTCGCCGAATCAGCGACGCGACCTTGGCCGGTCGGAATCGAAAGGCGCATCAGCCCCCAGTCTTCATCGCAGGCGCTTTTTTTGTGCGGTCATTAGCGACTTCAATGTCAGCCAATCCCGCTTCGTCTCCGTCCAATCGGAGGCCCGCCATGGAGCAGAGTGGTCAGGCCCCGGCTGGTCAGGGTGGGGCTTTGCTGTTTGGCGCTTCCTGCGCAGTGCGCCGCCGGCTAGCTGTTGAGCAGGGCAGTTGCTCGTACGCCCGGTGTTTGGTGCGCAGGTATAGATCAGTCTGCATTGAGCCAGTCGACTTCCCGCTCCTGAATGACCAACCTCAGGTCACCTTGATGTGCAGCGGGGTAACAAGCCAGGAAGGCGCCGACCGGGTAGAGGTAATGAGATTCGACTGGGTGCCCGTCGGCGCTTGTAAGCTTGATATCACAATCAGGGCCTTCGCACTGCGTCAGGTCGAAAGGTTGACCGGTTTGGGCATCGACAATTTTCCATAGGGAAGGATCGCTGGCTTTTATGGGCTGGACATCTACCACGCCATTGGCATTGGTGAATACGCCTTCGCCCAGATGCTCGCCGCTGCGTAGGTAAAGCCGATAGCCGCCATCAAAATGGCGGAAATACAGCACCAGCGATTGCGCACTGGCACCCCTGTCAAAGGTAATCAGCCCGCTGTCCCTACCTAGGTGCCAGTCTTCGTCTGAGCAATTGAACATGCCAATGGCACGGCCGCCATCCATGACAGGCTTCAAATTGTTGATGGGACTGCTGAGGATAATTGGCCCTGTGCACATGCTGTCCAAGGTATTCAGGGGGCAGCCGGCAATTTGCAGGGTTGCGGTGAAAGAAAGTTTCTTGTGATCGGTCATGGTGCGTTTCCGGTTGGTGAGCAAGACGGACAGGCTAAGCTGACCTGAATGGCACACCCATCCGGAACTGGTTCCGCGCAGCGGCGGGAGCCGGGCTCTACTCGCGCATCGTGTGGGGCGCTGCTTCATGGATTAAGCCAGGCATCACCTTGGGTGGTCTTTTCGCTTCAGCGGTCAATACTTCCCTGTATACGCAGGCGTGTTCCTGGTGGCGCGCGCCGCTGGGAGGTGTCAGGTGAACAAGCTTACAATCGTGGGTGCCGGCCTGGTCGGCGAGGCGGCGGCGCAGATCATCGCCCGGGATGAGTTGTGCCGTGAACTGGTGTTGATGGATGTGCAGGGCGAGCTGGCGCAGGGCAAGGCGCTGGATGTGTGGCAGGCCGCTGTGGAGTCTGGTTCCGATACCCGGGTCTACGGTGGTGCCCAAGCCGAAATGCTCGACGGTTCCGAGCTGGTGGTGATTACCGCAGGCGTGCCGCGCAAGCCCGGGCAGTCGCGCCAGGATGTGCTGAGTATCAACCTGCCCATTCTCGATAGCATCATGGCCGACATCCAACACCATGCGCCGACAGCCACGGTGCTGGTGGTGTCCAACCCGGTCGATGTGCTGACTTATCGCGCCTGGAGCCTCAGCGGCCTTGGGCGCGACAAGGTATTTGGCCAGGCAGGGGTGCTGGATACCGCGCGCATGAAGTGTTTCATTGCCGAGCAGACCGGGTTTTCCGCTCGGGATATTACGGCGCTGGTGCTCGGCGGGCATGGCGACAGCATGGTGCCGCTGATGCGCTACTGCCAGATCGGCTCGGTGCCGCTGTCGCACTTCCTGTCCGATGACCAGATAGAGCGGATCGTGGAGCGCACGCGCAAGGGCGGCGGCGAGATTCTGGGCTTGAAGAAGCTGGGCAGCGCCTGCGATGCGCCGGGCGTGGCCATTGCGCAGATGGTGGATGCCATCGCCAATGGGCGAAACCGTATCTTGCCGGCTGTGGCGATCCTGGAGGGCGAGTACGGGCGCACGGATATTGCCATGGGTGTGCCCTGTGTATTGTCAGACCAAGGGCTGGCGCGGGTGATCGAGTTGCCACTGGATGCGCAGGAACAGGCGATGTTCGACCATTCTGCGGATCAGGTGGCGCGGGATATTGCCGAGATGAAGACGCTTTGAGCGATGGCCGTGAGGGGCTGCCTGGCAGCCCCTGCGCGGCAAATGCTGGCGCTACCGCTGGTAAGCCTTGCCGAAATGCCGCTCCAGCCGTGCCTGCACCAGCTCCAGCAGGATCGACAGCACCCAGTAGATCACCGCCGCCGTGGTCAGCATCTCCAGGTAACGATAGCTCGACCGCCCGTAGGATTGCGCAAGGAACATGACCTCCCACACGCCCATCACCGAAATCAGCGAGGAGTCCTTGAGCATCGAGATGAACTGGTTGGCCGTGGGCGGAATGATCACCCGCATGGCCTGGGGCAGGATGACGTGGCAGAAGATCTGCCGCGTACGCATGCCCAGGGCCAGCGCCGCTTCACGTTGCCCGCGCGCGACGCCGAGGATTCCGGCACGGAAGATCTCGCTCAGGTAGGCCCCATAGTTCAGCGACAACGCGATGATGCCGGCACTGATGGCGCCCGGGACCAGGCCCAGTTGCGGGAGGCCCAGGTAGATCAGCAAGATCTGGATCAGCAGCGGTGTGCCGCGGAAGAACGAGGTGTAGAAGCTGGCAACACCCACCAGCACGGCGCTGTTCGACAACCGCGCCAGCGCGGCGGCAAAGCCCAGCAGCACCGAGACCACCATTGAGCACAGGCACAGGAACAAGGTGAGCGCCGCGCCCTGGAGAAAGCCGTTAGGCCCCAGCTTGAAGCCGGCGAGGTTCGGAAACTTCTCCAGAATGATCGCGAACTTCAGGTCAAAGCTGAGGAAAAACGCCACAAACAGGCCGAACAGCGCCAGCCAGGTCAGCAGTAACCGGGTACGGAAGCTGAACAGGCCGGCGCCCGCCGGCTTGATCACGGGCTTGGGGGAGGGGGGGAAGCTGCTCATTTGCTGATATCGGCGCCAATCCATTTTTGCGACAGCTTGGCCAGGGTGCCATCAGCCTTCAGCTCGGCAAATACCTGGCGCACCTTGGCGTCCCACTCAGGGTCGCCTTTTTCGATGGCTACCGAGTTCGGCTCCTCATACAGCGGTGCGCCGGCCAGCTTGAAGCGCTTGTCCTGGCTCAGGCGCGGCTGCGCGGTCACCAGGTTGGTGAGGATGGCATCCAGGCGCACCCCAGCCCCCAAGCCCAGGTCCTGGAAGGCGACGTTGTCGGTGTCGTAGGGCGCTATCTGCACGAAGTCGAAGGGGTATTCGAGTTTCTTGTCTTCGTCGCCTTCAATGACCAGATTCTTGTTCAGGTAGCTCTCGTAGCTCGATGCACTGGTCAGGCCCACCTTGCGGCCCTCCAGGTCCTTGGCGCCGTGGATGCGCTCATCCTTGGCATTGACCACGATCACCGCCGGTGAGGCGTAGTACTCCACCGGGAAGTCGAACACTTCGGCGCGGGCCTTGCTCGGGGTCATCGAGCAGATGCAGATGTCGTAGCGGCCGCTCCAGCGGCCAGCGGCGATCACGTCCCAGGACGGGGTTTCCAGGCGCAGCTTGACGCCCAGCTTGTCAGCCACGGCCTTGGCCACGTCCACATCGAAACCGTCCAGCTGGTTCTGGTCGTTGAGGAAGGAGAACGGCGGGTAGCTTTCCATCAGCACGTTGACCAGTTCCTTGCGCGATTCAACCCGCTCCAGCGTGGCGCCAGCAAAGGCCTGGGAAGCAGTGGCGAGCAGCACGAGGCCCGCACCGAACACGGTAGAAAATCGCATGTACATACCTGATATGTTGGGCAAAGGAGTGATAGGGTATTTAATAGTTATAAACGTTCATGAACTAATGAATTTCATTCATAAGAACCTGCAGAGAAGTTATATGAAACAGCGAGCGATGGTCATTCTCGACGGCGGCATGGGCCGTGAACTGCAGCGCAGTGGGGCGCCATTCCGCCAGCCCGAATGGTCGGCACTGGCGCTGAGCGAGGCGCCGGAGGCGGTGGTTGGCGTGCACGCAGCGTTTATCGCCGCCGGTGCACAAGTCATCACCAGCAACAGTTATGCGGTAGTGCCCTTCCACATCGGCGAGGAGCGCTTTGCCAAGGAAGGGCAGCAACTGGCCAATATCGCCGGCCAGCTCGCGCGGCATGCGGCCGATACCGGCGCGCACCCGGTAAGGGTGGCAGGTTCCTTGCCACCGCTTTTCGGTTCTTACCGCCCGGACCTGTTCCAGCCTGAGCGCGTGGCCGAGGTATTGCTCCCGCTGCTCCAAGGCCTGGCCCCTCATGTGGACTTGTGGCTGGCAGAAACCCAAAGCTCGATTGCCGAAGTGCGGGCCATTCATCAGCACTTGCCTGAAGACGGCCGGCCGTTCTGGGTGTCGTTCACCTTGCAGGATGAAGAGGTGGACGCTGTGCCTCGGCTGCGCTCCGGCGAGCCGGTAGCCGATGCCATCGAGGCCGTGATCGGCCTGGGTGCTGCGGCGGTGCTGTTCAACTGCAGCCAGCCGGAAGTGATTGGTGCTGCAATCGATGTCGCCCGCGAGCTCACCCAGCAGCACAACGCCGACATCGCAATCGGTGCCTATGCCAACGCCTTCCCGCCACAGCCCAAGGAAGCCACCGCCAACGATGGCCTGGATGAGCTGCGCGAAGACCTCGATCCACCTGGTTACCTGGCCTGGGCCACCGACTGGCGTGAGCGCGGCGCCAGTCTGGTAGGCGGCTGCTGTGGTATCGGCCCGGAGCACATTGCCGAGCTCAAACGTAACCTGGGCTGATGTTTCAGCGCGGGTCTGGCAGGAAAGCGCAGCGGTAATTTTTGGGAAATGCCTGAACTGACGCTAAGGTTTGGGCATCTCTCATTCACCACGCGGCGAGGGTGGTCGAGTCTTGACCGCTCTCACCTGATGCGCAGCGCTGAACACCAGGAGTCATACTGCCTATGAATGCAGAGCAAAAACGCAGGAGCACCATCAACCCTCCCGTTTTCTTTACCAGTGCCATTCTGGTGCTGCTGTTGGTGCTGTACGCCACGGTTTTCCAGGAGCACGCTCAGCGTGTGTTCGAAGACGTGCAGCAATGGATCATCACCAACGCCAGCTGGTTCTACATCCTTACCGTGGCATTGGTACTGATCAGCGTGGTGTTCCTGGCGGTCAGCCGCTACGGCGATATCAAGCTGGGCCCGGACCACAGCGAGCCGGACTACCCCAACAAGAGCTGGTTCGCCATGCTGTTCTCGGCAGGCATGGGTATCGGCCTGATGTTCTTCGGCGTAGCCGAGCCTGTGATGCATTTCATCAACCCCCCGGTCGGTGAGCCAAATACCATCGCGGCAGCACGTGAAGCCATGAACATCACGTTCTTCCACTGGGGCCTGCATGCCTGGGCCATCTACGCCATCGTCGCGCTGATCCTGGCTTACTTCAGTTTCCGCAACGGGCTGCCATTGACGCTGCGTTCGGCGCTGTATCCTTTGATTGGCGAGCGCATCTACGGCCCGATCGGGCATGCTGTGGATATCTTTGCCATTCTGGGGACGGTATTTGGCGTGGACACTTCGCTTGGCTACGGCGTGCTGCAGATCAACAGCGGCCTGCACCAGCTGTTCGGTTTGCCCGTCAGCACCACTGTGCAAGTCGTTCTCATCGCCGCCACCTGTGCCCTTGCCACGCTGTCGGTGGCCAGCGGGCTGGATAAAGGCATTCGCATTCTCTCCGAGCTCAACCTTGGCCTGGCAGTGATATTGATGCTGTTCGTGCTGGTCGTTGGCCCGACCGTGTTCCTGCTGCAGGCCTATGTTCAGAACACCGGCGCGTACCTGTCCGATATCGTCAACAAGACATTCAACCTGTTCGCCTACGAACCCACCGACTGGATCGGTGGCTGGACCCTGCTGTACTGGGGCTGGTGGCTGTCCTGGTCGCCTTTCGTAGGGCTGTTTATCGCGCGTATTTCCCGTGGTCGCACCATTCGCGAATTCGTCTGCGGCGTGTTGTTCGTACCGGCAGGTTTCACCCTGCTGTGGATGACTGTGTTCGGCGACACCGCCATTCACATGATCCTGCACGGGGGGGTGAGGGAGCTGGCGGCGGTTGTCGATCAGGACAGTTCGCTTGCGTTATTCGCGTTTCTCGAACACTTCCCGTGGTCGACAACGGTATCGTTAGTGGCGGTGCTGATGGTGGTGGTGTTCTTTGTCACCTCCGCGGACTCCGGGGCGCTGGTGGTAGACATGCTTGCCTCCTCGGGCAAAGGCCAATCGCCGCTGTGGCAGCGGGTGTTCTGGTCGGTGACCATGGGCGCAGTTGCCATTGCCTTGTTGCTGGCCAACGGCCTGAAAGCGCTGCAGGCAGCCACCATCGCCAGTGCCTTGCCATTCGCGGTCATCCTGCTGGTGGCGATCTGGGGCCTGTTCAAGGCCTTGGGCCTGGATGCCACCCGTCGTGGCCTGCGCACCCAGTCGCTGCCAGGCCAGCGCCAGCACCGGCAGAATCACGGTGGCTGGCAACGGCGCCTGCGCAACATCGCCATGATGCCGCGCAGGGCCCACGTTACCCGCTTTATCAATGATGTGGTCAAGCCCGCCTGCGACGAAGTGGCCCAGGAGCTGCGCAAGCAAGGTTACGAGGTTACGGTTGAGGAACGCGACGATGGCCGGGTCACGCTCGAGCTTTCCCACGCGGGCGAGGGCCGCTTCAAATATGAAGTTCGGCCGCGTGCGTACAATACCCCTAGCTTCGTCCTTCGCGAATCTGACGATAACAACGATGCTCGCAAGTATTTCCGCGCCGAGGTGTATCTGCGTGAGGGCGGGCAGGACTACGACGTGATGGGCTGGAGCCGCGAAGATGTGATTGGCGACATCCTGGACCAGTACGAGCGCCACCTGCACTACCTGCACGTGGTCAGTTGAGCCCCTTACGTGCGGGTCAGGCGAGGTATGGCCCGCACGTAACCCAGCTCGCACACCAGCTCCACCAGCGTCTGCGTGATCACGGCAGCTGCTGCCAGGGTGCGCAAATGCTCGGGTAAGGCCAGTGCCAGCGGCAACACCACCAGCGAATTGCGGGTCGATGCGCTGAACATCACCGAACGCGCCTCGGTGGCTGGCAGGCGCAGCAGACGGGCCGAAACGAACCCGAGCGCTGGCGCCAGCAGCATGAAACCGATGTACACCGGGATCACCGGCAGCAAGCGGTCGAAATCGCGTAGCACCACGGCAATTTGCGAAGCGATCACAACCATCAGTACCAAGGCCATCGCCGGTACGGGTAACCACGCCCAGGCGTCATTCCAGGTTGCGACTTTACGCGAGTGGCGGGCACCGGCGCTGGTCAGCACCGCAAGGGCCATTGGCATCACGATCAGTAGCACGAAGGCTTCCACGAACGGGGTGATGGAGATGGCCACCTGGCTGCTGTCGCCCAGCATCAATGCCAGATACACCGGCAGCAGCACCAGTTGCACCAGCAGCAGCACGGGGGTGGCGGCCAAAGTCAGGCGCGAGTCGCCTTTGCCGATGTGGGTGAACACCACCACGTAGTCGATGCAGGGTGTGAGCAGTACCAGCAGGGCGCCGATGAGCAACGCCGGGTGTTCGACCAGCCCGCGGGTGATGCCCCAGACCAGTAGCGGCACCAGGATGAAGTTGGCGAGCAGCAGGGCAGCGATGAACCGGCGGTTGCCCAGGCCCTGGCGCAGGTCGAGAAAAGGGATCTGCAGGAACATTGCGTACATCAGCACGGCGATGGCGGGGGTGACCAGTGCCTCCAGGTGGCGGGCGCTGTCACTGGCCAGCAAGCCGAAGGCGATGGCGGCAAACACTGCGGCGAAGTAGATCAGGGTCTGATGGGTTTCGAGTTGTTCTCTGGTCAAGAGGAGGCCTGTGCTCAAAAGCTAAAGAGCACAGGGTAATCGTTGGCGGCATTGGGTGCTCGCCTGAATCATTGCTCTTGCGGCCTTGGCCCCCCAGCTACCTATATCTCATCCGGGTCGCTCAACCATGCGGCGTTACGCTCCAGAATGTTGAGGGTCAGGCGCATCCTCTCATCGCGCTTGGCAAATACATAGGTGTGCGCAGCGTCGAAACGCTTGTGGCGATGCAGGCACATACCGGAGGCACGCTCACGTAACACGCAGTGGAAGGCGTTCACAGGAATGTCCGAGAGTATCAGCGCGCCGTTAGGGCCGAGCAGCTCGAAGCAGGCGGGGGCGAGAGTTTGGGTTGGGTAGGCACCGATTTCCCCATGCCTGCCTCGGCTGATGCCTTTGCCGAAATGGTTGCCAGGCGTTCTTACATACAAGTAGTAATCTTCTTCGGAGTGGCGAAAGTACAGCGTCGGAGGGGGCGGCGCGTTTTCAACGGGCAGGTGGCCTAACAGGTGCGAGTCATCCCGCTCGCTGAACCTGCCACTGAAAACACCACCACCGCTACCTGCGAGCAGGATTCTGGCTGGCTGCCCCAGCAGCACATCCAGGAAGTTCAGGTGCGCACCTGGGGCACTGAGCTGGGCGATGAATGATTGTTGCCGGTGGCTATACATGGTGATGACCCTTGCTGTGGAAAGAGGCGATCTTAAGAGTCGCCTCCCACACCGCCGCAGCGGGTGATCGTTCCCTGATGTGAAAGCCCCGGCACTGTTTGCGCATGTGGGGCAAGCGACTCAGCGTCGCGCCCAGTCCACTCCGCGCTCGGTAATGTTCAGCCGTAAGCTGGTGGCAGGCTTGGAACGCAGGGTGATCAGATAGCCCCCTTCGCCATTGGCAATCAAATGGGTGGCCAAGCTTTGCCCGGACGCAGCGCACGCCAGGTTGATGATGGAAAAGTCGACAGCCATGCCTGCAAGGTCGAGGGGGTGCTGGGTGTGGGGATTGCGCATCTGCCACGGGGTCGGGTCGCTGCCCTCAATAGGGCTGACCATGGCAACGCCATATTTGCTTTTGAACACGCCTTGGCCGTCATGCTCGCCGCCCCTGATGTACAGGCGGTAGCCTTCAGGGGTGTGACGGAAGTAGAACAGCACGGGCGCCACGTCGCCTGTGACGTGAAAATCGACATGCCCTGCTTCTCGGGCATCGTCCCAAGCGTCATCGGGTGTGCTTAGCACGCCCAGTGCATGGGTCACGTCCATCAACCCCAGGTTAGTGTCGGGGTGGGCAACCCTGATGGTGCCTTCGGTGGCTTCGCTCAGGATGGTCAGGGGGTGACCGTTGACTAACAAGGTAGCGGTGAAGGACAGCGCTTGATGATCAGCCATTGCGGGCTCCAGGTGGGCGTAGTAAGGAGACCGCAGGCTAGGGCAGCCTCAGCGGGATGCCCATTTGGCCCTGTTTCCGATAGACATGAAAAAGCCCGGCACAGAGGCCGGGCTTTTCACATCAGGCTAATGCCAATCAGTTGCCGTACACCGGCAGCTTCTTGCAGATGGCCTTGACCTTCTCACGTACGGCGTCGATCACCGCTTCGTTGTTCAGGTCAGCCAGGATGTCGCAGATCCAGCCAGCCAGTTCCTTGCACTCGGCTTCCTTGAAACCACGGGTGGTGACGGCTGGGGTGCCGAAACGCAGGCCCGAGGTGACGAACGGCGAACGTGGGTCGTTCGGTACCGAGTTCTTGTTGACGGTGATGAAGGCTTTGCCCAAGGCGGCGTCAGCGTCCTTGCCGGAGATTTCCTGCTTGATCAGCGACAGCAGGAACAGGTGGTTCTGGGTGCCACCGGACACCACGTCGAAACCACGCTCGATGAACACGCTGGCCATGGCCTGGGCGTTTTTCACGACCTGTTGCTGGTAAGCCTTGAACTCAGGCTGCAGGGCTTCCTTGAAGCAGATGGCCTTGGCGGCGATCACGTGCTCCAGCGGGCCGCCTTGGGCGCCCGGGAATACAGCCGAGTTCAGCTTCTTCTCGATGTCGGCGTTGGCACGGGCCAGGATCAGGCCGCCACGTGGACCGCGCAGGGTCTTGTGGGTGGTGGTGGTGACCACGTCGGCGAACGGAACAGGGTTCGGGTACACGCCAGCGGCAACCAGGCCGGCAACGTGGGCCATGTCGACGAACAGGTAGGCACCGACCTTGTCGGCGATGGCGCGGAAGCGGGCGAAGTCCAGAACCTGCGAGTAGGCCGAGAAGCCGGCAACGATCATTTTCGGCTTGTGCTCGACCGCCAGGCGCTCGACTTCGTCGTAGTCGATCAGCCCGTTGCCGTCGATGCCGTACTGGATGGCGTTGTACAGCTTGCCCGACGAGCTTACCGAAGCACCGTGGGTCAGGTGGCCACCGTGGGCCAGGCTCATGCCCAGAATGGTGTCACCGGCCGACAGCAGGGCCAGGTAGACAGCTGCGTTGGCCTGGGAACCAGCGTGCGGCTGGACGTTGGCGTAATCGGCGCCGAACAGTTCCTTGGCACGGTCGATGGCCAGTTGCTCGACGATGTCGACGTACTCGCAACCACCGTAGTAACGCTTGCCTGGGTAGCCTTCGGCGTACTTGTTGGTCAGGACCGAGCCCTGAGCTTCCATGACTGCCGGGCTGGTGTAGTTTTCCGAAGCGATCAGCTCGATATGCTCTTCCTGGCGCAGGGCTTCTTGCTGCATGGCTTCGAAGAGCTCGGCGTCGTACTTGGCAATGGTCAAATCACGGCTGAACATGGCGGTCCTCAAGGATCGGGGTAGTTTGGGGGGGCATTCTAACCGATTGATTCGCGGCTGGCATATGAAGTGGCATCAAGTCGCGGACCAATGGGGCTCATGTTGCATCCCGCGCCGTGTCTGGGCTGGGCGGGCGTCCGAGTTGACTTTCAGGTCCGTTTTTTGGGGCGCATATGGCCCCATCGCCGGCAAGCCGGCCCCCACAGGATTGCGCTGGCCTTGAGGCTGATGCATCACTTGTGGGCGCTGGCTTGCCGGCGATGAGGCCAGTGCAGGTACCGCATCAATGGAACATGAACAGCGTTTCGTTGGAGAACTGCGCCTCGAACTGGTGTGTCGGCATCGGTCGGCCGAACAGGTAGCCCTGCACTTCGTCGCAGCCATGTTCGCGCAGGAACTCCAGCTGCTCGTGGGTTTCCACGCCCTCGGCGATTACCGCCAGGTTGAGGCTGTGGGCCATGGCGATGATCGCCCGGGCAATCTGCGCGTCCTGCTCGCCCTCGGGCAGGCCGTCGACGAAGGTGCGGTCGATCTTGAGCACGTCGATGGGGAACTGCTTGAGGTAGTTGAGCGATGAGTAGCCGGTGCCGAAGTCGTCCACCGCAATGCTCAGGCCCAGGTTTTTCAGGCTGGCAAGAATCTGCAGCGCCTCGCTCACCTCGCGCATCAGAATGCTTTCGGTCAGCTCCAGCTCCAGGCAGGCCGGCGGCAGGCCGCTTTCTTCAAGAATGTTGGCAATCCGCGTGCCCAGCTGGCCGTCGGAGAACTGCCGCGCCGAAATGTTCACCGACACTTTCGGCACCCGCACCTTGGCCTTGTGCCAGGCCTTGAGTTGGCGGCTAGCCTCGCGCAGGACCCAGTCGCCCACGTCCACGACCAGGCCCAGTTCCTCGATCACCGGGATAAAGTCGCCTGGCGGTACCAGGCCACGGGTTGGGTGGCGCCAGCGCAGCAGTGCTTCAGCACCGGTCAGGCGTTTGCCGTCGCCACTGAACTGCGGCTGGTAGTAGAGGATGAATTCGTTCTGCTCCATGGCGTGGCGCAGGTCGCTTTCCAGCTCCAGCCGCTCCAGGGCGCTGGCGTTCATCTCGGCCTGGTAGAACTGGAAGTTGTTCTTGCCGCGTTCCTTGGCGTGGTACATGGCGGTGTCGGCGTTTTTCATCAGCTGGCTCAGCTCGCTGCCATCCTGCGGGCTGAGGGCGATGCCGATACTGGCAGTGACGAAGAACTCGCGGTTTTCCAGCACGAATGGCCGCACCAGGCTGCCGAGGATGTTCTCGGCCACGTGGATGGCGCGGTTCAGTGCCAGCTCGCGGCTGGGGCGCGGTTGCAGTAACAGGGTAAATTCGTCGCCGCCCATGCGCGCCACAGTGTCGTCGTCATCCACGCAGGCCAGCAGGCGCAGGGCCATGTCCTTGAGCATGCGATCGCCCGCGGCATGGCCGAGGGAGTCGTTGATCGGCTTGAAACGGTCCAGGTCGAGGAACATCAGTACCACCCAGGCCTTCTGCCGCTCCGCCTGCTGCAGGGCGTTGTACAGGCGGTCCTGGAACAGCGTGCGGTTGGGCAGGTGGGTGAGGGCGTCGTAGTAGGCCAGGCGGTGAATGCGCTGTTCGCTGGCCTTGCGCTCGCTGATGTCGGTGAAGAAGCACACGTAGCTGGCCAGGTCGCCCTCGTCGTCCAGTACCGCAGTAATGCCGACCCATGCCGGGTAGTGGTCGCCGTCACGGCGCTTGAGCCACACCTCGCCCTCCCAGCTGCCGCGCTGGTGCAGTTGCTTGACCACATAGCGCAGGTGCCCTTCCTGCTGTTCGTCGACGGTGAGCATGCCCGGTAACTGGTCGAGCACTTCACTGACGGCATAACCACTGACGCGGCTGAACGCCTCGTTGGCCTGCACGATATAGCCGGCCGGGTCGGTGATGAGGATGGCCGAAGTGGAATGCTCGAATACCGTTGCGGCCATGCGCAGGTCTTTTTCGGCACGCCGTTGCTGGCTGATGTCACGGCCCACCCCAAGCACGCCTTCGAAGCGCTGGTCATCGTCCCACACCAGCACCAGGCGCAGTTCGATGGGGATCTTGCGACCATCGCCGCGCAGGCAGTCGAACACGAACAGCTGGGTCGGCAGCTGGCTGCGCAGCTGGGCCAGTTGAACCGGGTCGCCCATGGCCTTGCTCACGCGTTCCATCAGGCTGTAGATGCCGGTGAGCTGGGCCGGGTTGGCGACGATCGACTGCCAGCCGTTGGCGAAAATCCAGTCAGCCCGGTAGCCCAGCACGCTCTGCACCGAAGGGCTGACATAGTTGAGCCTGAGCAGGCTGTCGGTGGAGAAGATCACGTCGCTGATGCTTTCGGCGAGCATCCGGTAGCGCTGTTCGCTGTCGCGCAGCGACTGGCTGGCCTCGATCTGCACGGTCACGTCCTTGCCCACGCCGATGATGCGCGTTACCAGGCCTTCGGCATCACGGGTCAGCACCTGCTCGCGGATGTCATAGCAGCGCCAGCCGCCATCATGGTGGCGGAAGCGCAACTGGCAGTGCAGCGGTTGGTCATGGCCGCTGTCACGCTGTTGCTGGCGCAAGGCCTGATAGTGCGCGGCGTCTTCGGGGTGCAGCAGCAACTCCCAGAAGCGGTCGCCCATTTGCGCAAGCTCGGTACGGTCGTAACCCAGGGTCTGGCCAAGGTGGCGATTGCTGAAGATCATCCGCTGGCTGTGCACGTCCTGCACGTACAACTGGTCGGGGACGGTGCGCACCACATCCGACCAGAAGCTTTCACGCTCCAGCAGCGACAGTTCCACCTGCTTGCGGCTGGTGATGTCGCTGATGCTGAGAATGACTGCCTGGTAGTCGCGGCGCTGCTGCGGCAGGCGTGCCATCAGCCACAGATGCAACTCGCCGCCCAGCGGAGCCGGCAGGCGTACTTCCAGCTCCAGCAGCGGGCGTTGTTCGATCAGCGCGTCGATCAGTTGCATGCCGATGCTGTCGCGGCCATCGCCAGTGCCGTCGATCAGCCGCTGCCAGGCTCCTGCGTGGCAGTCGATGTTCAGCAGCTGGCGCGCGACCTGGTTGACCTCGGTGATTTTCAGTTCCAGCAGCAGCGAGCGACGCAGGTTTGGGTCCAGCGCCAGGCTGTGCTTGAGCGCGGCGCGGTTGCGCAGGTGGTAGCGGTCGAGCTGGCCAGGCAGGCTGGACAGATCGAGCACACACAAGGCCACGCCGGTGCCTTCGAAAATTTCCTGGTAACGCCGGCGGTCCTCCTGCAGCGCGCGCTGGCGGCGGCGCATATTGATCAGGGCCAGCACCGGCAGCAGGGCGCAGAACAGCACCAGCAGACACTTGCCGATCAGTGCAGGCAGCAGTTTCTGCTGGGTCAGTTGCGCGTCGAACAGGCCGCGCAGTTGCCAGGTGCTGTTGTCTATAAAGGCCAGCATCACGCTCTGCAGCGGCTCGCTGCCGGTGTCGGTTGGCGCGTGGCGCTGCAGTACCTCGCCGCTGCGGCTGTTTTCCAGCAGCCACAGGGGGTGGCCGGCGCCATCAAGGTGGGTGGTGAGGGTGCTGTAATAGTCTGGCGACAGGCGCAGCAGCCAGTAGCCACGGTCCTGCTCGGGGGACTGGCGCAGCAGCAGATAGAGGGTACGGTTGTCGGCTGAATTGGTGAAGAAGTACGGGCGGCCCAGGTTCAGCGTGAGCAACTCGCCGAGCAACTGGCGGTCGGGGCTGCCGGGCAGGCTGTCGGCGCGCAGTTGCCCTGCGTTGTCCAGCCAGGCCACGCTCTGCAGCGCAGGCAGGCGCTCGCGCAGGGTATGCAGAAGGCTCGGCAGGGCGGCAGGCTGCGGCGCATTTACGTAAGGCTGCAGCACATTCACCGCCTGCTGCGCCTTGAACGCCATGTTCAGGCTCAGGTGGTCGGCCAGTTCTGCAGTGGCATCCAGGCTTTGTTTGCGCAGGTCGGCCTGGGTGTGGTTGAACTGGGCGAAAAGCTGCCACAGCAGCAGGCCCAGCAGGATCAGGGCAAGCATCGCCAGCGCACCCTTGACCGACCCGCGCAGGGTAGCGGCGGGCGCCTGTGGCGCGGTACGCAATGTCGACGGATGAGTAAGGTTGGTCAAGCGTTGATCCTGCGATTGGGCTGGCGATGGCAGGGAAGGATCATGCACGGTGGCGCACTATAAGCCGGACACCCGAAACCGGCTAGCATGCCTAGGATTATGGCAAAGTGCCAGCCATGTTGACCGATGGTGCCTGCCCGGTGGTTCGGCAAGCCCCTGCAACCTGTGCGAGAATAGCCGCCGCTTCACATGACAACGCATCGGAGATGTTCGGTTTTGGTTACTCACTTTTCCTCCAATGGCCTCGATTCCGCCTGCGGGCGCAGCAGTCAGACCCTTGTCAGCACTGCCGTGACCGAGGACGTATCCTGCAAGTCTTGCCAGCGCTCGCTGGTCAAACCTGACGCTGGCGCCAGCGCCAAGAGCAAAGCGCCATCGCTGGCTGAACTGCGCAAGACCGCCAAAGCGGCAGCAGCGCCAGCGCCGGCAGTGGCTACGGCCAAGGCTGCTGCCAAGGTGGTCGGCACTGCGCCTGCGGCTGCCAGGCCGGCTCATGTGGCCGAGCAGCAACCTGCCCGCAGCGGCGGCTTCAGCGTGAAGTCCGCCTGGGCCGCGCGCCTGGCCGAGCAGGGCGACCGTTGCCGGTTGCCGCGGGGCAAGGCCAAACAGCGCCACGTCTGAGCCATCTCGGCTGCTGTGCCGGCCTCTTCGCGGCTAAAGCCGCTCCCACAGGGATATCACTGCCTTCAAGGGCAATGCAGTACCTGTGGGAGCGGCTTTAGCCGCGAAGAGGCCGGCAAAGCCAACAAATGCCCCCCAGGGACAACACCGATCCCACCCCACCCACGGCCCCTCCTATGCAACGCCGCGCGTTGGCGTAGAATGGTCGTCTTTGTCCAATGACACCCGAACACGCATCCCCCTGGCCATGCTGCCTGGGCGATCGTCGATGTCTTTACCTATCTGAATTAGAGGGCTTGGTTTTGGCTCAATACGTCTACACCATGCATCGGCTGAGCAAGGTCGTGCCGCCGAAGCGGGAAATTCTCAAGAACATTTCCCTGTCGTTCTTCCCAGGCGCCAAGATTGGCGTGCTCGGCTTGAACGGCGCCGGTAAATCGACCCTGCTGCGGATCATGGCGGGCGTCGACAAGGAATTCGACGGCGAAGCCCGTCCGATGCCCGACATCAACGTTGGCTACCTGCCGCAGGAGCCACAACTGGACCCGACCAAGACCGTGCGCGAAGTGGTCGAGGAAGCGGTCAGCGTGATCAAGGACGCCCAGGCCCGCCTGGACGAGGTCTACGCCGCTTACGCCGACCCGGATGCCGACTTCGACAAGCTGGCCGCCGAGCAGGCCAAGCTGGAAGCCATCCTGCAGGCCGCTGACGGCCACAACCTGGAGCGCCAGCTGGACGTGGCCGCCGACGCCCTGCGCCTGCCGGCCTGGGACGCAAAAATCGAACACCTGTCCGGTGGTGAAAAGCGCCGTGTGGCCCTGTGCCGCCTGCTGCTGTCGGCCCCCGACATGCTGCTGCTCGACGAACCGACCAACCACCTGGATGCCGATTCGGTGGCGTGGCTTGAGCGCTTCCTGCACGACTTCCCGGGCACCGTGGTAGCCATTACCCACGACCGTTACTTCCTCGACAACGTTGCTGGCTGGATCCTGGAACTGGACCGCGGCGCCGGCATTCCGTACGAAGGCAACTACTCGGGCTGGCTGGAAGCCAAGTCGGACCGCTTGGCGCAGGAATCCAAGCAGCAGAGCGCCCACGAGAAGGCCATGAAAGAGGAACTGGAGTGGGTGCGCAAAGGCGCCAAGGCTCGCCAGTCCAAATCCAAGGCCCGTCTGCAGCGCTTTGAAGAAATGCAGTCGCAGGAATTCCAGAAACGCAGCGAAACCAACGAGATCTACATCCCGGCTGGCCCGCGCCTGGGCGACAAGGTCATCGAGTTCAAGAACGTATCCAAAGGCTACGGCGACCGCGTGCTGATCGACAACCTGTCGTTCTCCATGCCAAAAGGCGCCATCGTCGGCGTGATCGGCGGTAACGGTGCTGGTAAGTCGACCCTGTTCCGCATGCTGATGGGCAAGGAGCAGCCGGACTCGGGCAGCATCGAGATCGGTGAAACCGTGCAACTGGCCTGCGTGGACCAGAGCCGCGAAGACCTGGACGGCGCCAAGACCGTGTTCCAGCAGATTTCCGACGGTTCCGACCAGATCCGCATCGGCAACTACGAGATCCCGTCGCGTACCTACGTTGGCCGCTTCAACTTCAAGGGTGGCGACCAGCAGAAGTTCGTCAAGGACCTGTCCGGTGGTGAGCGCGGTCGCCTGCACCTGGCCCTGACCCTGAAGGAGGGCGGTAACGTCCTGTTGCTCGACGAACCGTCCAACGACCTCGACGTCGAAACCCTGCGTTCGCTGGAAGAAGCCCTGCTGGACTTCCCGGGCGCCGCGATCGTGATTTCCCACGACCGTTGGTTCCTGGACCGTGTGGCTACTCACATCCTGGCGTACGAAGACGACTCGAACGTGGTGTTCTTCGAAGGCAACTACACCGAGTACGAAGCCGACCGCAAGAAGCGCCTGGGTGATGCTGCTGCCCAGCCGCACCGTGTACGGCACAAGAAACTGGCCCAGTAAGCCGGCGTTCTGATGCACAAGAATGGGGCCCTTCGGGGCCCCATTTTTGTGCCTGCCATACGCGGGTAAACAGCTTATGGGGCGCGTTCTTTGTATACACTTATATAAAACGCACCAAATAATTTCAAAAAAACGACATTTCGCCCTATTCCAGTGCGATTGCTTCTTGGTACATTCGAAAAAAAACCAATAAGTCTAATCCTCTTGGTGAGATGTCTACCATGATCGAATCTGTCGACAATTTCCTTGCACGCCTGCAGCAGCGTGACCCTGGCCAACCGGAATTCCACCAGGCGGTGGAAGAGGTGCTGCGCACCCTGTGGCCATTCCTTGAAGCCAACCCTCACTACCTGCAATCGGGCATTCTCGAGCGTATGGTAGAGCCTGAGCGCGCGGTGCTGTTCCGCGTTTCCTGGGTCGATGACCAGGGCAAGGTGCAGGTCAACCGCGGCTACCGCATCCAGATGAGCAGCGCCATCGGTCCTTACAAGGGCGGCCTGCGCTTCCACCCGTCGGTGAATCTCAGCGTGCTGAAGTTCCTGGCCTTCGAGCAAGTGTTCAAGAACTCCCTCACCTCGCTGCCCATGGGCGGCGGCAAGGGTGGCTCGGACTTCGACCCTAAAGGCAAGAGCGACGCCGAAGTGATGCGCTTCTGCCAGGCGTTCATGAGCGAGCTGTACCGCCACATTGGCGCTGACTGCGACGTGCCGGCCGGTGACATTGGCGTGGGTGCCCGCGAAATCGGCTTCATGTTTGGCCAGTACAAACGCTTGGCCAACCAGTTCACCTCGGTGTTGACCGGTAAAGGCATGACGTACGGCGGCAGCCTCATCCGCCCGGAAGCCACCGGCTACGGCTGCGTGTATTTCGCCGAAGAAATGCTCAAGCGCCAAGGCAAGCGTATCGACGGCCGCCGCGTGGCAGTTTCCGGTTCGGGCAACGTGGCCCAGTATGCGGCGCGCAAAGTGATGGACCTGGGCGGCAAGGTGATCTCGCTGTCCGACTCCGAAGGCACGCTGTACGCCGAAGCCGGCCTGACCGATGCCCAGTGGGACGCGTTGATGGAACTGAAGAACGTCAAGCGTGGCCGCATCAGCGAGCTGGCCGGGCAGTTCGGCCTTGAGTTCCGCAAGGGCCAGACCCCGTGGAGCCTGCAGTGCGACATCGCGTTGCCGTGCGCCACGCAGAACGAGCTGGGCGCCGAAGACGCCCGCACCCTGCTGCGCAATGGCTGCATCTGTGTGGCCGAAGGTGCCAACATGCCGACCACCCTCGAAGCTGTGGATATCTTCCTGGACGCCGGCATCCTCTATGCCCCGGGCAAAGCCTCCAACGCCGGCGGCGTGGCCGTGTCGGGCCTGGAGATGTCGCAGAACGCCATGCGCCTGCTGTGGACTGCCGGTGAAGTGGACAGCAAGCTGCACAACATCATGCAGTCGATTCACCATGCTTGCGTGCACTACGGTGAAGAGGCGGATGGCCGTATCAACTACGTCAAAGGTGCGAATATCGCAGGCTTTGTGAAAGTGGCTGATGCGATGCTGGCCCAAGGCGTAGTCTGACCTGAAGTGTTTTGGGGCCGCATAGCGGCCCCTTCAGGGCTCACCTTCGATCTCGACCACTTCAATCACCTGATCCCCCGCCGGCCGCCGCCAAACCACCTCATCCCCAGGCCGCGCGCCCAGCAACGCCCGTCCCAGCGGCGAACCCCAGTTGATCAGCCCCCGCCCAGCATCCGCTTCATCCTCGCCTACCAGCTGCACCACCTGCTCCTGGTCCTGCGCATCGACAAACCGTACGCGGCTACCAATCTGCACCTTGCTGCGTGAAGTGGCTGCCGGCACCACCTGGGCACTCTGCACCCGTGCACTGAAGTAACGCAGGTCCCGCTCGGTATCGGCCAGCCGCTGCTTGTCGCCACGCTCGCCCTGCGCCTGCAGTTCGCTGCGCAAGGCATTCAGCCCGGCCACGCGCGTTTGCAGCAGGTGCAGGCCGTTGGCGGTGACGTAGTTGGGTTGTTCGCTGACGCGTCGCTCCACCGGCTGGTCGGCCTGGGCGGCAGCTTGGTCTTCGTTGACGAATGCTCGGCTCATGCGGGGCCTCCTGTGTGCAGGAGACCATCATGGCAGGCCGTCGGTTTCAAGGGATGTCCGTTTGCGACTCAGTTGTGGCGATAAGCCTTGGCAGCGCCTCGGTCCTTTTCCTGCTCCCACTCGCGGTCGCGCTGGTCCCAGAAGCGTTCGTGGTACGCGCGCTGTTCTTCACTGTTCTGCATGGCATGGCACTGGCGGAAACCGTCGTCCCAACCGGTTTCGTACTGGCGCTCGTGCAGGTAGCGCGGCACGTTTTTGCTGAAGCCGCCCACCATCAGCCCGGCCGCCTGGCGGCCGCTGCTGCAACCGTCCTGAAAGCCATCGGCATAGGCAGGGGGATAACCATGGGTGAGCATCTGCTCGTGGGTGGTTTCGCAACCTGACAGCAACAACGCAATGCACACGCCGAACCAGTACCGCGACATGACCACAAAACCCTCCAGTTGATGGTGGAAAGTCTAGGTGGCCATTTGTCGAGGAGCTGTCAAAACAGTGTCAAAGAGTCGATTGGATCACTCAGTAGTGGTACCACTTCAATTCGAGCATGACTTCGTTCTGCGCAGTAGCGAGGTGGCTGAACTCTCTCGAAGCACTCAACCTCAACCCCAGGTTCTGGCTGATTTCCCACTGCTGGTTCAGGCTCACTTTGCGCCGCACCTCGCCATTGGTGAAGTAATCACCCTTGGCCTCCAGCGTCATGTTGCCCAAGCCGTTGCGCCACAGCAGGCCGCCATTGAACCCTGCCGCCGGGGCGATGAACTGGGCGAAGTCGTTGTGATGCTCGACCCGCACCGTACCCAGAGCAAAACCCAGCAACCCGTCGGCCAATTGCCAGGTGCCGCCGGCGCCGCCGTTCACGTGGCTGACCAAGACCTCGTCATCATGTTTGCCTGGCACCCGCTCCAGGCCGCCGGCCACTTGCCACGACCAGGGTTTGAGCAGTTCGTTGCGGGGCGTCAGCGAGCGAATGGTGGCCAGGTCCAGGCGCTGCACCTGCCAGTCATTACCCTCGTACTGGCGTACCTTCAGCTGCAGGATCTCGATTTGCGCACCCAGCGGGAAGCCATAGGCATTGTCGTTCAGGTCGTGGTAGGCCATGCGCAGGCCGTACTCGGCGTAAGCGCGGTCTTCACGGGTGCCTACGCCCAGCTGCCAGGTGCGAGAGTCATGGCCATCCTCGGGCAGGCCGGGGCGCTCGATCTGCAAGGGCGGCGGCGGGTTGCTGTTGATCGCGCGCAGCAGTTCGAAGCTGCGCTTCGCTTGGCCGGGGTCGCGCTCCTGGCCGTTGGCCCGGTAGCGCTCCAGGCGATATGCGGCGTCCTGCACCAACGCCTGGCGTTCACGGGGCAGGGCCTTGAATTCGGGGCTCTGCAACTGTGCGGTATTGGCACTCACGGCCAGCACCTGATGCTTTTCATTGTGATCAAGCGGCTCCGCCCGGGCGAGCAACTCACGTTCGCGAGAGGGGCGGTAAACCTCGCTGGCGACCAGGCCGGACTGCTTCACGGCCTTCACCGTATCGGTGGGGATGGCGGTCAGCGGGAACTGCGAGGTCAGGTCCAGGCTCGGCCGAGCCACTTGCAGCAGCTCCAGTAACCGATACGAGCAGTTTTCGTCGAAGAAGAAATAGTCGAACTGGATCTGCTTCAACTCCCACACATGCTCGACCATGCGCCCGGTTTCTTCGGGGGTGAGGTCCAGCTGGTATTCCCACAGGTCGCGGTTTTCGAGGCTGCGGTATTCGGACAGTTTTTCCTGGTAGGGCATCAGGGCGAACAGCCCCGGGTAGCCGCCCATCAGGCCCTTCCAGGCGTACAGGATGCTGTTGTCGCTGCCTTCGATGTAGGCGCCGAAGTTGATTGCGTAGCTCAGCAGCGTGGTGTCGTCGTTGCGGGTGCTGGACTGGTCGATGCGCAGCAGGGTGTGGCCGAACATCGACGACGGGCTGTTCAGGTAGGCCGCCGGGAAGATCAGCGCGGCGCTGTGCGGGTCGATCGACTGGTACCAGGTCTTGAATTCCTGGCAGTCCGGCTGCGGCAACCCTGGCAGGTCGAGCTGTTCGCGCAGCCAGCGGGTGCGCGCGGGGAACACGCACTGCGCGTGCTTGTCGCCTAGGCTGGCCGGGGCATACAGCGCATCGACCGTAGCCTTGAGTTCTTGATCCGGGTGGTGCGCACCGTCTGCGGCGAGGAAGAACGCATCGTCGTCCACATAGCTACGCCAGCCGCCGAGCTTGGCGGTTTCGTAGTGACCAATGGCGAGCCAGTAAGGGGTATTGGCCAGTTGCTGGAGACGGCCTTGATCCAGCACGGGCGCGGCATGAACAGGGGCGCAGGCACACAGCGCCAGGGAAGCGAGGCGTTTGAGCATATCGGGCAACTACTTCTTCACGATGCCGAAAAGGCGAAACCCGCCCCCGTGGGGGCGGGAACAGCAGTGCTTAGGCCTCGGTAGCGTATTTGGCCAGGCGTGGGTCGCTCTTCAGAACCGCCAGGGTGTTGCTGTGGACAGTTTCGGCAGTGACATCGGCGCTGCTGAAGATCTGGTTGAAGTGCTGGTGGGTAACCGAGTTGAAGTAGACGCGGTCTTCCGGGGCCACGCCGAGCACTACGGCATAGGTGGTCAGCGCTTCGCCCTGGCCCATGGCCATGTCTTCGGACAGCTCGTTCATCATGCCGTTCATGGCAAACCAGGACTTGCCGCCGTAGGTCAGCGAAGCCTTGGTGGAGCAGCCGTTGGTACCGGAGGTCATGCCGAAGGTGGCGTTACCGGAGGTGCCGTTGGTAGTAGAAGCAAGGAAGTGTGCCGGCGTGCCACGCTGGCCTTCGAACAGCATGTTGCCCCAGCCGCAGTTCGGGCCGCCTGGCGCTTCTGCCATGGCGTTCAGCGAGACCACGGTGAACAGAGTACCCAGAAGAATCCGTTTCATAGCATTTGTTCTCTTTGTCTTAACCAAGGGTCAGGGTTTCTGGCAACTCGGTTGCCAGGTCGGGAAAGCTTTTCACCCACCCGCGCAGCTTGGAGTTTAGGCACGATCTAAAGGTTGCGTTGTTGATTGCGAAAAATTTGCTGCTACATGACCTGCACCGGCTGCGACATAAAGTCCTGTGGAGCCTTGCAAGGCGCGCGCGGGCAGCGCCAGAATGCTGCTCATCTGCCCGCCGAAGTAAGGAAACCCAATGCCCGATCCTGTCGCTGCGCGCCTGCGTCTCGCGCCTGAAGCCCTGACCCGGCGTTTCTCCCCCGAGCAGTTTGCTTTTACCCACACCGACGATCTGGAGCCGTTTCGCGGAGTCCTGGGCCAGGAACGTGCTGTCGAGGCCCTGCAGTTCGGCGTGGCCATGCCGCGCCCCGGTTACAACGTGTATGTGATGGGCGAGCCCGGCACCGGGCGCTTCTCGTTCGTCAAGCGCTACCTCAAGGCTGAGGGCAAGCGCCAGCAGACCCCGGCCGACTGGGTTTACGTCAACCACTTCGACGACACTCGGGAACCACGCGCGCTGGAGTTGCCGTCTGGAAGCGCCGCCGAGTTCATCAGCGATATGGGCGGTTTGATCGACAACCTGCTGTCGACCTTCCCGGCCGTGTTCGAGCACCCGTCGTATCAGCAGAAAAAAGGTGCCATCGACCGTGCCTTCAACCAGCGCTATGACCGCGCCCTGGATGTGATCGAGCGGGCCTCGCTGGAAAAGGACGTGGCTTTGTACCGCGATGCCAGCAACGTCGCCTTTACGCCGATGGCCGATGGCAAGGCGCTGGACGAAGCCGAGTTCGCCCAGTTGCCCGAAGCGGTGCGCGAGCAGTTTCACGAAGACATTGCCTTGCTGGAGGAACAGCTGAACGAAGAGCTGGCCAGCCTGCCGCAATGGAAGCGTGAGTCGAACAACCAGCTGCGCCAGCTCAACGAAGAAACCATCACCCTGGCGTTGCAGCCTTTGCTGGCGCCGCTGTCAGAAAAGTACGCCGAGAACGCAGCGGTGTGCGCCTACCTGCAGTCGGTGCAGCTGAACCTGCTGCGCACCGTGGTCGAGCAACTGGTCGACGACAGCAAGACCGACGCCGCTGCACGCAAGCTGCTTGAAGAGCAGTACGCCCCAAGCCTGGTGGTCGGCCACCATGCCGCCGGCGGCGCGCCGGTCGTGTTCGAGCCGCACCCGACTTACGACAACCTGTTCGGCCGTATCGAATACAGCACCGACCAGGGCGCGCTGTACACTTCGTACCGGCAGCTGCGCCCAGGCGCGTTGCACCGGGCCAACGGCGGTTTCCTGATTCTTGAAGCGGAGAAGATGCTGGGCGAGCCGTTCGTGTGGGATGCGCTCAAGCGTGCCCTGCAGTCGCGCAAGCTGAAGATGGAATCCCCGATCGGCGAGCTGGGCCGTGTTGCCACCGTCAGCCTTCAGCCGCAGATGATTCCGCTCAACGTGAAGCTGGTGATTATCGGCTCCCGCCAGCTGTACTACGCACTGCAGGACCACGACCCGGACTTCCAGGAGATGTTCCGCGTGCTGGTGGACTTCGACGAAGACATGCCCATGGTCGACGAAAACCTGGAGCAGTTCGCCCAGCTGTTGCGCACCCGCACCAACGAGGAGGGCATGGCGCCGCTGACCAGTGACGCGGTCGCACGCCTGGCCACCTACAGCGCCCGCCTGGCAGAGAACCAGTCACGCCTGTCGGCGCGCATCGGCGACTTGTTCCAGCTGGTCAGCGAAGCCGATTTCATCCGTCAGCTGGCCAGTGACGAAATGACCGACGCCGGGCACATCGAACGTGCGCTCAAAGCCAAGGCCACCCGCACCGGGCGCGTTTCGCAACGGGTGCTGGACGACATGCTGGCCGGCATCATCCTGATCGACACCGAGGGTGCGGCCATTGGCAAGTGCAACGGCCTGACCGTGCTGGAAGTGGGCGACTCGGCGTTCGGTATGCCGGCGCGTATTTCTGCCACTGTGTACCCGGGCGGCAGCGGCATCGTCGACATCGAACGTGAGGTCAACCTTGGCCAGCCGATCCACTCCAAGGGTGTGATGATCCTCACCGGTTACCTGGGCAGCCGGTATGCCCAGGAGTTCCCGCTGGCGATTTCCGCGAGCATTGCCCTGGAGCAGTCCTACGGTTATGTAGACGGTGACAGTGCCTCGCTGGGCGAAGCCTGCACGCTGATTTCAGCCTTGTCGCGCACGCCGCTCAAGCAGTGCTTCGCCATCACCGGTTCTATCAACCAGTTTGGTGAAGTGCAGGCGGTGGGTGGGGTCAACGAGAAGATCGAAGGTTTCTTCCGCCTGTGCGAGGCGCGTGGCCTGACCGGCGAGCAGGGGGTGATCATTCCGCGTGCCAACGTGGCCACGCTGATGCTTGACGAGCGCGTGCTGCAGGCCGTGGAGAATGGCATGTTCCACGTCTACGCAGTCAGCCAGGCTGATGAGGCGCTGAGCCTGCTGGTGGGCGAGGAGGCCGGGGTGCTCGATGAGCAAGGCCAGTTTGCCGAGGGCAGCGTCAATGCCCGCGTGGTGGAACGCCTGCGGGAAATTGCCGAAATGATCAGCGAGGAAGACATCGAGAAGGCAGAAAAGGAACGCCTCGAAGAGGTAATTGCACAGGCCAAGCCGGCCTGAGTCAATAAATCGGCGCTGGCGGCGATGTGCTACCGTTCAGCGCCGGTTTTCCATCTTTCGATACGGTTATTCTATGCTGGAACTTAAGGACAGTATCAGCGTTCAGGATGGAAACAGCCTGGTGGTCAGGCTGAACAAGGCTTATTGGAGGGGACGCGGCCATGCGCAACCTCAGCCTCACACGCCAGTGCCTGGGCCTGGTGACCCGCATCGAATGCAGCATCCGCCCACTGGCCGGTGACAACGGCATGTGGACGTTACTGTTCGCCGCCGGCATGGCCGGTGAGCAACCTTCCGCGATCAAGGCTCAAGGGCCGTTTCATGGGCCGTTGGTGGCCGAATCGGTGCTCAACGCCATTGTCGACAGCCTGACCTTGCATGGCTACCAGGTATCCGAAGACCCGCAGATCTGGTGTTTGCACCTGCAGGCCCAGTTGCGGCGGATCAATGGCGAGCGGTGCCGAAATCTGGGGGATTATCAGTTTCATCCTGAGACCTGATTGATGCCGGGGGGCCGCTTTGCGCCCCATTCGCAGCACAAGGCTGCTCCTACAGGAGATCGCGGTCGCTTGTAGGAGCAGCCTTGTGCTGCGAATGGGCGGCAAAGCAGCCCGCATTCACCGGGCTTTTGCTGTAACAGGTGGCTGGCTATACTCGCTGTCGTTTTTTTAGTCACCTGACGAGTCCAAAACCCTCCATGGAACGTATTCTCGAAAACGCGATGTATGCCTCGCGTTGGCTGCTCGCACCGATCTACTTCGGCCTGTCACTGGGCCTGCTGGCCCTGGCGCTGAAATTCTTCCAGGAAGTGGTCCACGTCCTGCCCAACGTATTCGCCCTGAGCGAAGCTGACCTGATCCTGGTGATCCTGTCGCTGATCGATATGTCGCTGGTGGGTGGCCTGCTGGTGATGGTGATGATTTCCGGCTACGAAAACTTCGTCTCCCAACTGGACATCGACGAGAGCAAGGAAAAGCTCAACTGGCTGGGCAAGATGGATTCTTCGTCACTGAAGATGAAGGTTGCTGCGTCGATCGTGGCGATTTCTTCCATTCACCTGCTGCGGGTGTTCATGGATGCGCAGAACATTTCCACCGACTACCTGATGTGGTACGTGATCATCCACATGACCTTTGTGGTTTCGGCATTCTGCATGGGCTACCTGGACAAGCTGACCAAGCACTGAGTCCGGTTGCTGCATGCACCGCCCGTCTGTTGCAAAACGGACGGGCGGTGTCGTTTCTGGCTTGTGCTTTCAGCCCGCCTGTACAAAAAATGAGCGCTCATGCCTGGTTCTCATCGCGAGGTGCTTACATGAACCTGCATCAGCTTAATCTCGAGGCCAGGGCTGGCCATGTCGACGAAGTGAACCTGATCGCCATCGAAGGCGGCGATTATCTCATTGAAGCCCGGCTCAAAGGGCACGCCCATCCCCTGTCTGACACCCGTGGCGAGCGCTTGCGCGTGCACTCGGTGGAAGATGCCCGCAAGCTGCTGCAAACCATTCCCCTGGTCTCGATGAACCTGGTGCACTGGTCGGTGCAGGACGAAATGTGCGGCATGGGTTCACACCCGGAAGAAGACCTCAAGGTGCCGATTTCCCAGCGTTCGGCGTGGTAGCTGCTCGCAGCTGCCCAGTGTGCTAGGCTGCTCGCCCTTTTCATCAAGGGCGCGGCTGCACTGCGCCCTGCAGTGGAGCACGACAATGTCCGAACTCAATCTGTCTACCGACGAAACGCGCGTCAGCTACGGTATCGGCCGTCAGCTGGGCGGCCAGCTGCGCGACAACCCGCCACCAGGTGTAAGCCTGGAAGCCATCTTGGCCGGCCTGACCGACGCCTTCAATGGCGCCGACAGCCGTGTCAGCGAAGCCGACCTGTCGGCCAGCTTCAAAGTGATCCGCGACATCATGCAAGCCGAAGCGGCTGCCAAGGCTGAAGCCGCAGCTGGCGCTGGCAAGGAATTCCTGGCTGAAAACGCCAAGCGTGATGGCATCACCACGCTGGCCTCTGGCCTGCAGTTTGAAGTCCTGACCGCAGGCGAAGGCGCCAAGCCGACCCGCGAAGACAACGTGCGTACGCACTACCACGGCACCCTGATCGACGGTACCGTGTTCGACAGCTCCTACGAGCGTGGCCAGCCGGCTGAATTCCCGGTGGGTGGCGTGATTGCTGGCTGGACCGAAGCCCTGCAGCTGATGAACGCTGGCAGCAAATGGCGCCTGTACGTGCCAAGCGAGCTGGCCTACGGCGCCCAAGGCGTTGGCAGCATCCCGCCGCACAGCGTGCTGGTGTTCGACGTCGAGCTGCTCGACGTTCTGTAACACCGCTGGGGCCGCGTTGCGGCCCATTCGCGGCACAAGGCCGCTCCTACAGGGGTATGCATGTCCATGGGAAAATGCGTACCCCTGTAGGAGCGGCCTTGTGCCGCGAACGAGGGCGAAGCCCTCGCCAGATCTGTCAGTTCCAGTCTGTTCCCATCGGGCGCAATGCCCGCGCATAGCAGAACAGAAACAGGTTGCGCACCAGCTCCTTGAGCACCCCAGGTTCACTCGAATTCAGCCCGCTCATGTCCAGGTCGCCCTGGTCACGCAGTTCGTCGAGTGCTTCTTCTTCAAGCACCGCGCACACTTCGCCGGTTTCGCGGTGAAGAATGCGCAGGTAGGGGTGAGGGCGGTCAAGCCAGGCGTCAATCAGATAAGTCATGGCTATTCTCCTTGGATACCAGTTCCAATGAGAATAATTCTTATTATCAGAATAGCAAGCGCCTATTGGCCTTTTTTTGTGTAATCAGACTTTGCGAACGAACTCGGACTTCAGCTTCATGGCGCCGATGCCGTCGATCTTGCAGTCGATATCGTGGTCGCCGTCGCACAGGCGGATGTTCTTGACCTTTGTGCCAACCTTCACCACCAAAGATGAACCCTTGACCTTGAGGTCCTTGATCACGGTGACGGTGTCGCCGTCCTGCAAGATGTTGCCGACCGAGTCTTTCTTCACTGCCTCGTCGCTGGCCGCTTCGGCGTCGCCACTGGCTGACCACTCGTGAGCGCATTCAGGGCAGATCAGTTGAGTGCCATCCTCATAGGTGTACTCGGAATTGCATTTTGGGCAGGGTGGCAGAGTGCTCACTTCGGTTCCTCAAACAAACAGACGGGCGGTTAAAAACCCACATTGTAAAAGGTATTTTCCCAGAAGTGATTATGTCCGGACAAAAAGCATCGCGGGCAAGCCCGCTCTTAACAGGCGAATCCTGTAGGAGCGGGCTTGCCCGCGAATGAAGACGACTCGGCCTGTCAGTGAGTGCGCGCGACCGCAAACTCGCTCAGCTCAACCAGGGCATCCCGGTATTCACTGGCTGGCAGCACTTCGAGGCAGGCAATGGCGCGCTTCACATAGTCGCGCGCCAGTTCGGCGGTGTACTGCAGTGCGCCCGACGCTTCGACCGCCACGCGAATCTGCTCCAGATCCTCAAGGCCACCTTTCTGGATCGCCTGGCGTACCAGCGCAGCCTGCTCGGCAGTGCCTTCGCGCATGGTGTAGATCAGCGGCAGGGTAGGCTTGCCCTCGGCCAGGTCGTCACCGACGTTCTTGCCCAGGGTTTGCGAGTCGCCCTTGTAGTCCAGCAGGTCGTCGACCAGCTGGAAGGCCACGCCCAGGTGGTCACCGAAGGTGCGCAGGGCTTCGCGCTGCTCGTCGGTGGCTTGGGCCAGCGCGGCGGCGCTGTGGGTCGAGGCTTCGAACAGCATCGCGGTCTTGCCGCGGATGACCTCCATGTAGATTTCCTCGGTGGTGCTGGCATCGCGTACCCGCGACAACTGCAGCACTTCACCTTCGGCGATCACGCGGGTGGCCTTGGACAGGATCTGCATGACCGGCATCGAGCCCAGTTCGACCATCATTTCGAACGAGCGCGAATAAAGGAAGTCGCCCACCAGCACGCTCGGCGCGTTGCCCCACAGGGCGTTGGCGGTGGAGCGGCCACGGCGCATGCCCGACATGTCGACCACGTCGTCGTGCAGCAGGGTGGCGGTGTGCAGGAATTCGATGGTGGCGGCCAGCAGACGCAGGTCGTCGCCTTCTCGGCCCAGGGCCTTGCCACACAGCAGTACCAGGAGGGGACGCAGGCGCTTGCCACCGGCGGACGTGATATAGTCGCCGATCTTCGATACCAGCGGCACGCGCGAGGTCAGCTGCTTCTTGATGATCTCGTCGACGGCGCTGAAATCATCAGCCACCGCACGGTAGAAGGTTTGGGGTTGCATCGGCTGCTCCAGTGAGGTTGCGCGGCATGCTAGGTCGCGGGTACCGGTGTGTCAAGGCGCGGTGCCAGCGGGCCGGGGGCGGCACTTGCAAGCAAAACCAGGGTTGCGTACAATCGCGCACCCTAACTTCCTGGGCAGCACCTGCCTTACGCAATTGCGCCGGGCCGTTCCAGCCTTGTGCAGCCATGCCAGCCAATACTCATCATATAAAGCGCTGGGTGAGCAGGATTATCGGAGAAATACCATGTCTTACGCAGTAATCGTTACCGGCGGCAAGCAGTACAAAGTCGCTGAAGGTGAATTCCTCAAGATCGAAAAACTGGAAGTCGCCACTGGCGAATCCGTGACTTTCGATCGCGTTCTGCTGGTCGCCAACGGTGAAGAAGTCACCATCGGTGCTCCAGTTGTTGCTGGCGCTAAAGTAGTGGCCGAAGTCGTTTCGCAAGGCCGCCACGACAAGGTTCGCATCATCAAGTTCCGTCGTCGTAAGCACCACATGAAGCGTATGGGCCACCGCCAGTGGTTCACCGAGATCAAAATCACCGGCATCCAGGCTTAATCCCCTAGATCCCCTGAATTTATTTGGAGAATTGAACCATGGCTCACAAGAAGGCTGGTGGTAGTACTCGTAACGGTCGCGACTCAGAATCTAAACGCCTTGGCGTGAAGATGTATGGCGGCCAGGTTATCAAGCCAGGCAACATCATCGTCCGTCAGCGCGGCACCGAATTCCACGCTGGCTACGGCGTTGGCATGGGCAAGGACCACACCTTGTTCGCCAAGATCGAAGGCGTGATCAAGTTCGAGAAGAAAGGCGAGTTCATGCGCCGTTACGTGAGCATTGTCGCCGCTTAATCGCGACGTCGCTCCAGAAGCCCCGTCATGCGACGGGGCTTTTTCGTTTGTGGTGAGCCTCTTGCAAAGCTGTTTGTCTGGGTTGCCGGCGTTGGTTTCTACGGTCGTACGGGGCCGCCGCGCTCATTTTTGCAAGAGCCTCATGTTTTTGAGTCATTCAACTCGTCTACCGACGAGAGGCGGTTTTAATGAAGTTTGTTGACGAAGTATCCATTCGGGTCAAGGCCGGTGACGGCGGCAACGGTTGCATGAGCTTCCGTCGCGAAAAATTCATCGAGAACGGTGGCCCTAACGGCGGTGACGGCGGTGACGGCGGCTCGGTGTACATGGTCGCCGACGAAAACCTGAACACCCTGGTCGACTATCGCTACACCCGTCACCACGAAGCCCAGCGCGGCTCCAATGGCGGCAGCACCGACTGCACCGGCAAGAAGGGTGAAGACCTGTTCCTGCGCGTGCCGGTCGGTACTACCGTGATTGATGCTTCCACCCAGGAAGTGATCGGTGACCTGGTCACCCCTGGCCAGAAGCTGATGGTCGCCCAGGGCGGCTGGCACGGCTTGGGCAACACCCGTTTCAAGTCCAGCACCAACCGTGCACCCCGCCAGACCACGCCAGGCAAGCCGGGTGACCAGCGCGACCTGAAGATGGAAATGAAAGTGCTGGCCGACGTTGGTCTGCTGGGCCTGCCGAACGCCGGCAAGAGTACCTTCATCCGCTCGGTATCGGCCGCCAAGCCGAAAGTGGCCGACTACCCGTTCACCACCCTGGTGCCAAACCTGGGCGTGGTCAGCGTCGACCGCTGGAAGAGCTTTGTCATTGCCGACATCCCCGGCCTGATCGAAGGCGCGTCCGAAGGTGCCGGCCTGGGTATCCGCTTCCTCAAGCACCTGGCGCGTACCCGTGTGCTGTTGCACCTGGTGGACATTGCGCCGCTGGACGAAAGCAGCCCGGCCGATGCTGCCGAAGTGATCGTCAACGAGCTGACCCGCTTCAGCCCGTCGCTGGCCGAGCGTGAGCGTTGGCTGGTACTGAACAAGTCGGACATGGTCATGGACGACGAGCGCGATGCGCGTGTTCAGGAGGTGATCGACCGCCTGGAGTGGGAAGGCCCGGTCTACGTGATCTCGGCTATCTCCAAGCAGGGTACCGACAAGCTCAGCCACGACCTGATGCGCTACCTCGAAGACCGCGCCGACCGCCTGGCCAACGACCCGGCTTACGCCGAAGAACTGGCCGACCTCGACCAGCGCATCGAAGACGAAGCCCGCGCCCAGCTGCAGGCCCTGGACGACGCGCGTACCTTGCGCCGTACTGGCGTCAAGAGCGTGCACGACATCGGCGACGATGACGGTTGGGATGATGATTTCGAGGACGACGAAGACGGTCCGGAAATCATTTACGTGCGCGACTGACCGGTTGCAGTACACTAAACGCCGCTCTCTGGAGCGGCGTTTTTGTATCCACGGTATCTACAGATTCGACATAGGTTGGAAGAAGATGCGAAGCAAGGTGACGGGCGCCAAGCGCTGGGTCGTGAAGATTGGCAGTGCTCTACTGACCGCCGATGGCAAAGGCCTCGACCGCGGCGCCATGGCCGTTTGGGTCGAGCAGATGGTCGCGCTGCGTGAGGCAGGTGTGGAGTTGGTACTGGTCTCATCCGGGGCCGTGGCTGCCGGCATGAGCCAGCTGGGCTGGACCACGCGACCGAGCGCGATGAACGAGCTGCAGGCGGCTGCCGCGCTTGGCCAGATGCGTTTGGTGCAGGCCTGGGAGTCGAGCTTCGGCGAGCATGGCAAGCACACCGCGCAAATCCTGCTGACCCATGACGACCTGTCCGACCGCAAGCGTTACCTGAACGCCCGCAGCACCTTGCGCACCCTGGTCGACCTGGGCGTGGTGCCGGTGATCAACGAGAACGACACCGTGGTCACCGACGAAATCCGCTTCGGCGACAACGACACCCTCGCGGCGCTGGTGGCCAACCTGGTCGAGGCCGACCTGCTGGTGATCCTCACCGACCGCGATGGCATGTTTGACGCCGACCCGCGCAACAACCCCGAAGCCCAGCTGATCTACGAAGCCCGTGCCGACGACCCGACGCTGGATGCCGTGGCCGGTGGTACCGGTGGTGCCCTGGGCCGTGGCGGCATGCAGACCAAGCTGCGCGCCGCGCGCCTGGCCGCCCGTTCCGGTGCCCACACCATCATCATCGGTGGCCGCATCGAGCGCGTGCTGGACCGCCTCAAGGCAGGCGAGCGCCTGGGTACCTTGCTGTCGCCCGAGCGTGGCATGCTGGCCGCGCGCAAACAGTGGCTGGCCGGCCACCTGCAGACCCGTGGCACCCTGGTGCTGGATGCCGGTGCCGTGCAGGCACTGCGCCAGGCCAACAAGAGCCTGCTGCCGGTTGGCGTGAAGACCGTGCAGGGCAGCTTCCGCCGTGGCGAGATGGTGGTGTGTGTTGGCCCGGACGGTGTTGAAGTGGCACGCGGGCTGGCCAACTACAGCGCCCTGGAGGCGCAGAAGATCATTGGTCAGTCGTCCGATACCATCGAGTCCATCCTTGGCTATAGTGCGGAGCCCGAGTTGGTGCACCGCGACAATCTGGTGCTGGTATGAGCATGTTCAAGCGGGTGATTGGCGTGGCGGCACTGGTGCTGCCAATGCTGGCAGGGGCCGAAGAAGTCGGCCAGGTGTCCACTGTCTTCAAGTTCCTGGGGCCGAACGACCGCATCGTGGTCGAAGCGTTTGACGACCCCAAGGTCGAGGGCGTGACTTGCTACCTGTCCCGGGCCAAGACTGGCGGCATGAAGGGTGGCTTGGGGCTGGCGGAGGACCGTGCGGAGGCGTCGATTGCCTGCCGTCAGGTCGGGCCGATCAACTTCAAGGGGGAGTTGAAAGATGGCGAGGAAGTGTTCAAGGAACGCACCTCGCTGGTGTTCAAGACCATGCAGGTGGTGCGCTTTCTCGACAAGAAGCGCAACACGCTGGTGTACCTGGTGTACAGCGACCGCATGATCGAAGGCAGCCCGCAGAACGCGGTGACCGCAATTCCGATCCTGCCTTGGGCGCATTGATAGCCTGGTAGATTGCCGGGAGGCCTGCGGCCTCCATTCGCGGGGCAAGCCCGCTCCCACAGGTACTGCACAAGGTTCAAGCTCTGTGCAGTACCTGTGGGAGCGGGCTTGCCCCGCGAATGGGTCGCAAAGCGGCCCCAATACCCCGATGTCAGGCCAGTTCCTCGGCCTGATCCTCACGCACAGCCGCCTTCACCTCATCCCGCCGGCTGATGAACTTCCAGTCCGCCTCGTCGATGTAGATGCCGTTCGGCCCGCTGCCGCCCTCCAGGTCGATCGCCACGTGCGCCGATACCTGTGGCTTCACACTCGCCAGAATCGGTACGAAGCCCAGCTGCAAGCTGGTCTCCAGCAGTGCCGCCTGGTTGCGTTCGTCGATGTCTGCTGCTTCGTCCAGGTAGTAGGGCAGGCGGATGCGCCCGGCCAGGTCGCGGTCCATCAGGTGCAGCAACAAGTACATGTTGGTCAGCGCCTTGATGGTCATGGTGGTGCCGTTGGAGGCAGCGCCGTCGATGTCGGCGTGGATGATCGGCTGGCCGTTGACCTTGGTGATTTCGAACGCCAGCTCGAACAGGTCTTTCAGGCCCAGCTGGTTGTGGTTGGCCGCCACCAGGCGTGCCAGGTACTCCTTGGCCTCTTCGTTCTTGTTGTCCTGATCGGCGCTTTGGGTCAGGTCGAACACCGACAGGGTTTCGCCTTCTTCGTACTGGCCGGCGCTGTGGATGATCTGGTCGATGTGCTTGAGCGCTTCCTTGTTCGGCGCCAGCACCACGCGGAAGCTTTCCAGGTTGGAGACCTGACGCTTGTTGATCTCGCGGTTGAACAGGGCCAGCTGATGCTCGAGGCTGTCATAGTCGCTGCGGATGTTGCGCAGGGTCCGGGCGATGTCGGTGACCGCCGCGCGGCGTGCCTTGGCCAAGGTCAGGGCTTCTTCGGTGCGGTGCGCATAGGCGTTCACCAGCAGTTGCAGGCGGCGCTCCATGTCGTCTTCACTGTCGAACTTGGCCACGCCTTTGAGGCGCACCTGGGCGTAAAGCGCCTCGATCTGGTTGTCTACCCGCTGCAGGCTCTGCCAGCTGTCCTGGTAGTCGTTGAGCAGCGGCAGCAGGTTGTCCATCGAGTCGTCGATGGCTTCCATGAAGGGTGTGCCGTAGGGCAGGTCGGCCGGCAGCAGCTGGCGACGACGCAGGGCGTCTTCCAGGGTGCGCTGCTTGGACTCGAGGTCGCCGATCTGTCGGCCGACCAGCTGCAGCTTGGCCGACAGCTGCTGGACGCGCTCGGTGAAGGCATCACTGGAGCGCTTGAGTTCGTCCTGGGCGGCTTCCAGTTGCGACAGCTGCTCCAGCTTCTCGGGCTCTTCGGCGGCCAGGGTTTCGCTGCGGCGGAAATCTTCCAGCGCCTTCTGCGCGTCCAGCACTTGCTGGTACAGGGTTTCGGTTTGCGCCTTGGAGGCGGAGCGGTCGGCGGTGACCGCCTGCTGGGTCTTGAGCTGTTTCAGCTCTTTTTCCAGGCGCTCTTTCTGGTCGCGCAGGGCGGCGCGGTCGGCCAGGGCCTGCAGCGCCGGTGGATCAATGTGGGTGAGGTCGATGGACAGCCCCGGCGCTTCGAAGCGTTCGCCCTTGAAGCCGTCCAGTACCGCTTCCAACGATTTTACCCACAGGTCGCTGTCGTCCAGTTCGATGCCACGGTCGCCCAGCGGCAGGCTGAACAGCGCACCGTTGAACAGGCGCATCAGGCGGTCGACGTCCTGTTGCGAGAACTCCTCGCGCAGGCGGGCGTAGCTGTTGTTGTCAGCGTGGTCCAGCTGCTGCTTGACCTGCTTCAGGCGTTTTTCCAGGTCGCGTACACGCTCATCCAGGTCTTCGGCGGAGAACTGGCGCGACTGTGCCAGGGCGCCGGCCAGTTCGTCGTGGGCATCCTTGGCCGCCAGCAGTTGCTGTTCCAGCACCTTGACGTCATCGACCAAGGCAAAGCGGTGCTTGAGCACCGACAGCTCGCCCAGCCAGCGCTGGATACCGGTGATTTCGCGCTCCAGGCGCATCAGCTCCTGAGTGCCACCGCGCTGGTCGTTCTGCAGGCGGTCCTGCTCGCCGCGGTAGTGCTCGGACTGGATAACCAGCTCTTCCTTGCGCGCCATGGCGTATTCCTGCCAGGTGCCCAGCAGGGTATCGAGCACCGGCGAAATGCGGTGCAGCTTGCCGCGCAGTATGTCGCGCTGGGCCACACCACCGGCCAGGGCCTCGACCAGGGGGCCGGCAGCCACCAGGGCGTTGTAGTCCTGCTCCATGCGGCGCACGTCGCGGAAGGCTTCCTCACACGCGGCGATATAGTCGACGCTGCCCGAACGCAGGCTGTGCTCGAAGGCGTCAAGGAACAGCTGCTTGAGCTTGGCTGCGGTGATTTCGCGCATGTGCAGCAGGTTGATGAACAGCGCGCGGAAGGTTTTCAGGCTTTGCTCGCTGGTGGAGCGCAGCGGGATCATGGTCAGGTCCAGCGGCACCGAGGTGTGGCCGCCAACCAGCAGGCGGCGCAGTTCGTCCGGCTTCAGCTCGTAGGCCTTGATGCCCAGCCGTTCCAGGTTGGTGAACAGCTCTTTCTGGCGCAGGCAGGTGTCGTTTTTCTGGTAGTGGGCCAGGTCCAGTTCACCTTTGTAGGCAAAGAACTGGTGACCGAAGCCGCCGCCTGGGCCGCGGCCAACCACGCCGATCACGTGCGGGCCGTGGGGCAGGCTCAGCTCGCAGAGAATGTACGAGGTATCGCTGGCGAAGTAGAAGCGGCGTGACTGCTCGAGGCTGTACTTGCCGAAGCTCATGTCCGACATACGCGCCAGGATCGGGAACTGCAGGGCGTTGATCGACGCCGACTTACCCAGGTTGTTGGCACCGTATACCGACAGCGGGTGCTCCAGCGGGAACAGCCCAAGGCTGTAGCCAGCGGTGTTGAGCAGTGCGAAGCGGCGGATGCCGTAGCGTTCCTGGCTCATGCGTCAATCTCCTGTTGCTCTTCGCGGATGGCCCGGGCCAGGGCGTCCTCTTCGCTTTCCTCGCCCTCGAAAGGCGTGAGGTCGAGCGGGTCGTCGGTGCGGTTGAGTTCTTCGGGGCTTTCTTCCTCGACCAGCACCGGGGTCGGCAGCGGCAGGACGCTGTGCAGGGTGGCGGCCAGGTCGCGGTCCTGCTGGACCGAAAGGCACACATCGAGGAAGCGGTGCATCGGCGGCAGGAAGCGGTAGATGCCGCCTTCTTCATGGGCGAAGCCGAGCTGGGTCATGCGGCGCAGGATTTTTTCTTCCAGCTCGTCTACGGTCTGCACTTCGGCCTGCAGGAACAGGTCGCGGTACTTGTCCAGCAGCGAGGGCAGTTCGTCGCGACCGATGCTGCCGCCGTCGAGCACCGCCATCGGGTCACGGCCCTGGTCGGCCAGGTGCTCAACCAGGATGAAGGTGAACAGCGACAGGCGCTGCGCGGTCTTGTTGACCTGCGCGGCGGTCATGTCCGGCACGAAGTAATAAAAGCCGCGGGTGTCGCACACCAGCTCGAAGCCCAGGGCCTTGAACAGGGTGCGGTACTGGTCCTGGAAGTTCGACAGCTGGGCGTACAGCTCGGGGTCGCGGCGGCTGACGTGGAAGCCTTTGAACAGCTCGCGGAAGATCGGCGCGAGCTGGGACAGTTCGGAAAGATCAAGATGCATGGGCTGGGCTCGCGTTGGGTTCGGTAGGCGCGCTGGTGGCGTCTTCGCGGCTGGAGGTCAGGGCGAACGAGCGCAGGCTGACCAAGTGTTCCTGGGTGGTGTACTCGCGGCGTTCCAGGCGTTCGCGCTTGAAGCGCTTTTCCCGCGACAGGCGCGAGAACCAGTACAGCAGTTCGTCGGTGGCGCCTTCGGGTTCCTGTTCCAGCAGCCAGACCATCAGGTCGGGCAGCGGCAGGGCCTGTTCGCAGCGTTCGGCCATTTCCTTGACCGTGCGCGGTGCACGGGGCAAGTCGCCGGACTGGGTCTTGTGGGCCTTGGGGAAGCGCGCCGGCTTGGGCTCGAAGCGCGCCAGGGCGTACACATAGGCTTCGACCTGGCTGGCACTGCCGAGGAAAGTGCTCTGCGGGCGGGTGAACATCGGCATGGCCGCCTGCGGCACGGCGTCGATGCCCTTGCGCCGGATCACCGACAGGGCCAGCGCGGCGCCACGGGTCACGGCGTTGTGACGGCGGGCTTCTTCGCGCAGCGGCAGCAGCAGTTCACGGGCGTGGCGCAGGGTCAGCTGGGCGCTGGTCTGCATTTCCAGGATGCGTGCGTGGGTGCGCAGCAGCATGTCGTCGTCGACCAGGTGGCCCAGGCGCGCCTGTTCGCCCAGCAGCTTCAGCAGCACGGTCTCGACCTTGCGCACGCCTTGTTCGAAGGCGCCGTCAGCGTTCACCAGCTGGATCATCGGCTCGACGTATTCGTCCCAGGTGGCCAGTACTTCGGCGTAACGCTGGCGCAGCGGGATCTGCCGGTTGCTGGTCTTGGCCCGCTCGGCCACGGCTACCAGGGCCTGTTCGTCGTTATCGAGCTTTTTCAGCACATCGCGCACGCGCATGTCGAGCAGGCGCAGCTGGCGCGCCAGGTCGTCGCTGTCGCGGTTGTCGAAGGCGTCCTGGATATGGCCGGCCAGGCGTTCAAGGTGGCGCAGGTAGGCTTCGATCTCCAGGCACAGGCCCAGCCGGTGTTCGCGGCGCAGGTACGCAAGGAAGTCGTGGATCTGCGCGTTGAGCTCGAAGCGGTTCGGGCTTTTGGCCACCGGGACCAGGATATCCAGGCGGATCCACACGTCGAGTAGCTGGGTGATGTCCTGCGGCGTGCTTTCGAGCTGCTGGCGGGCCACATGCTGGCGCAGCTCTACCAGGCTCAGGGTGCCCTGGTCGAAACGCTCGCACAGCGGCTCGATCAGGGCCCAGTGTTCGGCTAGGGCGCGCAGGACGCGCTTGGGTTCGATCATTGGCTTCGACTCGTTGCCAAGAAAAAGGGGGCGATTGTACTGCATACGGGGGGGAGGTTTTCACCCCTTGGTCTGTAATGGGGGATAACCTTTTGGTTTGTGTGTGTATGGCGTTGTTTTTGTGGTGGTGTGGAGATCGAGCGCCGCCCGCGCGGCGCTCGGTCTGATAGGCGCTGCAAAAACCACGGCGTACACGTTAGAATGCCCAACTGCCTTGAGCCCCTCGGATACCCGCCCCTTGCTGACCGAACCCCGTCGCCGCGCCTACCTTTCCGCCATGCAAGTGGTGCATTGGCTGCCGCGCGCCGAACTGCCGTTCGCCGCACCGTCGCGGCCCGAGCTGCTAATGCCGGTGGCGCAGGTCGAGGACATCGATTTCGAGGTCATGCCGGCACCGGCTGCAAACGAAGCGCCCGCGATTCCTCAGGCCCGTTCCGGTGAGCGGCCGAAAATCGAGATCCCGCGCCCAGGCAGCCTGCCCAAGCCTGCCGCCAAGCCCGTGGAGGCCGAAGAGCAGCCCGTACCACCACGCCCGGCCCCTGTGCCGCCACCGCGCTTCTCGTTGCAGTTATTGCGCGCTGGCAGCTGCCTGCTGCTGGTGGAACTGGCCACCGGCCAGCCTTTCCAGAGCCGTGACCCGTCCTACCTGCTGCTCAAGGACATGCTGCGCGCCGCCGGCCTGCCAGACGCCCCGCAGATCATCGGCGAGCCGGTGCGCTGGCCGTTGCTGGTCCGCGGCAACATGGACCAGGGCCCCGAAGCCGCGCGCGATTTCGTTCAGGGCTTTGTCCAGGCGCGCCTGGAAGATGCACCGAGTACCTGCCTGTGGCTGATTGGCATGCCGGCGCTGCGCTTTGCCGGCAACGCCGATGCTGCGGCCTATTACCAAACCCTCAAGCTGGACGGCCTGGGCGACGCCTGGGCGCTGCCGGGCCTTGAACTGTTGATGGACGAGCCGCAGCGCAAGGCGGAGGTCTGGAAAGCCATGCGCCAGCTGATGGCGCGCTGGAAGAGCGTTGAATGAGTGAATCGATCAGTTTCCGCCCGATGACCGAGGCGGATCTGGAAGCCGTACTTAAGATCGAATATGCCGCGTTCAGTCACCCCTGGACCCGCGGGATCTTTCAGGATGCGCTCAAGTCCTACGAAGTCTGGCTGATGTTCGATGGCCAGCAGCAGGTTGGCCATGGGGTGATCAACGTGATCATCGACGAGGCGCACCTGCTCAACATCACCGTCAAACCGGAAAACCAGGGGCGCGGGCTGGGCCTGCGCTTGCTGGAGCACCTGATGGCCAGGGCCTACCAGCTCAATGGCCGCGAGTGTTTCCTTGAGGTGCGCGCCAGCAACCAGTCGGCCTATCGTTTGTACGAGCGCTACGGTTTCAACGAAATCGGCCGCCGCCGCGACTATTATCCGATTGCCGGCGGCCGTGAAGACGCCCTGGTGATGGCTTGCACCCTGCTTGAGGATTGACCTCGCGTAGTCGGTGCCATCCACCCCGTAGCTTTGTTTGTTCTCTATGCAGGGATGGATGAAGAATGAAAAAACTGCTTCTGGCGGCAGGCCTGCTGATAGCGGGTGCTGCCCACGCCGACGAACGCGACCTGTGGATGTTCGCCCAGTGGGCCGGCGACCATCAAACCCGTCCCTTCCGTGAAATGCTGGTGGATGCCCGTCTTTACGGTGTTGTGCCTATCCATCAACTGCTGCGTTCGGCCTCGGACTGGAAGCTGTGTAGAGCGTCTCCTTTTGCCGTACCGCCTACCGGCAACTGGCCGGCTGTGCGCTCCACCCTTTCGCTGATCAAGATGCTAAACGACCAAGGCATCCTGCGCCAGTTCGAGGTGGTTTCGGCCTACCGCGACCCTCGTCTGAATACGTGCGCAGGCGGTGCTGCCAACAGCGCCCATACCCGCGCCTTCGCCGTCGATATCCTGCTGCCGGCCTGGACCGACCCCAATCCGCTCTGCCGTTTCTGGCAGCAGCATGGCCAGGCCTGGAGCATGGGCCTGGGGCGCTACCCGTCCGGGCGGATCCATCTGGATACCGCTGGCTATCGCACCTGGGGCGGCGATGGTAGCGCGGGGTCGTCGTTCTGCCTCAAGCCCAAGTGAGCCAGGCAACGCTGGCATTCGCCCATTACCCACTCTGTGAAGCGTTGGCGCTTGCCGCTGTCGTTCAGAGGCTGTGGGCTGAGCAGGTGGTAGGCCGAGCCATCACGCACAAAACCGAACGGTGCCTGCAACTGCCCGCTGTCGAGTTCGTCGCGCACCATCAGGGCTGAGGCCATGGCCAGGCCCAGGCCAGCGCTGGCGGCCTGGATAGACAGGTAGAAGTGCTCGTAGTCGCTGCGTTCGTTACGCCGCGCCTGTTGGCCGCTGTGTCGCAGCCAGGTGCGCCAGGCGCCAGGGCGGGTGGCGCTGTGCAGCAGGCGTTGGCCGTCGAGCTGAGTGGAGGCGGTGGGGTGGCACACCGGGCCGATCCATTCATCACAGATTTTCTGGTTATACAGTTGGTTGTCCCAGTGGAAATCATCGCGGCGGATGGCCAGGTCGACACCGCTGCGGGCGAAGTCCAGTGGGCCGCCGGCGGCCACCAGGTGCAGCTGCAAGTCGGGGTGGTCGGCATGGAAGCGGGGCAGGCGCGGGATCAACCAGCGCATGGCGATGGTCGGCTCGCAGGACAACACCAGCACATTGTCGCGGGCCTGTTGTTGCAATCGCTGCACGGCACCTTCGAGCTGTTCGAAAATCGCCTGGGTGGTGCCTTGCAGGGCACGGCCGGCGGGGGTGAGGAAGATGGCCCGGTTACGGCGCTCGAACAGCTCCACGCCAAGGCTTTCTTCAAGCAGGCGTATTTGCCGGCTGACCGCGCCGTGGGTGACGTGCAAGTGCTCGGCGGCGCGCACGAAGCTCTCGGTCTGGGCGGCGATGTCGAAGTAGCGCAAGGCGTTGAGCGGCGGCAGTTTCATGGCATCCCTTTTGGCCTGTGCCGGCCTCTTCGCGGGCATGCCCGCTCCCACAGGTAATGTGCTTTTCTCAGGTGTGGTGGGGTCCCTGTGGGAGCGGGCGTGCCCGCGAAGAGGCCGGCACAGGCGTTATTTTTCTGTGAAAAAAAACTATCAGATATGCCTCACTATAAATCGATTTTTCCTGGTTCATAAGCCCTCGATAATCCCCAGGCCTGTGCATTTTCATAGCCTATCGAGAGCCATCAGCATGACCGAAATCATCGCCGTCGCCCTGTTCACCTTGCTCGCCGTCATCAGCCCTGGCGCCGATTTCGCCATGGTCACCCGTAGCAGTTATGCACAAGGCCGCAAGGCCGGGCTGGCCGCTGCGATGGGTATCGCGTTGGGTGTCCAGGTGCACGTGTTGTACACGGTGCTGGGCATTGCCGTGATCATCAGCCAGAGCCCCGCGCTGTTCCTGGCCATGAAAGTGCTGGGGGCGGGGTACCTGATCTACCTGGGCTACAAGTCGCTCACCAACACTCAGCGCATCAACCTCGAGGGTGGCAGTCAATCGACCGCCAGCGTGCTGCAAGCCCTGCGCACTGGCTTTCTGACCAATGCCCTGAACCCCAAGACCATGCTGTTCGTTATCAGTGCTTTCACCCAGGTGGTGCAACCAGGCAGCCCCCTGGCACTTGATTTCGCCTACGGCGCATTCATGTCCTTTGCCCACTGGTTGTGGTTCAGCCTGGTGGCGGTGTTTTTCTCAAGTGCCGTTTTGCGCAAGGCGATGATCGACCGGCAAGCGCTGGTGGACCGAGTCATCGGCCTGGCGTTGATCGGCCTTGGGCTGGCGGTGGCGGTGACGGGGATTCGTTGAAGGGCGATTGCATGTTGAGGTTAACTGCTTGCTCCAACTGAAAGCGTGTCAGCTTTTTCGCAGGCAAAGAAAAAGGGCTTACCTTGCGGTAAGCCCTTCGTCTTGTTTGGTGGCTACACAGGGACTTGAACCCCGGACCCCAGCATTATGAATGCTATGCTCTAACCAACTGAGCTATGTAGCCGATGGCGCGCATTATTCTCTTGAACGGGCCCTCTGTCAACACTCATTTCAAAAAAAATTTGCACGCTTTCAAAAACTTAGCCGCCGGGCGTGGTTTCAGCGCACCACAAGCCAGTGCCCGAGCACGCCTTGAAGCTGCAGATGCTGGGCCGCCGCCAGAGTTTGCAAGCTTTCGCCAGGCCGGTCGAGGTTGAAATTGCCGCTCACGCGCCGATGGGCCATTTGTTCATCCAGTATCCATACCCGCTGCCCCTGGTAGGCGGCAAGGCGCTTTAGCACCTGCCCCAAAGGCATGTCGGTGGCTTTCAGGCGGCCGGTGCGCCAGCTGTCGGCGGTTTTCAGGTCAGCTTTGTGCACCGGGCCAATGCGGGTGTCATCGAAGGTGACCTGCTCACCGGCCGATACCATGCGCTGTTCACCCCCTTGGATAATCATGGCCTTGCCACTGAGTACGACAAGTTCATCATGACCGGCATGGCGGGCTACCTGCAGGCGGGTACCGAACACCTGGATGCGGGCGTTGCCCACTTCCACTTCCATGGCCCGCCCGTCGAGCACGACTTCCAGGAACACCTGGCCCTGCACCAGGTGCAGCTGACGGGTGCGGCCGCGCAGGTCGACGTTCATTGCGCTGGCGCTGTCCAGGTTCAGGGTCGTGCCATCAGCCAGGCGTGTGCTGCGCCGCTCGCCCACATCGGTGTGCAGCTCGCTGGCCAGGCGCTGCATCAGCGGCCAGTAGAGGTAGGCCGCAGCGCCCAACCCGAGCAGAAACACAAGCGCCAACCATTTGCCCTGGTGGCTGCGGCGTTCATTTACGTGCCGTGGGCGGGGG
>NZ_JBWKXT010000041.1:0-33252 GCF_059423245.1 Pseudomonas sp. GW460-LB5
TTTGGCCCCCCAAAAAATCTCGGCCCCGCCACTGCTGCCCCAGCAGCACCCGGCCAGCACCCCACTGCTGCCCCATCTGCAACACCCGCTCAAAAACCTAATAAAAACCTTATATTTCAATAGCTTAACAACATGGCACAGTCCCTGCTCTAGCTCTCCCCAACAACGCTTTACATACGGGGAGATCCACCATGCACCAGCTCAATCCACTGGCCCGCCAGATCAGCCTGGCGCTGCTGCTGGCCGGCACCGGCAGCCAGGCCATCGCCGCCAACGAAGACACTAAAAACGAACCGGCTCTGGAAACCGTCACCGTCACCGCCCAGCACCGCGAACAGACCTTGCAGGAAGTACCGGTGGCCGTATCAGCCATCAAAGGCACCAGCATTACCGCCGATGGGGTGCGCTCGATGGGCGACATCACCACCTTCGTGCCCAACGCCTCGGCCAAGAACCCCGACGGCGACGGCCGCCCACGTTGGTATATCCGCGGCCTGGGCACCGGCGACACCGGCGCGGCAACGGTCTTCCCGGTGGGCATCTACGCCGATGACGTCTACCTCAACGCCCCCATCGCTGGCGGCGGGCCGCTGTTTGACCTGGAGCGCATCGAAATCCTGCGTGGGCCACAAGGCACCCTGTATGGCAAGAACACCACTGCCGGTGCAGTGAATGTGATTTCCAGGAAACCCACCTTCGACACCGACGGTTACGGCACCGTAGGCTTTGGCAGCAAGAACGAACGCATCGTTACCGGTGCCATCGGCGGCGCGTTGGTGGACGAAAAACTGGCCGGGCGAGTGGCGCTGTATTCCGAGGAGCGTGACGGCTTCCAGAACAACGACTTCGACGGCAACACCTATGGCGATGTGAACAAGAAAGCCATCCGCCTGCAGTTCCTGGCCCAGCTCAACCCCGACCTGGACGCCCTGCTCAAGGTGCACAGCCGCCAGTTCAAGGGCGACGGCAGCAATGGTTCGCTGCCCGTGGGCCGCTACTACAACGTCGGCTACGAACGCCCGCATGGCCGCGACATCTCGCTGAACGTCAACGAAGACTACCGCCTGGACCACGATGGCGCCTCGCTGACGTTCAACTACTACCTGGGCGACTACACGCTGACCTCGATCAGCGCCTACGACTACATCCGCAACCGCTCCACCAGCGACGCCGACTACACCCCCTACGAGGTCAACGGCGCGTCGATCACCGACAACAGCTATCGCCAATGGTCGCAGGAGCTGCGCCTGGCCTCGCCGGAAGACCGCCCGCTGCACTGGCTGCTGGGTGCGCACTACTTCCACGAAGACCTCGACAGCGCGGCACAGCGGGTGGTAACCCCCGGGCCGACGCCAAACGGTACCGGCTCGAACCAGGTGGGCACCACGGCGTTGCGCGATATGGGCTTCGATCACCGCACCGACAGCTACGCGCTGTTCGGCAACCTGACCTACGACTTCACCGATGACTTCAGCGTCACGGGCGGCCTGCGCTGGACCCAGGAGAAAAAGGACATCGACCTGGACCTGGTGCAGCTGACCCGCGCCACCGCCAACGGCCCGCTGATCCCGCTGGCGGGCGTGGGCACCAACGGCAATCGCCAGGAAGACAAGACCTGGGAAGCCTGGACCTACGACCTGACGCCCGAGTACCGCATCAATGACAACCTGCGGGTGTTCTTCCGCTACGCCCACGGCTTCCGCTCGGGCGGCTTCAACACCGGGCTGTCGACCAGCCTGGCGCAGCTGACCACGGTCGACCCGGAAGAGCTGGATGCCTACGAGCTGGGGCTGAAGTCGGAGTGGTTCGACCGCCGCCTGACCGTCAACGCCAACCTCTTCTACTACGACTACTCCGACATCCAGGTAAACCTGCTGACGGTGAACAACGGCGTGCTCACCACCGCACTGACCAACGGCGCCAAGGGCAAGGTCAAGGGTGCGGAACTGGAGATCGAAGGCCAGCCGACCGAGCGCCTGCACCTGCGCGCGGCGGTGTCGTTCCTCGACACCGAATACACCGACTTCAAGAACACCAACCCCACCACTGGCGCGGTCACCGGCGACTACAGCGGCAACAGCTTCGTGCGTTCGCCGCGCAACGTGGTGTCGCTTGGCGCCGACTACACCATTCCATTGGAAGTGGGCGGCAAACTGGTGGCAGGGGGCGACGTGAGCTTCCGTGACAAGGAGTACTTCCTGGCCGACCGCCAGAGCAGCGCCGACGAAACCCTCAGCCAGCCGCACTACACGTTGGCCAACGCCCGCCTGAGCTGGTTCAGCCACGACGACAAGCTGAGCGTGACCGGTTTCGTCAACAACCTCACCGACCGCCGCTACCAGGTGCACGGCCGGCCCAACGGCACTGCCGGGCAGTACGTGATCACCTACGGCGACCCGCGCACCGTCGGGCTCAGCGTTACCAGCCGGTTCTAGGTTGCCCTTTCCGGCCTTAGCGCCGGCAAGCCAGCGCCCACAGGTACAGCACAGGGCCTGAAATGTGTGGGGACCTGTGGGAGCTGGCTTGCCGGCGATAAGGCCAGCACTGCCAATACATCATTCAGCAGGAACACCCCATGCCCCACCACAACCCCTTGGCCAGCGCCATCGCCCTGGCCATCGCCGGCCTCGCCGTGCCCGCATTCGCCGCCGAACCCGCAGACCGCCTCGACACCGTGGTCGTGGTCGGCACCCATCGCAGCGACGTCACCGCCCTGCAAAGCGCAGCCCCGGTCGATGTGCTGAGCGGTGAAAAACTCCAGGAAACCGGCGCCAGCGACCTGTCCGCAGCACTCACCGCGCTTTCGCCCTCGTTCAGCTTTCCGCAGTCGCCCCAGGGCGCCTTTGCCGGTTCCATCGCGCAGGGCGCCTCGCTGCGCGGCCTGGCTTCGGATCAGGTGCTGGTGCTGGTCAACGGCAAGCGCCGCCACACCAGTGCCAACGTCACCCGTCAGGGCCTGGTCAACGCCCGTGGCGCGGCAGCCGTGGACCTCAGCCTGATCCCGCTGTCGGCCATCGAACGGGTAGAAATCCTGCGCGATGGTGCGGCCGCCCAGTACGGCTCGGACGCTATTGCCGGGGTGATCAACATTGTCCTCAAGGAGCGCGACGAAGGCGGTAACGCCGGCTACCGCTTCGGCGGCTACAAAAAAGGCGACGGCCTGCAGCGCAAGCTCAGCGGCTGGAAGGGCTTTGCCTTGCCCAACGACGGCTTTCTGACCCTGGCCTTCGACGCCGGCAGCCAAGACCCTGCCAGCGACACCCGCGACGACAACCGCCTGTTCTACCCCGGTTCCACCCGCATCGATACCCCGCGCGAGCAGAACAACCGCTACCGCAACTGGCGCTGGGGTTCGGGCAATGTCTCGGACCAGTACAACTTCACTGCCAACGCCGAAATGGGTTTGAGCGAGGGGCTGAGCGCCTACGGTTTCGCCACCTATGCGCACAAGAATACCGATGCAGAGAACTTCTTCGACCCGCCCACCACACTGCGCAACAACTACGGCAGCGTAGCCCTGGCGCGCTACCCGGACGGCCGCCTGCCGGTCACCCGCTACGGCCTGGAAGACGTTGCCGTCACCGGGGGCTTGCGCTTCGAGGACCAGGCCCTGGGCAAATTCGACCTGGCGCTCAACTACGGCGACAACCGGGTCGACTCCACCGACCGCGACGCCATCAACCCCAGCTGGGGCAGCGCAAGCCCCTCGACCATCTACACCGGCCGCCGCGAAGCCGACCAGACCAACCTGACCCTGGACTGGACCCGTGACTTCGCCAACGACTGGCTGTTCAAGCCGTTGACCGTTTCCGCCGGGCTGGCCTGGCGCCAGGAACACTACGACCTCAGCGAAGGCGACGCCGCCGGTTGGTCCAACGGGCCGCTGTTCAATACGATCGACCCCATCACCGGCCGACGCATCCCTGGCTACTACTCGGGCATCACCCAGGTCGATGCCGTGTCACTGGACCGCCGCGTGATCGGTGCCTACTTCGATGTCGAAGCCCAGCTGACCGAAAAATTCCAGGCCGGCGTGGCCGTGCGCAGCGAGCATTATTCGGACTTTGGCGATACCACCAACGGCAAGCTGTCGCTGCGCTACGACTTCACCCCGCAGATCGCCGCACGCGCCAGCGCCAGCACCGGCTACCGTGCGCCTTCGCTGGTGCAGAGCGGGCTGTCGTCGTTCAGTGTGCAGGTGGTGGAACAGCCACCGGGCAGTGGCAACTGGGTCGAGGTGCAGCAACGCACCCTGCGCGCCGACAGCCCAGAGGCAGCCTTGCTCGGAGGCAAGGCGCTGAAACCGGAAGAGTCGACCAACTTCTCCGTGGGCCTGGTCTGGCGGCCATTGCCTAACGCCTCGGTCACACTCGACGCCTACCGTATTGACATCGACAACCGCATCACCCTGTCCGACCAGTTGCCTGCATCGGTGGTAGGCCCGATCTTCGCCGGTACGCCCTACGCCAACATCCAGAGCGCGGCGTTCTATACCAACATTGCCGACACCCGCACCGACGGTTTCGAGCTGGCAGGCCATTACCAGCTGGATGCGGGCCGCTGGGGGCGCGTGGATTTCAACGGCGGTTACGCGCGCAACAACACCCGCATTACCGGGCTGGACGATGTGGGCAGCATCCCCGGCAACCAGATCATTGGCCGCAACACCCAGGGGCTGATCGAGGATGGCACGCCCGAGGACAAGCTGACCCTCAGTGCCAACTGGCTGTATGACGGCTGGAGCGTCACCGTGGCCCAGCGCCGTTATGGTGAATGGAAGAACCGCAACGCTGCCAACCCCACGCTGGACCAGACCTTCAGCCCGCAGTGGGTGACCGACCTGGACGTGTCGTACCGCTTCGACCTGGGCCTGACCTTGTCGGCGGGCGCGATCAACCTGTTCGACAGCCACCCGGACAAGCTGGAAGGTGCGCAGCTGTATGGCGTGCCCAAGTATTCCATCACCAGCCCGGAAGGGGCGCAGGGGGCGTTCTACTACACCAGCGTGAGTTACGACTTCTAGCTGAAACCAGGTTGTCTTCTTCGCGGGCTCGCCCGCTCCCACAGGTACTGCACAGGTTCGCAGACGGGTGCCATCCTGTGGGAGCGGGCATGCCCGCGAAGAATCCAGCACCGATGCTGCTGACTGACTGCTGCTGTAGCAGCACCTCGCTGCTGCTCAAGCATCACCCTCGCCCTCCAGCCCCGCAATACGGGGCTCCCGCCCCCTGGCACAGCTCTTGCGATACACCTTTACCTTCTGCTTTCCCAAGGCCAGCCATGCGCGTGCTCCCTCATCTTTCCTGGTTCATCTCCCCCTTGGCCCTGCTTACCTGCTGGGCGGTGGTGGCCAATGCCGGGCTGTTTCCGGCCAACCTGCTGATCCCGCCGCTGGAGGTGTGGCACAGCCTCACCGACCTGCTGGCCACCGGCGAGTTGCAAGAGCACTTGGCTGGCAGCCTGTCGCGACTGGCCCTGGGCTTTACCGGCGGCGCACTGGCAGGCCTTGGTTTCGGCGCGGCGCTGGCCTTGTCGAAGACCGTGGAGGCCTACTGCGCACCGCTGTTCCACACCCTGCGCCAAGTGCCCAGCATTGCGCTGATCCCGATGTTCGTCCTGCTGTTTGGCGTGGATGAAACCTTCAAGGTGGTCATCGTCGCCAAGACTGCGTTTTTCCCGGTGGCACTGGCCACCTGCGAAGGTATCCGCGCCATCCCACGCAGCCATTTCGAAGTGGCGGCGGTGTACCGCCTGCGCTGGCCCACGCTGGTAGGCCGGATCGCCCTGCCCGCTGCGGTGCCGGCGATCGTCACCGGCATACGCGTGGCCCTGACCCGCGCCTGGGTGGTGCTGGTGGCGTGCGAGCTGCTGGCAGCCGACAGTGGCCTGGGGCAGATGATCGAGATGGGCCGGCAGATGCTGCGCATCGACGTAGTCATGGTTGGCGTGGTGCTGACGGGGCTGATCGGTTTCACCCTGGACTACACCCTGCGCCGCGTGGAACGACACTTGTCCGCCTGGCAAAGCCGTTGAGGAGGCTGTGATGAAACGAGCTGATTTGCGTGGCCTGGTACTGCCACTGTTGCTGCTCGGCGCCTGGGAGTACGCCTCGCGCCAAGGGGCGGCCGGGGCCTATGCGTTCGTGCCACTGGCGCAGGTGGGTACGGCACTGGCCGAACTGCTGGGCAGCGGCGAATTGCTGGTCAACCTGTGGGCCAGCCTGTTGCGCACCTGCAGCGGCCTGGCCATCGGCATGGTCGGCGGTGTCGGTCTGGGTGCGTTGATGGCCCTGTCCACACCCGCCAACCGCCTGATCGCGCCGCTGTTCCATGCCTTGCGCCAGGTGCCGATGCTGGGCTGGATCCCGCTGATCGCCTTGTGGCTGGGTAACGGCGAAGGCGCCAAGCTGCTCATCGTAAGCCTGGCAGCGTTGTACCCGATGGTGCTCAACACCTTCGAGAGCCTGCGCCAGGTTGCAGGCCAGCACCGCGAAGCGGCACGGGTGCTGATGCTCGGCCGCTGGCAGCAGCTTTGGCTGATCCTGTTGCCCGCCGCACTGCCAGGCATTGCCGCCGGGGTGCTGCAAGCCTTGGCCTTCGCCTGGGTTACCTCAGTGGGCAGCGAGCTGTTCCTGTCTGCCGGGGCCGGCCTGGGCAGCCTGATGATGAACGCCGAAGCTGCGGCGCGCATGGAGATCATTGTGGTCTGTGTGCTGTGCATCGGCCTGAGTGGCTACCTGATGTCCTGGCTGTGCACCCTGCTCACCCGCCGCCTGCTGCGCTGGCGCACCAACCATTGAAAGGCCCGACCATGAACGCCATCGCTCACGCTTTACCCACCACCGCCAGCACTGGCGCGCTGACCATTCGCGGCCTGAACAAGGCGTACCCGCTCAAAGGCAAGCATGTACCGGTGCTCGAAGGCATCGACCTGGACATCCGTCCTGGCGAATTCGTCAGCATTGTCGGCGCCAGCGGCTGTGGCAAATCAACCCTGCTGCGGCTGATCGTCGGCCTCGACCAGGACTACCAAGGGCAGATCCTGCTAGACCGGCAACCCGTGCGCGGGCCGGGCCTGGAGCGCGGTATCGTGTTCCAGGACCACCGCCTGTTCCCGTGGATGACCCTGCAGCAGAACATTGCCCTGGCCTTGAAAAACCATGCGCTCCCCGCAGAGGAGAAAAACCGCCTGGTAGCCGAGCACATCGAACTGGTGGGGCTGAGTGGTTACGAGCAGGCCTACCCGCACCAGCTGTCCGGTGGCATGGCCCAGCGCGCGGCAATTGCCCGGGCGTTGGTGAACAAGCCCAAGGTGCTGTTGCTGGACGAACCGCTCGGCGCACTGGATGCCTTGACCCGGGTACGGTTGCAGCAGGAGCTGCAGCGCATCTGGGTGCAGGAACGCTGCACGGTCATCATGGTGACCCATGACATCGAGGAAGCACTGTACCTGGGTGACCGGGTGCTCGTCATGGATGCGCACCCGGGGCGCATTCGCGAGGATTTGCGTATCGACCTGCCACACCCGCGCCAGCGGGACAGCCAGGTGTTGCAGGGGTACAAGCAGCGGTTACTGGGCGAGCTGGTGGGGCATTGAGCGCGAACGGTACTGTGCCTGGACCTCAACAAGAAGCTTCGCACACGCACCGAACACGTCGACCAGCGTATCCTCAAGCAATAGCTGCGTCCTTGAAGTTCAGGCTATGATCGGGCCCTATGCCTCGGACGTCCTGCCCATGCGCGTAGACCTTCAAGCCTTGTACCCCAGGCTCATCCACCTGATGCTGGACACCGTGTTCGTGGTCGACAGGGACAACCAGATCGTCTTCATCAGCGATGCCTGCCCATCAGTGAATACACGCAAATTCACCCACAGGGGCACCACCATGCATGACCCTGAAAGCACCCTGCTCGACAGTTGGCAACACAACGCCCGGGCCTGGATCGACGCCGTGCGCAGTGGCGCCATCGAGAGCCGTCGGCAAGTTACCGACCAGGCCATTTTGCTGACCATCCTTGGCCGCCAGCCCGGACGGGTGCTGGACCTGGGCTGTGGTGAGGGCTGGCTGCTGCGTGCACTGGACGACCGCGGTATCGAAAGCGTGGGCGTCGATGGCGACCGGGCACTGGTAGAGGCCGCGCGCGCTGCGGGCTCGGCCGAAGTGCACCTGGCCAGCTATGCGCAGCTTGCCAATACGCAGGTTTATGTGGGCAAGGGCTATGACCTGGTCTGTGCCAACTTTGCGCTGTTACACCAGGACATCATCCCGCTGTTGGCGGCGATGAATGAGTTGCTTGTGCAAGGAGGGGCGCTGGTGATCCAGACCCTGCACCCCTGGAGCGTGGCGGGCGGTGACTATCAGGATGGCTGGCGAGAGGAGTCTTTTGCCGGCTTTGCCGGGGACTGGCAACCGATGCCGTGGTACTTCCGGACTTTGGCCAGCTGGCTGAATGCACTGGACATGGCCGGCTTGCGGCTGGTCAGTTTGCAGGAACCACAGCACCCGCAAAGTGCGGTGCCGCAGTCGCTGTTGATGGTGGCTGAGCGCCCCTGAGGCATACACGCTCGGTGCAGGAGCAGCCTTGCGCCACTCCTGCACCGACCGCGTCGGGGTCAGAGGACCGGCTTGCGCGCCGCGCCGCTGCGGGCCTTGGCCATGGCCGCCAGGCGCACCGGGACGTTGGCCGCACCGTAACCGGCATAGCCGCCCTTGCGCTGAATGATCTCGAAGAAGAAACGGTCCTCGAACGGCTCGGTGTACACGTGGAACAGCTCGCCGCCCTGAGCATCGCGGTCGTACAACACGTTGTAGTACGCCAGTTCGCTGAGGAACTCGTCATCAAAATCGAAGCGCGCCGCCAGGTCGTCGTAGTAGTTCAGCGGGATTTCCAGCAGCGGTACACCTGCCAGCTTGGCACGCGCCACTTCACGGAAGATATCTGCACAATCGAAGGCGATGTGATGAACCCCCGAGCCACGGTAGCTGGACAATGCATGAGCGATGGCGGTATTGCGGTTTTCCGAGATGTTCAGCGGTAGGCGCAAAGTGCCGCACTGGCTGCGCAGGGCGCGGCTCTTGACCAGGCCATACGGGTCGGGCAGCACCACTTCGTCGTCGGCGGCGAAGCCGAACAGGCTCTTGTAGAACAGCACCCAGCTGTCCAGCGATTCGGCTGGCAGGGCCAGGGCCATATGGTCGATGCGGCGCAGGCCGCCAGTGGCCGCTGCATCCTTGTCCAGGCTGAAATCGGTGTCGTACAGGGTGTGGCCAGCGGTGCCCTGCTCTACCAGGTACAGCAGGCTGCCATCCGGCGCACGCACCGCCGGCACTTCGCACTCGTTGGGGCCGACCAGGCCGCGGAACGGCTGCCCGCGGAAGGCCGTGGCACGCTTCAGGGCGGCTTGCTGGTCGTTGACCCGCAGCGCGGTGGCGCACAGCGACGGGCCATGGGCCTCGAAGAAGTTGTGGCCGAAGGAGTACGGTTCGGCGTTCAGGACAATGTTGATATCGCCCTGGCGCAGCAGTTGCACTTCCTTGCTACGGTGCTTGCCGGCTTCGGCAAAACCCAGGCGCTTGAGCCAGCTGCCCAGGCGCGCCCCAACGGCTTCGTCGACTGCAAACTCAAGGAACTCCACGCCGTCATAGGTACTGGCCGCTGGTGGAGTGAACAGCACGCCAGGTTCGATCGGCGTGTTTTCCTGCTCCAGGCGCAAGCGGGTCTGTTCTTCGAGGTACAACAGCGACCGCAGACCATCGGCGGCATTCTGCCGGGTGGGCGCGGCGCGGAAGCCATCGTTGAAGATTTCCAGCGACAGCGGGCCGCGGTAGCCAGTGGCAAGAATCGGCGCCAGGAAACCGGCCATGTCCATTTCGCCCTGCCCCGGGAAGCAGCGGAAGTGACGGCTCCATTCCAGCACATCCATGGCCAGGATCGGCGCGTCGGCCATTTGCACGAAGAAGATCTTGTCGCCTGGGATGTCGCGGATCGCGCTCGGGTCGCCCTTGAGCGACAAGGTGTGGAAGCTGTCGAGGATCACCCCGAGGGCCGGGTGGTCCGCCTGGCGTACCAGGTTCCAGACTTGCTGGTAAGTGTTGACGTGGCGGCCCCAGGCCAGGGCTTCATAGCCAATGCGCAGGCCACGTTTGCCGGCATGCTCGGCTAAAAGGCGCAGGTCGTCGACCAGCAGCTGTTCGTCACCCAGGGCATCGGCCTGAACGTTGCTGCACACCAGCACCAGGTCGGTACCCAGCTCTTGCATCAGGTCGAACTTGCGCTCGGCGCGGTCGAGGTTTTTTTGCAGGCGGTCGCGACGGCAGCCTTCAAAGTCGCGGAACGGCTGGAACAGGGTGATGGCGATGCCCAGATCGGCGCACATCTGGCGCACCTGGCGCGGGCTGCCAGCGTAATAGAGCAAGTCGTTTTCGAAGATCTCGACGCCGTCAAAACCGGCGGCGGCGATGGCTTCGAGCTTTTCCGGCAGGGTGCCGCTCAAGGACACGGTAGCGATCGAACGCTGCATGGCGGGAGTTCCTTGTTGTTAGAAAATGACGGTGCCAGTCGGGTAAAAAAACCACTGTCACAGTTTATGGCACGATCAATTATTCGCAGGTAAAGTCGTCGCTTCAATCCCTTTGTACGGAATGGTTAGTTTTGCGTTCGATTATCGCACAAAACCCGTTTTAACGAATTGCTAGACCGCTGGCCCGTGGTCAACATGGACCACAGACGCAGGCATACCGACCACTGCCTCCTGCCCTGGCTAACCAACGGCGGAACCTGCGCAAACAACAATAACAACGGAGACAACGATGGCTCACTCCAGCTCGCAAGCCAAAAAAGCGACCGCCAGTGGATGGATAGGCTCGGCACTCGAGTACTACGACTTCTTCATCTACGCCCAGGCCGCTGCACTGATCTTCCCACAGATCTTCTTCCCCAATACCGACCCGAAAATGGCCATCATCGCCTCGCTGGCCACCTACGGTGTGGGCTATCTGGCGCGTCCGGTCGGTGCCTTCGTGCTGGGCCACTGGGGTGACACCCGCGGGCGCAAGAACGTACTGCTGCTGTGCATGTTCCTGATGGGCTTGTCGACCATGGCGGTAGGCCTGCTGCCCACCTACCACGACATCGGTTACCTCGCGCCAGCCTTGCTGGTGGTGCTGCGCCTGATCCAGGGCTTTGCCGTGGCCGGGGAAATCTCCGGGGCCAGCTCCATGATCATGGAGCATGCGCCGTTCGGTCGAAGAGGCTACTACGCCAGTTTCACCCTGCAAGGCGTACAGGCCGGCCAGGTGCTGGCGGCGGCAGTGTTCCTGCCACTGGCTTACTTCATGCCTAGCGAAGCCTTTACCGAATGGGGCTGGCGCATTCCGTTCCTGATGAGCGCCATCGTGCTGATCGCAGGCTTCATCATCCGCAAGGAAGTGCATGAAACCCCGGCATTCGTGAAGGAAGAGAAGCAGGAAAAGGTTGCCAAGTCGCCCATCAGCGAAGCCTTCCGTCACAGCTGGAAGCACATGGTGCTGGTGATGTTCATGGCCTTGATGAACGTGATTCCGGTGGTGGCCACCATCTTCGGCGCAGCCTACGCGGTGCAGCCGGCCTATGGCATCGGCTTCGACAAGAGCGTGTACCTGTGGATCCCGGTGGTCGGCAACATCGTCGCGGTACTGGTGATTCCGTTTATCGGCAACCTGTCGGACAAGATCGGCCGTCGCCCGACCATGATCGCCGGCTGCCTGGGCTCTGGCCTGCTGGCCTTCGTTTACCTGTATGCGATCAGCATCCAGAACGTGCCAATGGCATTCGCCGCCTCGATCGTGATGTGGGGCATGGTGTATCAGGGTTACAACGCGGTGTTCCCAAGCTTCTACCCAGAGCTGTTCCACACCCGCTACCGCGTTTCGGCCATGGCCATCGCGCAAAACATCGGCACCATGCTGACCGCCATGCTGCCCGCGCTGTTCGCCCTGGTTGCACCGCCTGGCTCGGACAACATCCCGCTGGTGGTCGGTAGCCTGGCGTTCTTCATCACCTGCGTGTGCGCCCTGGCCGCTTACATTGCCCCGGAAACCCACCGCCTGGCGATGGAAGACCTGGGTAACCCGAACGCCAAGCCGATGGAAAAGGCAGCGTATGAGGCGAGCCGCAAGGGTAGCTTTCAGGCGGTGAGCCACTGATAGACCGCCGGGGCGCTTCGCGCCCCATTCGCGGCACAAGGCCGCTCCCACATTGACCGCATCGCCTTCAAGCCATGCGCCATACCCGTGGGAGCGGCCTTGTGCCGCGAATGGGCCGCAACGCGGCCCCGGCAATCTCAGCCTTCAACCACTTCTTGCAGTCGCTTCCAAAGCGTCTCGACATGCTCCCGCTCAGTCGGCAGCGCCCCCACCGACACCCGCACCATCCATCGTCCGTCCAGCGTCGCCGGCGTCACATACGCATCCCCGGAGGCATTCAACCGCTCGGCCCACCCCTTGGTATGCGCATCCAGCGCCTCCCCTTCCAGCCCCGCCGGCCGATGGCGAATGCACAAGGTCTGCAATTGCACCGGTGCCAGCACTTCCCAGTGCGCCGCAGCCCCAACCTGCTCCGCCAGCCACCGGGCATTGTCCAGGTCACGCCGCAACCGCGCCTGCAACGCTTCAACACCCTCGCTGCGCAACATGAACCACAGCTTCAACGCGCGGAACCGGCGGCCCAGCGGGATGCCCCAGTCACGCAGGTTTTTCACCTCGCCATCCACCGCCGATTGCAGGTAGCTGGGGTTGGTGCTCATCACCCGGATCAGATGCTGCGGATCACGCACGTAGTAGATCGAGCAGTCAAAGGCCACACCCAGCCACTTGTGCGCATTGACCACTACCGAATCGGCCAGCTCGATGCCGTCCCACATCCAGCGGCATTCGGGCAGGATCATCGCCGAACCGGCCATGGCCGAATCCACATGCAGCCACAGGCCATGGGCCTGGGCGATCTCGCCAATCGGGCGCAACGGGTCCAGCGCAGTGGTGGTGGTGGTACCGGTAGTAGCCACTACGGCGCATGGCTGGTTACCCGCTGCCAGGTCTTGCTCAATGGCTGCCTGCAGCGCCTGCGGGCGCAGGGCGTAGCGTTCGTCGGTGGGGATCAGGCGAATATTGTCGCGACCAAAACCCGCCAGCAACGCGGCCTTGTCCACCGAGCTGTGAGCGTGGGCGCTGACGTAGACGATCAGGGGTTTGGCCTGGGCTTGCAGCCCACCGCGCACCAGTGCGTAGTCGCTGGCGCGCTCGCGGGCGCTGATCAGCGCCACCAGGGTGCTGGTAGAGGCGGTGTCCTGGATCACCCCGCTCCATTGGCCCGACAGGCCGAGCAACTGGCGCAGCCAGTCGAGGGTGGTTTCCTCCAGTTCGCTGAGTGCGGGGCTGGACTGCCACGACAGGCCTAGCACACCCAGGCCGGTGCTGAGGAAGTCGCCGAGTACCGAGGACAGAGTACCGTTGGAGGGGAAGTAGCCGTAGAAGTCCGGATGCTGCCAATGGGACAGGCCGGGCATGACCAACCGGTTGACGTCGTCGAGGATGGCTTCGAAGGGTTCACCTTGCCGGGGAGCGGTGTCGGGCAAGGCGGCCTTGAGGTAGCCGGGCTCGACCTGGGCCATGACCGGGCGCTCGCCAACGGTCTGGCGGTAGTCGGCGATCAGGTCAATCAGTTGGTGGCCGTACTGGCGGAATTGTTCGGGGGTCACGTGGGCTCTCCTGTGGGTAATCCACTGCCTGTACTGGCCTCTTCGCGGGTAAACCCGCTCCCACAGGTACTGCACCAAGTTCGAGAACGGTGCAGTACCTGTGGGAGCGGGTCTACCCGCGAAGAGGCCGGAACAGGCAACACAATGCCCCCAGTCTAGGCACCTATCCCCCGGCGAATAACCCCGCCTTGCGCATACCTGCTATGGCAAACCCGCATGCCCGCCCTGCACGCCAAACTGCGACTGACGCCACAGCTCGAACACCCGGTTGCGCAACCAGCGATGCTCGGCCGAAGCCTGCAGCCGCTGGTGCCACACCACCCAGTAGCGCTGGCTATGCTCGATAAAGCCCAACGGCCGCCAGGCCAGGTCATGCAAGCGGCACAGTTGCCGGGCGATGTGCTCGGGCACGGTGGCCACGGCCTGGCTGTTGGCAACGACCTTTACGGTGGCGGAAAAAAACGGCACTTCCAGGCTGACACGCCGCTGCAGGCCTTGGGCGCGAAGGTGACGGTCGATGAAACTGTCCTTGTCGCCACCGCCAGAAATCCGCACATGCTTGTGCGCCAGGTAATCGGCCTGGCTGAGCGAGGTGTGGGCGGCCAGCGGGTGATCGTGGCGCATCAGGCACACCGCGCGGTCCTCACCCAGCAAGCGCCCGTGCAGGTTGGGTGGCGACTCGTCGAACAAAGTGGTTGCCAGGTCGATTTCGCCGCTGGCCAGCAACGCATACTGGCCGGCCTGCCAGGTACGGTACTCCAGCGATACGCCGGGCGCTTCGCGTTCCAGCGCGGCCACCAGTAACGGCAGCATGTGCTCGGCCACGTAGTCCGAAGCGGCCAGGCAGAAACGGCGCTCACAGCGCGCTGGATCGAATACGGCGGGCTGGCGCAGGGCGTGCAGTTCTTCGAGGACCTGGCGTAGCGGTTCAACCAGGGCTTCGGCGTATTCGCTGAGTACGTAGCCGCGGCCTTGGCGAACCAGCAACGGGTCGTCGAAGGCTTCGCGCAGGTGGGCCAACTGGCGGCTGAGGGCCGACTGGCTGACGCCCAGGCGCTCGGCGGCGTGGCTGAGGTTTTTCAACTGCAGCAAATGGTCGAGGGTGCGCAGGTGGGCGAGGCTGAGGGAGGCGAAGGTGGGGTTCATGCAGGCTGCCTGCGGTGGCATTCAAGGGCCTATTCGCGGGCTCGCCCGCTCCCACAGGTTCACTGCTGTGCCGGAAGCTGCGGTGAACCTGTGGGAGCGGGCAAGCCCGCGAAGGGCCGCAAAGCGGCCCCGGATACACACATTAGTCAGTGAGGCCGACGTAGACGTTCTGCACGTCATCGTTCTCGTCGATCGCTTCGAGGAACGCTTCAACCTCAGCCAGTGCTTCAGCACTCAGGCTGGCTGCGCTCACCGGGTTCTTCGGGGTATAGCCGATTTTCGCCGCGGTCACGGTGAAGCCGTGCTCCGGCAGGGCCTTCTGCACGGCATCGAGGTCAGTGGTGTCGGTAATGAACAGGGTCGAGCCCTCTTCTTCACCTTCTTCGAAGTCCTGAGCGCCGGCTTCGATGGCCGCCATTTCCGGGTCGGCGTCACCTTCCGGGGTGGCTTCGATCAGGCCGACGTGGTTGAAGTCCCAGGCCACCGAGCCGCTGGCACCCAGCTGGCCCTTGCGGAACAGCACACGGATTTGCGCGACGGTGCGGTTGACGTTGTCGGTCAGGCACTCGACGATCAACGGCACCTGGTGCGGCGCGAACCCTTCGTAGGTTACTGCCGAGTACTGCACGGCATCACCGTCCAGACCAGCGCCCTTGCGAATCGCCCGCTCCAGGGTTTCACGGGTCATCGAAGCCTTCTTGGCTTGCACGATGGCCAGGCGCAGGCGTGGGTTCATGTCGGGATCGGCGCCCGATTTGGCAGCGATCTGGATTTCCTTGGACAGCTTGCCCATGACCTTGCCTTTGGCATTGGCCGCTGTTTCTCTATGTTTGGCTTTCCACTGTGCGCCCATGTCGACTCTCTTGTTTCAGCGGCCGGTTCAGGAAGCGACCGGCCAAAAGTGGGGGCATTTTATACGCCCTCGAGCATGGGATCGACAAGAAATCTCATCAGCCTTTATCGGCTTTGCCCGCCGCCGCCGCAAACCGCGCCAGGCGCACATCCAGGCGACGCGGCCGCAAGCCGTGATCCTCGGCGCGCTCCTTGCGACGGATGGCATTGCGCACCATCAGCGAGCCCAGGTAGCGGATCGGTTCGGGCGGGAACAGCCCCAGCGGCCCCTTGACCAGCGGCGAACGGGTCCACGGGTTATCCAGCCCCAGCGCCAGCGACGAAAGAATCTGCCCGCCCATATGACACGGGCCAACGCCGCTGCCGGAGTAACCAAAGCCGTAGAACACGTTGCCCTGACCGTCCAGGCGACCAAAGAACGGCAAGCCGGTCACCGAACGGTCCGACGGCCCGTTCCAGCTGGCCGCCAATGGCACCTCGGCCAAGGCCGGGAAAAACTCGCCAAGGGTTTCGCGCAGCAAGGGCCGGTACGGCGAAGGCTGGTCGAATACCGGCAGCATGCGCCCGCCATACGCGAAGGTGTTGCCGCCCTTGCCGAGCATCAGCCGACCATCAGAGGTGTTGTGGTAGTAATGCACGAAAATACGCGAGTCGAGCACGCTGATTCCGCTGTCCAGGCCGGTCTGGCCGAGCAGTTCGGGGCACGGCTCGGTGATCACCATGTCGCTGGAAACGATCGCCACACTGCGCTCGAACTGCGGGAAGGCGCGTGCCATCCAGGCATTGAGGCCCAGCACCACGCGGTCGGCGCGCACGGTGCCATGAGCGGTGCGTACCTGCACCGGGGCACCGTGCTCCAGGCCAGTCATGGCTGTGCCTTCATGAATGCGCACGCCGCGTTGCAAGGCCACCCGACGCAAGCCGCGCACCAGCTTGCCCGGCTGCACCGTGGCGGCGGCCGGCGAGAACCAGCCCTCCAGGTGCCGCGCCGAACCCGCCAGGCGCTGCACCTGCTCCAGTGGCAGGCGGCGGAACGAGTTGATCCCCTTGTGCTCCAGCGCGGCGATCACCGCATCGGTGGCGCCTACCTGGGCCGGGTTGGTGGCAGTGTACAACGTGCCGTCCAGCCGAAAGTCGCAGTCGATGCCATTGGCCGCGCAAAACTCGCCGATGCCGGCGATGCTGCGCTCCGACTCGCGCACCAGGCGCACCGCCTCGGCCACGCCGAACAGGCGTTCGAGGGTGAAGTACTTGGCCGACCAGGACAACGCGCAGCCACCATTGCGGCCACTGGCACCGGCGCCGCAGATGTCGGCTTCGATCAGCACCACCTCCAGGGCCGGTACGGCCTCCTTGAGCATCAGTGCCGTCCACAGGCCGGTATAACCGCCACCGACAATGCACACATCGCAACGGGTATCGCCTTGCAGCGGCGGGCACACCGCCTCCTGCGTGGAATCCAGGGCCTGTTGCAGCCAGAAGGGTCTCATTTGCTCGCTTTCCTTTCAGGTACGCAGTGGCTTGATTGCCATGCTGGTATTCGGTGCTACGTCGGTACTTTGTGCATTGCTGGCCGGGCGGCTGTTCCAGTGCGGTAACAGCACCAGCGCCGAGAACAGCGCGCAGCCAGCGAACACGATGAACACCGTGACGCCATCGAAGTAACCGGGTAGCAGCCCGCCCAGCACCGCCCCCACCGAGCCACAGCCGTTGACGAAACCTGCGGCGGTGGCGCCGGCCTTGGCGGTGCCGAAGTCGATGGCTGCAGCACCACTGATCATTGAGTCCGGCCCGTACAGGGTCAGGCCCATGACGAACAGCAAGGCCACCACCAGCATCACGCTACCGGTATGCATGGCCGCCATGAACGCCGCCAGGGTCATGGTCAGCAGCACCAGGCTGATCACGCAGGCCGGCATGCGCCGGGCGCCGAACAGTTTGTCGGAGGCCAGGCCGATCATGATCGGGCCTAGCAACCCCGCCAGTTCGAAGGCGGTCGGGATGATTGCCGCCCCCACCTTGCCCACCGATGGCATCTGTTCGAAGACAATCACCGGCCCCCACAACAGGATGGCGTAGCGCGCCGGCTTCAGCAGAAAGTACGCAAGCCCCAGGGTCAGCACCGTGCGGTTGCGCAGGATCTCCCTCAGCGGTGCCCACACGCTGCACAGGTTGTCCGCCGGGGCCATGCTCTGCGGCTCGGGCTCCACGGCCGGCAGGCCGACATCTTCAGGCTTGTTGCGCTGCAGGAAGAAAAACAGCACGGCCACCAGGGCCACCACTGCGGCACTGGAGAAGAACGCTGCGTGCCAGGTGCCCACCAGGGTATAGGCCCACCACCCCGCGAACGGTGAGGCCACCAGGCCGCCGAAGGCATAGCAGGAACTCCACAGGCCCAATACCCGCCCGCGCTGCGAAGCCGGGAAGAAGCTGCCGATGTTCTTGCACAAGCCGGCCCAGCCGGTGGACTGCGCCAGGCCCTGCACCAGCATGCAGGTGGCAAAGATCGGGAAGGTGGCGTAACTGCCCATCACCACTGCCGCCAGTGCAGAAATCAGCAACCCGCCAAGCACCACCACACGCGGGCCGAAGCGGTCGGCGAGCATGCCCCAGGTGAACTGGCCCACAGCGTAGGCGGCCAGGTAGATGGCGTCGAGGTTGGCCATGGCGGCCTTGTCGAGCATGAAGCCTGGGTCTTCGGCAATGCCCAGCTTGGCTACCGAGAAGGCTTTACGGGTGAAGTAGAAGGCGGCGTAAGCCAGCCAGGTGATGGCGAAAATCTGGATGCGCCAACGTTTCAACGCGGCTAGGGATTGATTCATGTAAGTCTGACCTCTTGCTCAAGTGTGCCGGCAGAATGTGAAGAAACGCCTGTCTTGTTCTTGTGTTACGCACAGCGATGACAAGGCTGTCATCGGGTCAGATGGCGCCGTGTGGGTGCCATGGCCCAGGCGGTACTCGTGGTACCCGCATCGGGCTGACATTCATGGAAACAGTTGCGCTAAGATAAATAAAATCGATTTATCGTATTACACACATAAGCCCAGCTTGTTACTGAGGTCTGTCATGTCGCTTTCCCACGCACAACTGAAGGCCTTCCATGCGGTGGCCGTGCACGGCAGCTTTACCCGCGCCGCAGAAAAGCTGTTCCTTACCCAGCCAGCGGTGTCGGACCAGGTGCGCAAACTGGAGGAGCGCTTCGGCGTCTTGCTGTTCCACCGCAACAAGCGTTCGGTCCAGCTCACTGATCTTGGCGAGCGCTTGCTGGGCATCAGCCAGCGCCTGTTCGCTTGCGAGGTCGAAGCTCAAGAGCTGCTGCACGATTCGCGTGCGCTGCACACCGGCAGCCTGGTGCTGGCGGTGGATGCGCCGGTACACGTGCTGCCGCAGATCGCCCGCTTCTGCCAGCGCTACCCGGGCATCCAGGTGAAAATCGAGACCGGCAACACCGATGAGTCGCTGGCCCGCTTGTTCAGCTACCAGGCTGACCTGGCCCTGCTCGGCCGGGATGTCGATGATGAGCGCCTGCATTGCCTGCCACTGCGCCGCGACCCGATGGTGGCGTTTGTTTCGCATAACCACCCGTGGTCCAGCCGTGGCTCGATCAGCCTCGCCGACCTCGACGACACACCCCTGGTGCTGCGCGAGCCCGGCTCGGTGACGCGCCAGACGCTGGAAGAAGAGATGCAACGAGCGGGTTTGCGGATTCGCCCGGCGATCCAGGTGGAAGGCCGGGAAGCGGCGCGTGAGGCGGTGGTGGTGGGGATAGGCGTGGGGGTGGTCTCGGCGGCCGAGTTTGGCGCCGATGCGCGGGTGTGCGCGTTACCGATTGTGGATTGTCAGCGGCATTTGACCGAGACGCTGGTGTGCCTGAGCGAACAGCGTACGCGCCGGGTAGTGGCGACCTTTTTGCAGATGGTTGAGGAAGGGTTGTAAGCCTGTACCGGCCCTTTCGCAGCGCAAGGCTGCTCCTACAGAGGAATGCGATAACCTGTAGGAGCACCCTTGTGCTGCGAAGAGGCCAGTGCAGGCCACCCGACTATGCTGGGATAACTTCAACCCCCGGGCACACTGACCATGCTCTACCGCCTGGCCGCCGACACCCTGGTCCTGCTGCACCTGGCCTTCATCCTGCTGGTGCTGTTCGGCGGCCTGCTGGTACTCAAGTGGCGCCCTGCCCTGTTCATCCACTTGCCGACCCTGGCCTGGGGCGTGGCGGTGGAATGCCTGCACCTGGGCTGCCCGCTCACCACCTGGGAAAACCGCATGCGCAGCGCAGCCGGGGGCGCAGGCTACCAGGGCGGCTTTGTGGAGCACTACATCTGGCCACTGATCTACCCCGCCGGGCTGACACCGCACATCCAGCTGTTACTGGGCAGCGTTGTGCTGCTGCTCAACCTCGGCGTCTACAGCTACGTGGCCTGGCAATGGCACCGTCCTAGCGGGTAGCGATCACGAACAACCGCGGGAACGGCAGCAGCACCTTGCCATCGGTGGCCGGCGGGTAGTCGCGCTGCATGGCCTGCAGGTACATCTGCAGAAAGTCGCCCTGCTCCTGCTCGTCAAGCCTGGCCAGGTAAGGCCGCAAGGCCGAACCCTTGAACCACTCCACCACCGCTTCGGCGCCACCCACCAAAGGGTGGTGATAGGTGGTGCGCCACACATCCACCCGCGCACACAGCGGGCTGAGCAGGTCGTAGTAGAACGCCGCACCGTGCCGTGGCGGCAACTGGAAATCGGCGAATTTCGCCGCCCAAGGGCCTTGGCTGGCAATCTCGCGCAACTGCCGATGGGCTGGTTCGTCGAGGTTGTCGGGGGTCTGCACGGCCAGGCTGGCGCCTTCACTCAACTGACGCACCAGGTGCGGGTACAGCGAGGCGTGGTCAGGTACCCATTGCAGCGAGGCATTGGCCAGGATCAGGTCTTGCGGCTCTGGGGCGGACCAGCCGGCAATGTCGGCAATGACCGTGCGTACCCGCGGGATGCACAGCCGTTTGCGTTCGCGGGCCTTGTCGATCATGTCCGGGTCGCTGTCCAGTGCCGTCACCTGGGCATCGGGGTAGCGCTGCAGCAGCACCTCGGTGGAGTTGCCCGGGCCGCAGCCCAGGTCGGTGGCGTGGCGCACCGGCCGTGGCGGGATGGCGGCGAGCAGGTCGCGTACGGCACGGGTGCGTTCGTCTTCGAACAGGGAATACTGGTTGGCGGACCAAGCCATGTGGGGCTCCTTTTGGGCGGGCAATGTGCCTAGCATATGCCATCTGTCGACTGTGAGGGCCCTATCGCCGGAACTGACCGCCTATGCGTGAAGTCAGTCCATGTATGCGCCTGCCCATGAAGACCTACATCGCCCTCGCCATCCTGGCCCTGATCGCCGCTGCCGCCCTGCTCGGCTCGCCGTGGATGAACCAGCGCTTCCACATGCCCGCAGAAAAAACCCAGGCCCAACAACGCGAAACGGCCGGGTCCCCAAGGGAGCCGGCCGTTTCCAGGCACGAGTGACGCTTAGTGCTGCTTGCTGCTGCCAGAGCGGATCTGGTGCACCACGCCCATTGCCACCACGACTGCCGCCGCAATACCGGTGGAAATCACCAGGATCTGGTAGTCAGGCATGAAGGCCATGGTGACCAGTGCGGCCACGATGAACGCGATCACCAGGTAGGTCAGCCACGGGAACAGCCACATCTTCAGGCGCACTTCCTTGCCTTCGGCAATCAGCTTGCGGCGCATGCGCAGCTGCGAGAAGGCAATGACCAGGTACACCAGCAGGGCGATCATGCCGGTGGTGTTCATCAGGGTATCCAGCACGTCTTTCGGGCGCAGGGTTTCGCTGAAGTTGATCAGCGCACACACCACGGCCACGGCGCACGAGCCCATGATCGCGTATACCGGTACACCGGTGCCGGCGCGGGTGATTTTGAAGAACGACGGCGCATCACCCCGTTGGGCCAGGGAGAACAGCATGCGCGAAGCGGTGTAGTGGCCCGAGATCAGGCAGCTGCTCACCGAGGTCAGCACCACGAAGTTCATCAGCAGCTCGGCATACGGCACGCCCAGCAGTTCCAGGGTACGGCGATAAGCGCCATAGCCGGAAACACCCAGGTGCGGGTCGTTCCACGGTACCAGGCAGACGATCAGGAAGATCGAACCGACGTAGAACAGGCACACACGCCATACCACCGAGTTGGTGGCCTTGACGATCTGCGCGGCCGGGTCCTTGGCTTCGGAAGCGGCGATGGTGACGATTTCGGCGCCCAGGAAGGCGAACATCACCCCAAGCAATGCACCGATCACGGTGGTGATGCCATTGGGCATGAAGCCTTCGGCGGTGAGGTGGCTGATGCCACGCACTTCACCAAACTGCCAGACGTTCATCACGGCAGCGGTACACACGATCAGGAAGCAGACAATCGCGATCACCTTGATCAAGGCGAACCAGAACTCGAACTCACCGTAGTGCTTGACGTTGAAGAAGTTGACGGTAATCAGCAACAGGGTCGTGGCCAGCACGAACACGTTGACGCTGACATCCGGGAAGAAGCCATGCAGGATCTTGCCCGCCACATAGGCTTCCCAGGCCATGAGGATGACCCAGTACCACCAGTACAGCCAGCCGATGGTGAAACCGGCCCAGCGGCCAATGGCGCGGTCGGCGTAGGTGGAGAACGAGCCGGTGTCTGGCGAGGACGTCGCCATTTCACCCAGCATGCGCATGATCAGTACCACCAGGATGCCGCCCGCCAGGTAGGCCAGGACAGCGGCTGGGCCGGCGCTGTGGATCACGCTGCCGGAGCCGACGAACAAGGCGCCGCCAATAACCCCGGCGATCGACATCATCGTCAGGTGGCGCGACTTCAGCGAGGCACTGAGCTTGCTCTCGTGCCCGCCTTTCGCGGTGGTGGTTGTGGATGTTGCGTCCATCAGTTGTGTACCCCGTGCTTCTTTTTATCCAAGGAAAACCGTGAAACCCCGATGGCTGGCGGTTTCACCTGTACATCAGTGCTAATGCGGGCAGGATGGTGTGAGCGAACACACGCAGGCCCTCCATGGCGGCCTGCTGACGCGCCCCAGGACGACTGCCTGAAGCGAACTGAACATGCTTTATGTGGCGATATCCGACACCTAATGTAAAAATGTCCGACGCAGAGAGCCATGCACAGTGGCATGAATCTCGCACTGCACTGTACAGGTCGCCCATGCAGTACACCCTGCAAACGCCAGGCGATACGCACCCTGAAGGCCCCGAATGTTCGAATTACATCCAGACTCCCCCACCCCGCTGGTCAACCAGATCATCGACGGGTTGCGTGAGTTGATCGACAACCAGACCCTCAAGCCGGGCGCCAAGGTCCCGTCTATACGCGCCTTTGCCGCGAGCTATTCGGTGAGCACCTTCACCGTGGTCGAGGCCTACGACCGCCTGGTCGCCCAGGGGCTGCTGGTGAGCCGTGGCAATGCGGGGTTCTTCGTCAACCGTGCGGCGGGCGAAATGCTGGACCGGCACACTACCGAGGCCGACGCCAGTCGACCAATGTTCAACTCCGAGTGGTACCTGCAGCAGATCTTCGAGATCCGTCAGTTGCCCTACAAACCGGGGTGCGGCTGGCTGCCCAACGACTGGATGTACGAAGACGGCCTGCGTCGCGGGCTGCGCCAGGTGGCCGGCAGCCCACTGGAACTGTCGGGTTACGGCGACCCCATGGGCCTGATGGAACTGCGTACGCTGACAGCGCAGAATTTGCAGCAAGAGCTTTCCATCGTCGCCAACCCGGCACAGCTGATGCTCACCCACGGTGCCAGCCAGGCCCTGGACCTGGCCGCCCGCACGCTGGTGCGCCCAGGCGATGTGGTGCTGGTCGACGACCCTGGCTACCCCAACCTGATGAGCATCCTGCGTACCCAGGGCGCAACCCTGGTAGGCGTGCCACGCACCCCGGCCGGTTACGACCTGAACCAGCTGGAGCAGTTGCTCACCCACCACCGCCCGACGGCGTTCTTCACCCAGCCGCACCTGCACAGCCCGACCTGCTCACGCACACCGCTGCCGCAGTTGCACCGCCTGCTGCAACTGGCCAGCCAGCACGGCTTCCGCCTGGTGGAAAACAACCTGTACGCCGACATGGTCACCGAACCGCAGCCATGCCTGGCCAGCCTCGACCACCTGCAGCAGGTGGTGTACGTGGGCAGCTACTCCAAGAGCATCTCGCCCAATGTGCGGGTCGGCTACATGCTGGCCAACCCCGAACTGATGCAGAAGCTGCTGCACCTGAAGATGCGCTCAGGCCTGACCACCTCGCAGGTGATGGAGCGTGTGGTATACGCCGCGATCATCGACGGCCGCTGGCGCAAGCACCTCAAGCGCCTGCGCCAGCGGCTGGCCGAGGCGCACCAGGAAGTTGGCCGGCATCTGCATCGACTGGGCTTCGAACTGTTCACCGAATCGGATGAAGGCATGTACATCTGGACCCGCCACCCGGCGATTCCGGACAGTGCCGCATTGCTGGATGATGCGCTGGAGAAAGGCATCATGCTTGGGCCTGGGCAGTTGTTCATGGTCGATGCCAAAGCGACCGGGTGGATGCGCTTCAATGTGGCGTTCAGTACGGACCCGGCGATGTGGGAGTTGCTGGAGAAGGTGTTCGTCAAGCATGTGCGAAGGGGTGGGATGTAGTTCGCCACGACATCCTCAGCGTGGGTAAGGTTTGCAGGAACTTGTGGGAGCGGGCTTGTCCCGCGAAGGGGGCCTGGCGATGCATGGCACCGGCTTTGCCGGTGTTCGCGGGGCAAGCCCGCTCCCACAGGGTCCCCCTATTCAATGAGTTATGTCGACACGGCCTGCCCGTGCCAGCACAGCGTTCAGCAGTACATCCGCGCCCTGTCGGGCATCATCAGGCAGCACGTCCTCAGCCTCGTTGTGGCTCAGGCCACCGACGCAGGGGATGAACACCATCGCCGTCGGGCAGTACCGCGCCAACAGAATGGCATCGTGACCCGCCCCGCTGACAATCGATTGCTGCGCATACCCAAGGCCATCCACCGCTTGCTGCACGGCAGCCACGCAGTCGGCATCGAACGGGGTCGCCGGGCTCACCCAGTGGCGCTCGATACGCACTTGCAGGCCGCGCTGGCTGGCGATGGCTTGCAGCTTCAGGGTCAGCTCGCGCTCCATGGCTTCGATGGCCTCGTCGCGGTGATGGCGCAGGTCGACCGTGAACTGCAGCAGGCCGGGAATGGTGTTGCGCGAAGACTTGGCAATGGAGAGCTCACCTACGGTGGTCAGGCCTTGGGGGGAAAAGTCCGCTGCCAGTTGCTCGACCGCCTGGATCATCCGCGCAGTGCCGTACAGCGCATCCTTGCGCAGCAGCATCGGCGTGGTGCCGGCGTGTGCCGCCATGCCCTCGACCGTCACGTCCAGCCAGCGGATAGCCTGGCCACCACTGACCACGCCAATGGCCTTGGCGTTGTCTTCAAGGATCGGGCCTTGTTCGATATGCGCCTCGAAATAGGCATCCACCTCGCCGCCCAGCGGGCGTTGGCCGGCGTACCCGGTGCGGTGCAGTTCATCGGCGACGCTGACGCCATCGGCATCGCGAATGGCCAGCGCCTCGGCCAGCGCGAGGTTGCCGGTGAACACCGCCGAGCCAAACATGGCCGGGGTGAAGCGCGCGCCCTCCTCATTGGTCCATACGGCAATTTCCAGTGGCTTGCGGGTCTGGATGTTCAAGTCGTTCAGGCGGCGCACCACCTCCAGGCCGGCCAGCACGCCATAGACGCCATCGAAACGGCCTCCTTCGGGCTGGGTGTCGAGGTGGCTGCCCATCATGACCGGGGCGGCATGCGGGTCACTGCCGGCACGGCGGGCGAACAGGTTGCCGATGGCATCTACCGACAGGCTAAGGCCCGCTTCGCGGCACCAGTGGCTGAACAGTTCACGGCCGGCTTTGTCCTCCTCGCTGAGGGCCAGGCGGCAGTTGCCGCCGCGGGCGGTGGCGCCGACTTCGGCCATGGCCATCAGGCTCGCCCACAGGCGTTCGCCATTGCTTTTCAACATATGCGGGTACTCCAGAATAGTGGGGGTTCGATCAGGCCAGTTCCAGGCGCTGGCTACGGGCGTACTGGCGCGCCAAGGCGAGCACGCAAACCAGCGAAATGGTGGCGATCAGGGTGTAGAAGGCTGCCATCGGCCACCATTGGCCGCTGAAGGTATGGGCCAGCCAGGTGCCAATCAGCGGGGTCAGGCCGCCAGCGATCGCGCCGCAGATCTGATAGGCCAGAGAAATGGCGGTGTAGCGCACGCGGGTTGCGAACATGCCGCTGACATAGCCGGCAATCACCGCGTAGAAGGAAGCCATGCAGGCTGCGGCCAGGGCGATGCCAAGCACGATCAACGGGCCCTGGCCCGAGCTGACCAGCACGAACATCGGGTAGGGCGAGGCCATCGCCAGCAGCGCAACCAGCGCCAGGAAGCGCGTCGCGCCGACCTTTTCCGACAGCCACGCCGCAAGCGGCTGCACACAGAACTGGATGATCGCCACAAAGAACAGGCATTCAAGGATCAACGAGCGCTCCAGGTGCAACTGCTGGGTGGTGTAGCTGATCATGAAAGTGTTGGTGAAGTAGACCCCGGCAATGCCCAGGGTGTTGGCGCCGATGCACAGCAACAGCGGGCGCCAGGCGGTGCGCAGCACTTCAAGCACTGGCGCCTGCTCCTTGCGCCGAGCCTTTTGCGCCTGCTCGCGGCTGGCGATGAACTCGGGTGACTCATTCACCCCCAGGCGAATCGCCAGGCCCACCAGCAGCAGCAACGCGCTGGCCAGGAACGGCACGCGCCAGCCCCAGCTCATCAGTTCCTCTTCAGGCAGGCGGGTAACCGCGCCAAAGGCCAGAAGCGACAGAATCAGGCCAGCCGGGCTGCCCAGCTGGGCGAACGAGGCGAAGAAGTTGCGCCGACCTTTGGGCGCATGCTCGCCGGCCATCAATACCGCCCCGCCCCACTCGCCGCCCACGGCAATGCCCTGGACGATGCGCAGCAGGATCAACAGCACCGGCGCGGTGGCGCCGATCTGCGCGTAAGTCGGCAGCAGGCCGATGCACACGGTAACGATGCCCATCATCAGCAGGGTGATGACCAGCGACTTCTTGCGGCCGATTCGGTCGCCCACGTGGCCGAAGACGATGCCGCCCAGCGGCCGGGCGAAGAAGCCCACGGCGAAGGTGCCGAACGCGGCCATGGTGCTGAACAGGCTGTCGTCAGAGGGGAAGAACAAGGCACCGAACACCAGGGCGGCGGCGGTGGCGTAGATGTAGAAGTCGTACCACTCGATCATGGTACCGATGAACGCGGCGGCGGCTGCACGGCGCGGCTGGGCGGAAGCGGTGGGGTTCATGGGGGCTCCTTTGCTTGTTGTTCTGGCAGGAGTTGCTGGGACACGGTGGCGCTCTGGTGGCGCTTGGCCTGCTGGTTCGGTGCTGGCTTGTTCGCGGGCTCGCCCGCTCCCACAGGGGTCGCACCCTGTCTGCAACAGTGCAGTACCTGTGGGACGGGGCAAGCCCGCGAAAAAGCCGCCGCCGACACACCGGGCTTCAATGCATGCGATTTATCGGCCCGGGGCTATGATTAGTCAATTTTCTATTTATTATTCGAACTATTAGCCACGCTTATTATCGAGCCCCCGCCATGTCTGACCGCCTGCTCAACGACCGCCTCGACTGGAACCTGCTGCGCACCTTCCGGGTCATCGGCCAGGAGCTGTCCATCAGCCGCGCCGCCGCCCGCCTGCACCTCACCCAACCGGCGGTAAGCCAGGCGCTCAAGCGCCTTGAAGAGCAGCTCGGCCGCCAGCTCATTGCCCGCCGTGGGCCGCGCTTCGTGCTGACAGAAATGGGCGAGCAGCTGTTCCAGCTGGCCGGCGAGGTGTATGGGCAAATGTCGCAGATCGGCGGCTTGCTGGAGCAACCGGCGGACGAAGTGGTGGGCAAAGTGCGCCTGCTGATGATCAGCCGCATCGTCAGCGAACGCTTTGACAACTTCCTCGCCGACTTCCACCGCCAGCGCCCGCGAGTGGAACTGGAAATCGACGTGATGCGCAGCTCCGACATCGTCGCCGCCCTGCAGGAAAAAACCGCCACGGCGGGCCTTAGCCTCACCCGGCGTGCACAGCCACGGCTGGAACAGCGGCTGTTCCTGCGCCAACGCTATGCGTTTTTCTGTGGCAAGCACCATGCCCTGTTTGGCCAGGCCGAAGGCGACCTGCAACGGGAGAACTTCGTCAGTTTCACCAGCGATCAGATTGGCGGCATGTTGTCGCCGCTGACCATTTTCCGAGACCTGCAAGGGTTCGCCGGGCGGATCGTGGCCTCATCGCCAAGCCTTGAAGAAGTCCGCCGGCTGGTGATCGCCGGGTTTGGCATCGGCTGCCTGCCCGAGCATGTGGTGGCACCGGATGTCGAAGCGGGGTTGCTGTGGAAGCTGGCGCCGCAGGAAGGGATTGCCGATGTGGATATTCACCTGTTGTGGAACAGGGAACAGCGGTTCAGCCGGGCGGAAGAGGTGTTTATCGAGGCGTTGCAGCGTGTCATAACCTAGCGCTTCTGAGCGGCTCCATAGACCTCGCGCGCTCGCGCTTGCCAACCTGCGTGCTTCACTAGAATGGCTTGCATCACTGCAACTCACTTACAGGAGCCATCCCATGAACATCGACCTCGGCGGACGCACCGCCATCATCAGCGGCTCGACCGGCGGTATTGGTCTGGCCATCGCCCGTGGCCTGGCCCGCGCCAATGCCGACGTGGTCATTGCCGGCCGCAGCCAGAAGTCGCTGGACGCCGCCCTCGCCGAAGTGCGCAAGCAAGGTGGGCGTGGCCAGGTGCAAGGCGTGGTCGCCGACCTGGGTACCGCCGCCGGTGCCGAAACCCTGTTCGCTGCCCACCCACGGGCCGACATCCTGGTCAACAACCTGGGCATCTACGACGACGTCGACTTCTTCGATGTAGACGACAGCGAGTGGGCGCGCTTCTACGAAACCAACGTGCTCAGCGGTGTGCGCCTGGCCCGCCATTATGCCCCGGGCATGATCGAGAACGGCTGGGGGCGGATCCTGTTCATTTCCTCGGAATCGGGTGTCGCCATTCCTGCCGACATGATCAACTACGGCGTGACCAAGGCCGCCAACCTGGCCGTTTCCCATGGCTTGGCCAAGCGTCTGGCCGGCACCGGGGTTACCGTGAACGCAGTGCTGCCGGGCCCGACCCTGACCGATGGCGTGACCGCGATGGTGGCCGATGCAGCCAAGGCTTCCGGGCGCAGCATTCGTGAAGAGGCGGACAACTTCGTCCGCACCGCGCGGCCAAGCTCGATCATCCAGCGCGTCGCCGATGTCGATGAGGTTGCCCACCTGGTGGTATACCTCGCCTCCCCTTATTCCTCCGCCACCACCGGCGCGGCCCTGCGGGTCGACGGCGGCGTGGTCGACAGCCTCGCTATCTGAATTCAACTGGCGGCATTCGGGGAAAACTTGGATCCCATTCTATGAGAGGGTATGCTGCGCAATAGCTATACGCCACTATCCAGGCAGGTTTGACGCCTGCCTTCAAGGACGAAGCCTTTGCCCAGCCACCCAACCCGCCATACCATCGCCCGACAGTGGCAGCTGCTCAAGTTGCTGCCCGGCCGCCACCCCGGGATGAGCTCTACCCAGTTGCAGGCCGCCCTGACAACCGTGGGCCATACCACCAGCAAACGCACCGTCGAACGCGACCTGGTCGAGCTTGCCGCGTTGTTCCCGTTGCAGTGCAACAGTAAAGGCATGCCTTACGGCTGGTACTGGCAACCGGGCCTGAGCCTGAGCGAAGCGCAGCAGCTGCAACCCGACGTGCTTACCCCCCCGGACCACGTTGAACTGCATGCCTGGGTCGATGACGCGCTGGCCCGCCGCCTGGAACAATCACCCCTGTCAGCAGACATGCAACTGACACCGCAAGCGAGCGGCGGCGCCGTGCTGGTCGCTACCGTGGCCGACAACCGGGCGCTGATGGGCTGGCTGCTGTCCCAAGCAGGTTCTATCCGCATCCAGGCCCCGCTGGCGCTGCGTGTGGCCATGCTCGAACAGCTGCGCCAGAGCCTGGCACTGCACGATGGCAGTTATTGACTGGCAAGCAAAAATTCATTGTCGGGCGGGGCCGTCTGTGGCCCCGGTAATCTCACAAGAAAGTGAACACTTGCGAAGCCGGCAAGCGTGATTTGTTCAGCCCGGCGTTGAAGTCCGACTCGCTGCGATAACCCAGGCTGAGGATCACCACACTGGTAAAGCCACGCTCACGCAAGCCCAGCTCAGCATCGAGCACCTTGCTGTCGAAGCATTCGATCGGGGTTGCATCCAGACCATGCGCCGCTGCCCCCAGCAGCGCCGTACCCAAGGCCAGGTAAGTCTGCTTTTCCATCCAGTGCTGCACGTCCTTCTGGTCATAGCGGTGCAGGTTGACGTAATGGCGGCGGCTCTGGTTTTGCCCGGCGCGGGCTTGCTCGTCACGGAAACGGCCGTCGGCAGCCTCTTGATCAAGCACCGCATTGAGGTGCGCTTCGGTCATTTCGGTGCGGGTGCAGAATACGATCACGTGCGACGCATCGAGGAGCTTGGGTGTGTTGTAGGCAAAACCCTCGTTGGTACTCTTTGCCAGGCGGGCCTTGCCTTCGCCGGTATCAGCAACGATGAAGTGCCACGGCTGTGAGTTGACCGAGGACGGGCTGTGGCGCAGCTGTTCAAGCAAGGCATCGACAGTGGCCTGGGGAATACGGCGCGAGGCATCGTAGGCTTTGGTGGTGTAGCGGCGCTTGGCCAGCGAGACGGTATCCATGCAACAACTCCGGGAATCAACGGTGTATGTGGCGTGTATCTTATCTTTCCAGTACAAAAGAAAAACCGGCACAATGCAGCAACACTTTCATCCACGGAGTGAAAATGCAACATGCTGCGTATTGCCGACCTCGAACTGTTTGCCCGCAGCAGCGTACTGGGCAGCTTCACAGCCGCCGCCCATGAAGCCGGCCTGCTGCCGGGCCAGGTGGCCGCAGCAATCAAGCGCCTGGAGCGCGACCTGGATGTACGCCTGTTCGCCCGCACCACGCGCAGCCTGCGCCTGACCGCCGAGGGCGAGCGCTACCTGCCCACCGCGCTGAATGTGCTGGAGAGCTTGCGCCAGGGCCATGAAGACCTGCATGGCAACCCCAATACCCTGCGCGGCACCCTGCAGGTGTCGGCACCTTCCGACATGGGCCGCAACATGTTGCTGCCCTGGCTCAGCGCTTTTCGCCGCGAGCACCCGGCATTGCAACTGCGTTTCTTCCTGTCCGACCAGATTGCCGACCTCAACCGCGACCCGGTGGATGTGGCCATCCGCTATGGCCTGAACCAGGATGCCAACTACATCGCTCTGCCATTGGCCGACTGGAACCGCAGAGTGCTGGTCGCATCGCCCGACTACCTGGCCCGCCACGGCCGCCCGCTCAGCCCCGACGCCCTGCAGCAACACGCCTGCCTGCTGTACATGCAGCACAACCGGGTATACGACAAGTGGCAGCTGGGCAACCGTACCGTGCAGGTGCGCGGGCCGCTGGTCAGTGACGATGCCGACGTCATCCGTCGCCTGGCCATTCAAGGCGAAGGCATCGTCTACAAGTCGTGGCTGGATGTCAGCGCCAACATTGCGGCCGGTGAACTGGAAATCGTCCTGCCCGAACTGCTCGGCGAACCTACCCCGGTCACCTTGGTCTGCCCGCATCGCAAGCAGCTCACACCGGCAGTTTCGCAATTGCACCTGTGGCTGCGCGAGCGCTTCGAGGCCCTGCGTGATCGGGCACTGACCAACGGCTGCACAATCGTTCCAGACTGAGCCGGGGGGTTGCGCTAAGGTAGCCATTTACCCCAACGGCACACGTTCATGAGCAACTGGATCGACCTCAAGCAAGACGCCGATACCGGCATCGAATCGGTCCGGGCGCATTTCGTCGGACATGCCTACGACCCGCACTGGCACGACAGCTTTCTGGTCGGCGTGACCGAGCAGGGCGTGCAGCAGTTCAACTGCCGTCGGGTGCGCCATCGCAGCACGCCGGGGCAGGTATTCTTGCTCGAGCCTGGCGACATCCACGATGGGCTGGCGCCCACCGAAGAAGGCTTCACCTATTCCACGCTGTACCTGCAGCCCGCTTGGCTAGACCAACAGCTGCGTTCGCTGTTCGAGCACATACCGGGCGACAGCCTGCCCAGTTTTGCCGATACCCTGTGCCACGATGAGCGCCTGGCGCGGGCCACCGCCCTCGCCTTCTGCACCGTGCACGACCGGGACTTGCGCATCGTGCGGCAAACGGCCATGGACGACCTGCTGGCCTGTCTGACCCGCCACATGCACTGGCGCCGACGCATCAACCCCGACCCGCGCCTGCCGCTGAGCGCGCAGCGCGCGCGTGATTACCTGCACGCCCACCTGGAGCGCGACGTCGGCCTGGAAGACCTGGCCCAGGCCTGTGGCATCGACCGTTTTCGCCTGACCCGTGCATTCAAGGCCGCGTTCGGCATTGCACCGCATGCCTACCTGATCCAGCTGCGCCTGGCCCGGGCACGGCGCCTGCTCGCCCAGGGCCAGACGCCTGCCGATGTGGCCGTGGCCTTGGGCTTCGCCGACCAGAGCCACCTGGGGCGCTGGTTCCGTCGGGCCTACCGGCTGACCCCTGCCGACTACCGCAGGCGCTGCTCAAACCTTCCAGACTGAACCCCTGAAGGCAGCGAGCATGGTGCTTCGATTTTCCGGAGCCATGAACCATGTCGCAGTCGTTGTTGCCTTTCATTCTGTTCGCCCTGGTGGCCAGCATCAGCCCGGGGCCGACCAACCTGCTGATCCTGGCCCATGGCGCGCGCGCAGGTTTGCGCGCGAGCCTGGTGCCAATCGTGGCGGCCTGTGGCGCGGCAGCGGCAATCGTGTTGATGGTCGGTCTAGGGCTGGGTGAGCTGCTCCTGCGTCACCCCTTGGCCCAACAGCTGATGAGCTGGGCCGGCGTGTTGTGGCTAAGCTGGCTGGCGTGGAAGATGCTGCGCAGTGCCGCCACCCCCTTGCAAGCGGCCACCGCGCAAGGGCTCAGTGCTTTCAGCGCCGCATCGTTGCAGGTGGTGAACCCCAAGGTGTGGCTGATGGCTGTGGCGGTGGTCGGGGTATTTGCAGCGCCGTCATTGCCGGTGTGGCAACTGGCGCTGGTATTTTTGCTGATCGCCCTGCCGTGCATGGCAGCCTGGGCGGTGCTGGGGGTGGGGAGCGCCAGGTGGTTGCAGGCACCGCGGCGGTTGCAGCTGTTCAACCAGGTGTTGGCGGGGGTGCTGTTGATTTCTGCCTGGGCTGCCGTGCTGGCTTGAAGATCAAGCGGTGTCCCCTCGGGTCTACGGGGCACCTGCAGGAGCGGCCTTGTGTCGCGATCGGGGCGCGCAGCGGCCCCAAGATGTCAGCTTCGCCGCAGACATTGCCGGGGGCGCTTTG
>NZ_JBWKXT010000041.1:33262-57039 GCF_059423245.1 Pseudomonas sp. GW460-LB5
TCGCGGCACAAGGCCGCTCCTACAAAAAGCCCGCTGGCCATTGGGTCAGTGCGTCAGCGCCTCGCGGTAGCGCCGGGTGCTGGCAACAGCCATTACCAGCCCGACCACCGCCACGCTACCGCCCACCAGGCCGATATCCGCCACATCCATCTGGCTGCTGACAATACTGCCCAGCAGCGCACCGCCCCCAATCCCGATGTTGTAGATACCCGAGAACAGCGCCATGGCCACATCGGTGGCATCGGATGCCAGCTTCAACGTCTTGGACTGCAGCGACAGGCTGAAGCTGAGGATCGCCACACCCCAGAACATGCTCAGCGCCGCGAACGCGTAGAAATTGCCCGACAGCGGCAACATCAGCAACAGGCATGCGGCGAGCAAGCCGATCGAGCCTACCAGGAAGCCATGGGGGAAACGGTCACTGTAGCGGCTGAACAGCAATGAACCGAATACCCCGGCACCGCCGAACAGCAACAACAACAGCGTGGTGCGCTCACCGCCAATCTGCGCCACGTGCAGGGCAAACGGTTCGATATAGCTATAGGCGGTGAACTGAGCGGTAATCACCAGCGTCACCAGCAGGTAGGTAATCACCAGCGCCGGGCGCTTGAACAGGATTGGCAGGCTGCGCAACGAGCCCGAGTTCTGGCTGGGCAGCAGCGGCAGCGACTTCATCAGGCACAGCATGGTGGCCAGCGCGACCCCGGCAATGCTAAGGAAGGTCACACGCCAGCCCAGCGCCTCGCCCACCACGCGACCCAACGGAATGCCCAAAACCATGGCCAGGGTGGTACCGGTGGCCAGCAGGCCCAGCGCCTTGGCCTGCTGGCCAGGTGGCGCCACGCGTACTGCCAACGAGGCGGTAATGGCCCAGAACACCGCATGCGACAGGGCGATGCCGATACGGCTGACCAGCAGCATGGCAAAGCTCTGCGACAGCCACGACAGCAAGTGGCTGACGATGAACACCAGGAACACGAACAACAGCAGGCGCCGCCGTTCGATGTTGCGGGTCAGCAGCATCATCGGCAGCGAGGCCAGCGCCACCACCCAGGCATAGATGGTCAGCATCAGCCCGACCTGGGCGGTGCTCATGTCGAAGCTGCGGCCAATGTCACTGAGCAACGCCACCGGGACGAACTCGGTGGTGTTGAAGATGAAGGCCGCCAGGGCCAGGGCGATGACGCTCAGCCAGCTGCCGCTGCCGGCCGTGGGCGGCATGTGGGTGGGTATGGGTCCGTTCATGGGTGGAAAACGCTTCTCCGCAGACAAGGCAACAGTTCGCACGCCAGCCACCCGCTTGCAGGGGTGCCGACGTACGCGCTGTTATTGATAGGAATGCACGGCATGGTACGCGTCAACCCGGGGCCTCACAACCGCAAGGCAGGCAGAAGGAGTACCATGCGCGCTTTGTGTGAAACGCGTGTGCAACAAGGAGCCCGATCCGCTCATGGACAAGCAGCACCCCCAGCAGCAGTGGCAGCAGGCAGTCATTGCCTATGCCCAGGGCGTCAACGAATACGTCGCGCAGGGCCGTGCGCAAGGCTGGGACAATCTTGAAGAGCCGCAGGCGCCAGCCACCGGGCACCTGCTGGACGCCTGGCTGACAGCCCTGCAGGCAGCCAATCACCCTGGCGCCGACGAACAACAGCGTCGAGCCTTCCGCGAAGCCTGGCCACCTGCGCACCACCCCCTGGTACCGTTGCTCGAAGACCACGGCCAAGGCATCAGCAATGTCCTGCTGCTGGAGGATGGCAGCCTGCTGGCACGCATCGGCATGCCTTACGACAAGGGCCATGTGGTGCGTATCGGCCACCAAGAGGTAACCCCGGTCATCGGTATCGAACACTTTGGCCGCTGCCCGGCCCGTCGCTACTTCGCCCTGGCCAACGCCGAAGGCGTGCGTGTGACCGATGGCTGGGGCGGCCCACACGTGCAGCGCCTGGCCTGGCCAACCGGGCTGGAGGGGTTGCCGCCAGGTTACCCGTTCGAACCGTTCGACCTGCCGCCCACCCCGACCGCGCTGATCCCCTTCCCGGATGGCCAACGCGTGCTGCTGGTGAGTGCCGAAGGTATCTTCGTGCTGTCCACCGAGGGTGCGACTCGCCTGCTGCCACAGCAGACACGCGTGCTCGATGAATTGGCCGAAGGCACCGACCCGGACGACATCAGCCTGGGGCTGAGCATGGAGCATGGCGCGGTGTCGGCGGATGGCCGGCTGATCGTGGTGGGTGAGCAAGGCAGCCGGCACCTGGTGCTGGACGCGCAACTCAGGCTGCTGGCGGACATCGGCCCTGGCAGCGAGTACCCGCACTTTGCGTTGTTCAACCGCGCGGGTGACCACCTGGCCCTCAATGCCTGTCATTTCTACAGCGGCGCCACGTTGGGGGTAAACGTCGCCGATTTGCCGGGGCTGGAAACCGACTACTACAGCCAGGACCCACGTACCCCACTGCTGCAGGATGGCGCGCGGGTATACGCCGGCGTAGCGCGTAATGGCGAGTACATTGTGGGGGATGCCTATGGCTACCTGCGGGCGTTTGGCGAGGACGGTACGGAACACTGGCAGCATTACCTGGGCTCGACCATCAGTGCGATGGATATCAGCGCCGACGGGCAAACGCTGGTGGCGGCTAGCCACGCGGGGGTGGTGTCGGTAATTGCGCTGGATAACGGGCGGCCTGAATGGCAGATCGGCACCGGGGCACATGGCGAGGTGCGGCGGTGGTTGTTCTGGCGGGGGTGGGACAAGGCGATGGTCTGGTAACAGAACCAGGATTTGTTGCAGCCTGTACTGGCCCCTTCGAGGGTGAACCCGCTCCCACGGGACCGCACATAGCGTGAATGCCGTGGTGCAACTGTGGGAGCGGGTTTCCCCGCGAAGAGGCCAGGACAGGCAGCCGATCAATCAGCCTTGCAACGTGGCCATGTCGATCACGAACCGGTACTTGACATCACCGGCGATCATCCGCTCATACGCCTGGTTGATGTTACGGATATCCAGCATCTCGATATCGCAGCGGATGTCGTGCTCGGCGCAGAAGTCCAGCACTTCCTGGGTCTCGGCGATGCCACCGATCAACGACCCCGCCAGCACCCGGCGCTTCAACACCAGGTTGGCCGCATGCACGGGCGGGTCGATCGGTTCGATCAGGCCAACCAGGATGTGCACACCATCGAACTTCAGCGTTTCCAGGTACGGGTTGAGGTCGTGTTGCACCGGAATGGTATCGAGCAGGAAATCGAAACGACCAGCTGCAGCCTGCATCTGCTCGGGGTCGGTGGACACGATCACATGGTCGGCACCCTGGCGACGGGCTTCCTCCGCCTTGGCCTGGGAGCGAGTGAACAGGGTCACTTCCGCACCCAGAGCCTTGGCCAGCTTGATGCCCATGTGGCCCAGCCCGCCCATGCCGAGGATGCCAACCTTGTGGCCCGGACCGACGCCGTGATGCTTGAGCGGCGAATAGGTGGTAATGCCGGCGCACAGGATAGGTGCGGCGCTGGGCAGGTCCATGCCGGCCGGGATGCGCAGCACGAAGTGCTCGCTGACCACGATGCTGCTGGAGTAACCGCCCATGGTGTTGCTGCCGTCGACCCGGTCCGGGGTGGCGTAGGTCATGGTCGGGCCTTCCGAGCAGTATTGCTCCAGGTCCTTGGCGCAGGCTTCGCAATGGCGGCACGCGTCGACCATGCAGCCGACGCCAACCAGGTCACCCACCTTGTGCGCGGTGACCTTGGCGCCCACCGCCGTGACCCGGCCAATGATCTCGTGGCCAGGCATCAGCGGGTACACGGCAATGCCCCATTCGTTGCGTGCCTGGTGGATGTCGGAGTGGCATACGCCGCAGTACAGGATGTCGATTGCGACGTCGTCCGGGCGCGGGCTGCGGCGCTTGAAGGTCATGGGGGCCAGAGGGCTGGAAGGGGTTTGGGCGGCGTAACCGATGGCGGTATACATGCAGGTCCTCGCAGGGAAGTGAAACGATTCAGGCGACGCATTTTGCGCGTCCAACCGCGTCACGCCCACGGCAGATTCTCCGGCATCCATGCCTGATTATCCGAAGATGCCATCTGATAACTCGCGCCATCCCCTTAATCTGCGATGATTAAGCTGTCTGATCCTCTGCCCTTGGTTTAACATGCAACTGACCCGCCACGTCGACGCCAATTCGCCACTCTGTACGCTGATCCGCAGCCTCGCCACGCGCCCGGGCTTTGTGCCCACGCACCTGCCCCAGGTACAGGTGCTGAGCTGGGACCACTATGTGGCCAGCAGCCCGCAGATCTACGAACCCAGCCTGATGATCCTGGCCCAGGGCAGCAAGCTGGCGCGCCTGGGGCCGCGCACCCTGGAGTACGGCGCCGGGCATTACCTGGTGCAGGCGTTGTCGGTGCCGTTCATGTGCGAAACCTTCGCCACCCCTGACGCGCCATTGCTGGGCGTGGCGGTGGACATCGACCGTGGCGTGCTGGGTGAACTGGTGCAGAGCATGGGCCTGGTGCCGGACGCTGCAGTACAGGCGCAAACACCGCAATCGATGACCTCGGCGGCACTGGATGCGCCAATGCGTGACAGTGTGGAACGGCTGCTGCACTGCCTGCAGGACCCGCTTGATGCCAAGGTGCTGGGCCCGGCGCGCGTACGTGAGGTGCTGTATACCGCGCTGCGCGGCCCGCAGGCCGGTGTGTTGCGAGCACTGGTGGAGCAACAGGGGCATTTTGCCCGCATCGGCGCCGCCCTCGCCCACCTGCGCGAGCACTACGCCGAGCCGCTGAGCGTGGAGGCACTGGCCGCGCGGGCCAACATGAGCGTTTCGACCTTCCATGAACACTTCAAGCGCTGCACCGACATGGCACCGATGCAGTACCTCAAGCGCTTGCGGCTACTCAAGGCGCAGCAGATGCTGATCGGTGAAGGCCTGGGGGTGGCGCAAACAGCGCACCGGGTGGGTTACCAGAGCACCTCGCAGTTCAGCCGCGAGTACAAGCGCCAGTTCGAGCGCAGCCCGGGGGATGAACAGCCCTATCAGAGCTTGCCTGTGTAGCGAAGCCAGTTATCAAGCATGCTCGATCACTGTGGGAGCGGGCGCGCCCGCGAAGCAGACAACGCGGTGGATGGCACCGGCTATGCCGGTGTTCGCGGGTGCGCCCACACACAATGGTCGCATGCGCTTCATGTTTGCCGTTCGACCATGGCGATAATGGCGGCCTTGAGCTCAGCCTTGGCCTGCCCGGCCTCCAGTTCCCCTGCTGCAGCCGCCTGGGACAGCGCATCCGCTGCCCCGACCAGCAGGCGCATGCCGGCAACCCCTACATTGCCGCTGGGCGAAAACCCGGCCAAGGCTTCGCGGCACTTGTCCAGGAACGGCTGCTCGTACGCCCGTTTCAGCGCCTCCAGTTCCGGCGACCCGGCCAGCGCTGCCGACACCCCGGGTATCTCCCGGCCCTGGCTCATCACGCAGTCCACGTAGGCCTCGGCAATCACCCGGGCGCGGCTGGCCAAGCTGGCTTCACAGCTGGCCAAGGCTTGCGCCAGCATCTGCGACTGACGCGCATCGTATTCCTGGTACAGCGCCACCAGCAGCCCGTTGCGGGTCTCGAAATGGTCATAGACCACCGGCTTGGTTACCCCCGCCTGTTCAGCCAGGCGGCCCAGGCTCAAGGCATCGGTACCCTCCTCCCGAACCAATTGCCAGGCCATGTCCAGCAACTGCCTGCGTCGGTCGTCGCGGCTCAGGCGCTTGCGGGAACGGGCTTGATCGTTGCTTGACATCGATTACCTACCAAAAGTAACTTACTAAACGTAACTTACCTGGAGTATATAACGCTTCAGGCTACCCTGCACCGTTGAATGGAGAGCCACCATGCACGCTCTGATCGTCGTCGGTCACCATGACCCGCAATCCCTCACCCACGCGCTGGCCCGGCAGGTTGCCGACGGCCTGGCCAGCGTCGGCCACAGCAGCGAAATCGCCGACCTGGCCAGCGAAGGCTTCGACCCCCGCTTCAGCCTGGCAGACCATGCCGTGCACCGCCGGCTGGCAGCACCGCCGGCTGATGTACTCAACGAGCAGGCACGCATCGAGCGCGCCGATGCCCTGGTGCTGGTCTATCCGGTCTACTGGTGGTCACTGCCGACCCTGCTCAAGGGCTGGGTCGAACGGGTATTCAGCAATGGCTGGGCGTTCGACTATGAAGAAGGCGCCACGGTGAAGAAATTGCGTGGCATGAAGGTTCACCTGATCGGCGTTGCGGGTGCCGATACAGGCACCTTCGAACGGCACGGCTATGGCGAGGCGATGCGCGTGCAGATCGAGCACGGCATCTTCGACTATTGCGGCGCCGAGGTACTCAGTTCCACCTTGCTGGATGACAGCGAAGGGCCTGACCAGCTTCCCCACTTGCACCATGCACACGCCTTGGGCAAAAAACTGTTTGCAGATTGCCAGGCCGCAGCCTGAACTGGCACAGGGCGGCTACTCAAGTAGCGGCAGCCTCGGTTGGGCACGCCACCTGTTCGACAAGAAGTACTGGGTTGCAGGCTTCAACCAGCTCAATGGCAGCAACAACTATGGCGAGCCACGCAACGCTGACCCCGGGTCAGTCTGCCAGCGGCCACTGCGCCAAGGGCCAGTAGGCGCCCTTGCGCGACTCGTAGAGCGTGAAGTGGCGCGCGCTGAGGTAGAACTCCGGCGCGCTGCTGGCCTCGGGTGGTTGCCCGTGGTAATCCCTGGACAGGGTCAAGTGCGGCCGATACTCACGGTTGGCCGCCTCCACCCCCAACGGCAGCAGTGCCTGCTGCAAGCCATACACCAGTTGCAACAGGGCCGGCGGTGTCTGCTGTGCCTCCAGCACCAACGCGCCGGCCCGCTGCCACACCTGCAAACGGTCAAGCAACAGCCGCGGTGCCAGGGTTGGCAACGTCAGTTGATCGACTGCCGCACAGATCGCCGGCACCTGTGCGGTATCCACATCGCCGAGGAACAACAGCGTGACATGGAAGTTGGCCGCGGGGACGGGTTTGCCGCTGCGCAGGTTCAGCGCCCGGCGCCACTGAGCCAAGGCATGGCGCTGGGCATCGCTGACCGGCAAGGCGAAGAACAGCCGTTTGAACGGGCTACCGCTGGGGCGTATATCCTGAACCATACCAACTCCCTGACATGAAACGTTTGCGCAAGACTGTAGGGCATTACACCAATGTCGCCCCGGTGTTTCGTAACAATAAGTACAAACTACCCCCATGATTGTTTATGCTGGCGAGCTTATGCCATGACGCATGGCCATTTTTCGACAAGTAAACGTCCATGAAAATTGCACTCGTACTTATCTTCGCCCTCTCGATTGCCTACGTGCACCTGCGCGGTCGGGTTCGCCACAAATTGACTCGCCAGCTGGGCGACCACTCCAGCTTCCTCGCCCCGGTCAACAGTTTCCTGTACCTGTTTTCCAAGCTCCCGGCCAAGCCATACTTGCCGGTCGAAGCCTTCCCCGAACTGAAGCCGCTGCAAGACCACTGGCAGGAAATCCGCGAGGAAGGCCGCCAGTTGCTGCACGTGGGCGAAATCAAGAAGTCCGAGAACTACGATGACGTCGGTTTCAACTCGTTTTTCAAGACTGGCTGGAAGCGCTTCTACCTGAAGTGGTACGGCGAAAGCCACCCTTCGGCGATGGCCCTCTGCCCACGCACCACCGAACTGCTGCAAAGCATCGGCACGGTCAAGGCTGCCATGTTCGCTACCCTGCCGCCGGGCGCCAAGCTGGTGCGCCACCGTGACCCATATGCCGGCTCGTACCGCTATCACCTGGGCCTGGACACGCCGAACGATGACGGTTGCTACATCGACGTGGACGGCGAGAAATACTCATGGCGCGATGGCGAGGGCGTGATCTTCGACGAGACCTACATCCACTACGCGGCGAACACGACCGAGCACAACCGCATCATCCTGTTCTGTGACGTCGAGCGCCCGCTCAAGTACCGCTGGGCCACTGCGTTCAACCGCTGGTTCAGCCGCAACGTCATGGCCGCCGCCGCCGCGCCCAACGGTGCCGGCGACAAGACCGGCGGTATCAACCGGTTGTTCACCCGCATCTACAAGATCCGTGAACGCGGCAAAGCGCTGAAGAAGCGCAACCGCCTGCGCTACTACGTGGAAAAATGGGCGGTGGTTGCAGCGCTGGTGCTGGTGTTCATCTACATTTGAAGGCTCAACGCGCCCACAAGTGCTGCTGCACACCCACCAAAGTACAAGCCTCGCAGGTGTCACTCTTCGACTAGCCTGAAAGCTCCACTCGCAACCACCACAAGGTGAAGACGATGAGCATGATGGACTGGGACGCCTACCGTAAGCAGTTGATGGCCGGCATCGGCGATCTCAAGCAACTCTCCCCCGACACCGTGGCCGGTTACATGACCGCCAGCGGTGCAGGGGCCAAGACCAACCACCTCGACGCCAAGACGCGTGAGTTGATCTCACTGGCCGTGGCCGTGACCACCCGTTGCGACGGCTGCATCGCCGTGCATTCGCAGCAGGCGGTCAAGCACGGGGCCAGCCGCGAGGAAATTGCCGAAGCCCTCGGCGTCGCCGTGGCGATGAACGCCGGTGCTGCGCTGGTGTACTCGGCGCGAGCCATGGATGCGGTGGGCAAGGCCAACGGCTAGGCACAAACGGCGTCGTCGCCCTTGCGCGACGGCGCCGCGCCCCACAGACTTGGCGGCCCAGCCCTTGCAGGAGCCCGCATGATCCACGTTCGCCCTATGACAGCCGAAGACTTCGAGCGCTTCTGGCCCACCTTCCAGGCCATTGTCCAGGCCCGTGAAACCTACGCCTTTGACCCCGAGCTGAGCATCGATCAGGCCCGCCAGCTGTGGCTGGAGCTGCCATTGCACACGCTGCTGGCCGAAGAAGATGGCGAGCTGCTGGGTTCTTATTATCTTAAGGCCAATGCCGCCGGGCCTGGCGCGCACGTGGGCAATTGCGGCTATATGGTGTGCGAACAGGCACGCGGCCGAGGTGTGGCACGCCTGATGTGCGAGCACTCGCAGAAGCTGGCGCGCCAGGAGGGCTTTCTGGCCCTGCAGTTCAACTCGGTAGTGGCCAGCAATGAAGTTGCGGTGGCACTGTGGCACAGGCTGGGATTTGAAACGGTCGGCCGCTTGCCCAAGGCTTACCGCCATGCCCGCCTTGGGCTGGTGGACTGCCTGGTGATGTACAAGTGGCTGGCAGAGGAGCCGGTGGTGGAGAAACCACCGCTGCTGATCGGGCGCAAGAACATCGAGGCACGGGTGTCGCGGCGTCGCGGGCGCTGACCTCTCTTGCAGGTTCGGCCCCTTCGCGGGCTTGCCCGCTCCCACAAGTACTGCGCAGCATCTAAAGGCTGTGCGGTCCTTGTGGGAGCGGGTTCACCCGCGAAGAGGCCGGGCCTGCTAAACGCTCAGCTTCAGAACGCCAAGCCCACCTTTACACCAAACTCGTCACGCTTGAGCTTGGTGTTGTCTGCCACTGGCGAATCTTCGTCCAGCTTGTATTCGGTGCGGGTGTAGTACACCCCGGCCTGCACCGGCAAAGCGCCCTGCTGGTTCATCAGCAACGTCACTTCGGCGTACGGGTTGGTGCGGTCTTTGAGGTCGACCGTGTCGCTGCCAAAGTCGTCCACTTTCAGCCGCGCACGGCCGTCCAGGGTGTGGCGCGCGCCCACTTCCACCCGCAGGGTCGAGGCGTCGAACTGGTGGTTGTAGCCCAGCGCCGCCTTGGCAAAGGGCGACTTCACGGTGAGCTTGGTATCAAGGTCGTTGATTTCCGGCTCGAAGCGCGACCAGCTGTAGCCGCCGCCCACGGTCACATCGACGAAGTTGCGAGCGTCCAGCGCCGCACGCCAGCCAAGGTCCAGGTCAGCCTGGGCTTCCTTGAGCTTGTTGTCGTTCTTCTTGCCGTATTTGGCTTCGGCGCCGATTTGGTAGATGAAACCGGATTCGGCTGTCAGCTTGTTGCCGAAGGTGGCGAACACACCGCCCTGGCCCATGTGTTCCTTGTCGCTTTCACTGCCACCTTCGAACTTGAACTTGTCGTAGGCGCCCTGCAGACCGATGGTGAACAGCGGGTCGGTGCTGGGTGCGGCGGTGGCGGCCAGCGGTGCGGCGATCAAGGCGAGCAGGCAGGTGTGGCGCAACAGATGACGAGCAGGCATGCGTAAAGTCTCCATGACTTGGTAACGAAAGACGAACGTGCGGTTCGAGACAAACGCCACACGAAAAGTTCGAAAAAAAATCAGTAAAAACACGCAACCCTGTGTTTTATCGGCGTATTCATGGCACGCCAACATTTGACGCCTTAGCCTTTCAGTGGTCAGATGCGCGCCAGTTTCAGGTGCCCTTCGCCGCCGCGCGCAGGGTGAAACGGGAAGCCGGTGCGTCATGTTACCCATGACAAGTCCGGCGCTGCCCCCGCAACGGTAAGCGAGTGAACCCTTCGAGATACCACTGTGCACGTGCATGGGAAGGTGAAGGTTTCATGCCCCTCGCAAGCCCGGAGACCGGCCTGGAGCTTCACTTGGCAACCCGCGGTGGGCGGGCGCAGGCCGGAATCCGTGCGCGCGCCTGCCTGCATGGTTCGCCTTTGCGTGTTTTCCACCGGGATCCATTCATTCCTGCAGCAGTGGAACGACATGTCCCGTATGTTCAAGCTTCACCCCCTGGCGGCCTGCCTGGCCGTCGCCCTCCCGGCCCTGGCCGATGGCCATGACCAGCAGCCCTTGGCCTTGCCTTCCACGGCCATCACCGACACCCTCGACAGCCGCACCCTCGACCTGGCCACGCCGACCCAGGCAGGCTCGCGCCTCGGCCTCAGTGCCCTGGAAACACCGGCCAGCACCAGCAGCATCAGCGCCGAGCAGATTCAGCAGCGCAACAACCTCACCGTGCAGGATGCGGTGACGCGGTCGCCGGGCATCACCTTCGTCGGCTCCCCCGGCGACGGCGGCACAGGCCTGTCCGCCCGCGGCTTTGCCGGTCACAGTTCGGTGATGACCCTGTTCGACGGCGCAGGCCTGTACACCGGTGCCGGCACCCAGACGTTCCCGGTCGACCCGTGGATGGTCGAGCGTATCGATGTCATTCGCGGCCCGGCTTCGGTTCTGCATGGCGAAGGCGCCACCGGCGCGGTGATCAACGTGATCCCGAAAAAACCGTTTGCCGGCGAGGTGCGCAACCACCTGCGCCTGGGCTACGGCTCGTGGGACCGCCAGCAGCTCGGCCTGGACAGCGGCGGCAGCCTCAGCGAGCGCCTTAGCTATCGCCTGACCCTTAACCAGCAGGCCGGCAACGGCTGGGTCGACCGCACCACATCGCGCAGCCTGGCCCTGAGTGCCGCGCTGCGTTTCGATGCCAGTGACGACCTCAGTTTCACCCTTGCCCACGACCGTGGTGATGCAGAGCCTGCCAACTACTACGGCACCCCGCTGATCGACGGCCACTACCGCAGCAGCCTGCGCAAGAAAAACTACAACGTGCAGAACGACGTGCAGCACTACGTCGATGAGTGGACCCGGCTGACCACGGACTGGACGCTGAACGACCACGTCAGCGCCAGCAACCAGCTGTACTACATCAAAAGCCGCCGCCACTGGCGCAATGCCGAAGACTACAGCTGGGACGCCGAGCGCCAGCAATTGCAGCGCGGCAGCTACCTGGAGATCAAGCACAACCAGGAACAGTTCGGCGACCGCCAGACCTTCACCTTTGACCACAGGCTGTTCAGCCTGGCCAGCAAGACCGTGGTCGGCGCGGAATACAACAAGGTCCGCTTCAACGTCGACAGCAATGCGCCCTACAACGATGTGGGCGGTGACTACATCGACCCATGGCAGCCAGAACCGGGCGGGTTCCACAGCGCCTCGCCGCTGCGCCCGCAAACCTTGTCCAGCACCCACACCTTCGCTCTGTTCGTCGAGAACCGCTTGCAACTGAGCGACCGGCTGTCGCTGGTCACTGGGGTGCGCCGCGACCAGAACCACATCGACCGCACCAACCTGACCAACGACAGCCGCAGCGACCGCAGCCTGCAAGGTGGTAACTGGCGCGCCGGGCTGGTGTTCGCAGTCACCGATGACTTGGCGCTGTACGGGCAGTACTCCACCAGCCAGGAGGGGGTCAACAACCTCATCAGCCTCAGCCCCACCCAGATGCACTATGACCTGACCGAGGCGAAACAGACCGAGGTTGGCCTCAAGCAGCGCTTCTGGGACGGCCGTGGCGAATGGACGCTGGCCGCCTACCACATCGTCAAAAAGAAGCTGCTGGTGGACGACCCGATCACCCACGAGAAACAACAGGCTGGGCAGCAGACGTCAGATGGCCTTGAGGCAACCCTGGAACTGGCACTGGCGCATCAGTGGCAGGTGTCGGCCAATGCGTCGCTGGTACGCGCCAGGTATGACGATTTCGACGAGATGGTCGGCGGTGTAGCGCAGGACCGTGCCGGCAACCGGCCGGCCAACGTGCCACGGCGTACCGCCAACCTGTGGCTGAGCAAAGGCTTCGGCCAGCAGGTAGAGGCCGGCATGGGTGTGCGCTACGTGGATGAGCGTTATGCCGATACTGCCAATTCCCAACGTGCCCCCGGCTACGCCGTGGTCGATGCCAACATCGCCTGGCAGGTGCTGCCGGATGTGAAGTTGGGGTTGCAGTTGAACAACCTGTCTGATCGTGAATATGTGCAGTCGGCGTTCAGTGGGCAGCAGTGGTTGATGGGGATGCCACGATCGTACTTTGCGACGGTTGATTACACCTTCTGACCTGAGTTGCCTGTAACGGCCTCTTCGCAGCACCAGGCTGCTCCTGCCAGTCACCACCGACCGGTAGGAGCAGCCTTGCGCAGCGAAGAGACCGGCACAGGCAACACAAAAACCTCTACCAACCTCTCATCGATTAGTTATAAGATAACGTTTCACATGACATTAATTCCTATCAGCGACCCTCCATGACAAGCGCCAGCGCCACGCCCTCCTTGATCACCCAGCGCCTGCAAAGCATCGATGCCCTGCGCGGCCTGGTGATCCTGTTCATGCTTCTGGACCACGTCCGCGAAACGTTCTTCCTGCACCGACAGGTCAGCGACCCGATGACCATCGAAGCCACAGAGCCGTCGCTGTTCTTCAGCCGGACCCTGGCCCACCTGTGCGCGCCAGTGTTTGTCCTGCTAACCGGGCTGTCGGCCTGGCTGTACGGCGAAAAGCACCAAGGCCGCGGCGATGTCTCGGCGTTTCTGTTCAAGCGCGGGTTGTTCCTGGTGGTGCTGGAATTCACCCTGGTCAACTTCGCCTGGACCTTTCAGTTGCCCCCCAGCGTCATCTACCTGCAAGTCATCTGGGCCATCGGCGTCAGCATGATCGCCCTGTCGCTGCTGGTATGGCTGCCACGTGCTGCCCTGCTCGCCCTGGGCGCAGCCATCGTTGCCGGCCACAACCTGCTCGACGGCCTGCACTTTGGTGTGGAGTCAGCCCTGCACGTGCCATGGGCAATCCTGCACGACCGGGGCTGGCTTGAGTTTTCCGAAAACCTGCGCCTGCGCACGTCTTACCCGGTGCTGCCATGGATCGGCGTCATCGCGCTGGGTTATGGCCTGGGCCCCTGGTTTGCCCGGGGCAGTGCGGCTGGCCAGCGCCAGCAGCGCCTGCTGCTGGCGGGTTTGATCGCGTTGCTGGGCTTTGTCGCGTTGCGCATGTTCAACGGCTACGGCGAGGCGCCGTGGAGCGGTTACCCCACCTTCACACAAACCGTGATGAGCTTCTTCAACATCACCAAGTACCCGCCTTCACTGCTGTTCCTGGCCTTGACCCTGGGCTGCGGCCTGCTGTTGCTGCGCGCCTTCGAGCGCGCCGGCCAGGCCCGCTGGGTCAGCGCGCTGGCAGTGTTTGGCGCAGCACCGATGTTTTTCTACCTGTTGCACCTGTACGTGCTGAAGCTGTTGTACCTGGCCTGCGTGGCGCTGTTCGGCCTCAACCATGGCGACTACTTCGGCTTCGACGGCATCGCGGCGGTGTGGCTGGGTGCAGTGGTGCTGGCGGTTTCGCTGTACCTGCCGGTGCGCGGGTTCGCTCGCCTGAAAGCGCGCCGCCGCGACATCACCTGGCTGAAGTACTTCTGAAAAGCGTTTTCACCCGGCGGCACGATGGTCTACCATGCGGGCCGCCGGTTTCCACCACGGAATTAATAGGGAATCCCAGGCCCGCCAATACGGGCCAAACGGAACTGCCCCCGCAACTGTAGGTGCCGAGCCTGCTCCATTGATGCCACTGGGCCACAACCCGGGAAGGCCGGAGCCGGGCCATGACGCACCAGTCAGGAGACCTGCCGGCCTACATTTACCAACCGGCGGGGTGTCCGGGATTGGCCATCAGTGTTGCCCCTGCCCTCGGCGGGGGCTCGGCGATGCCTGTCCGTGCGTTCCTCACCCGAACTGTCCGATAGGAGATCGCCCAGCATGCTGCCCCGTTTCGCCACCCTGCTCGCCGGCCTCGGCCTCACTGGCCTGGCCCAGGCCGCCGCCACCCACTACCCGCTCACGGTCGAGAACTGCGGCAAACCGCAGACCTTCGCCCAGGCCCCGCAGCGCGCCGTCACCATCGGCCAGGCCGGCACCGAGATACTCTACGCACTCGGGCTTGGCGACAAGCTGGCGGGCACTTCGCTGTGGTTCAACAACGTGCTGCCCGAGTACCAGGCGCAGAACGACAAGGTGCCGCGCCTGGCCGACAATGACCCCAGCTTCGAGGCCGTGGTCGGCAAGCGCCCGCAGCTGGTGACCGTGCAGTTCGAATGGATGGTCGGCGCCCAGGGTGTGGTCGGCACCCGCGAGCAGTTCGATGAGCTGAAGATCCCCACCTACCTGCTGCCGTCGGACTGCGAAGGCAAAGACAACCTGGTCGGCGCCGACGGCACCCGCCTGCAGGCGTTTCAGGTAAACAGCATCTACAAGAGCGTCAGCCAGCTGGCCGAGATCTTCGATGTGCAGGACCGCGGCACTGCGTTGAACGCCGAGCTGAAAGGCCGCCTGGACAGCGCCAAGGCGCAACTGGCCGGCAAGGACCTGTCTGCCACCTCGGCACTGTTCTGGTTCTCCAGCGCTGACCTCGACATCGACCCTTACGTGGCGGGCCGTCAAGGGGTCGCGGACTTCATGCTACGCACGTTGGGCGTTCGCAACGTGGTCGAATCCACCGAGGAGTGGCCGACCGTAGGCTGGGAAACCCTGGCCAAGGCCAACCCCACCTGGCTGATCATCGCCCGCATGGACCGCCGCCGCTTCCCCGCCGACGACTACCAGAAGAAGCTGGAGTTTCTGCGCAACGACCCGGTAACCCGCAACATGGACGCGGTGAAACACGATCGCATCATCGTCCTCGACGCCGACGCCATGCAGGCCGGCATCCGCCTGTTCCGTGGCCTGCAGACGCTGTCCGCCGCCTTTGCCAGCGGTAAAGCACCCCAGTGATGAGCCGCCTGCTACCTTGTATCGCCGTTGCCCTGGCGGCACTGCTGACCGCCTTGCTGGCCGGCACCGCCATTGGTGAGACCAACCTGTCGCCCAGCGTGGTCGGCCAGGTGCTGGCCAACCAGCTGTGGCAGGCCGGCTACCCGGTTGACCCGATCGACGCCGGCATCGTCTGGAACTACCGCCTGACCCGCACCCTGGTCGCGGCAGCCTGCGGTGCCGGCCTGGCCACCTGCGGTGTGGTTCTGCAGGCGCTGTTGCGCAACCCGCTGGCCGAGCCGTACCTGCTGGGGTTGTCGGCCGGCGCCTCGACCGGTGCAGTGCTGGTCGGCCTGCTGGGCCTGGGTAGCCTGACGCTGAGCATGTCCGGGGGCGCCTTCATGGGGGCGCTGGCTGCGTTCGCCCTGGTGCTGGTACTGGCCCGCGCGGCCGGCCCTGGCAGCAACAACGCGCAGGTGATCCTCGCCGGTATCGCCGGCTCGCAACTGTTCAACGCTCTCACCGCCTTTCTCATCACCAAGTCGGCCACCGCCGAACAGGCACGCGGCATCCTGTTCTGGCTGTTGGGCAATCTCAGCGGCGTGCGCTGGCCATCGGTGTGGCTGGCCGTACCGGTGGCGCTGTTTGGCCTGGTAGTGTGCCTGTGGCACCGCCGCGCACTGGATGCCTTCACCTTCGGCGCCGATTCGGCTGCATCGCTGGGCATCCCGGTGCGGCGCACCCAGCTACTGCTGATCAGTTGCACAGCGCTGGTGACGGCCGTGATGGTGTCCATCGTCGGCGCCATCGGTTTTGTCGGGCTGGTGATTCCGCATGCCCTGCGCCTGCTGCTCGGCCCAGGCCACAGCCGCCTGTTGCCCGCCAGCGCACTGGGCGGTGCACTGTTCCTGATTGCCGCCGACGTCCTCTCACGCACCTTGATCACGGGCCAGGTGATTCCCGTGGGCGTGGTCACCGCACTGATCGGGGCGCCCGTCTTCGCGCTTATTCTGGTCAGCCGCCGAGGGCACTCATGACGGTCATGACAGCTGTACAGCTTGCGCCGCTGAGTTGCCAGGGCCTAGGGCTGCAATTGGCCGGCACTGCCGTGCTGCGCGATATCGAGCTGAGCGTTGTAGCAGGTGAAACCCTGGGCATCGTAGGCCCCAACGGCTCCGGCAAGTCCTCACTGCTCAAGTTGCTGGCCGGGCTGCGCAAGCCGGCCAGTGGCAACGTGCAACTGCTGGGCGAACCGCTGGCACAACTGCCCCGCCGCCGGGTTGCGCAGGCCCTGGCACTGGTCGAGCAACAAGCTGACACCCTCGACGCAATCCGTGTGTTCGACGCCGTTGCCTTGGGCCGCACACCTTGGCTGTCGGCATTGGCACCCTTCTCTCGAGAGGACCGTACCATCGTCGAACAGGCCCTGGCTGACCTCGACGCCCTGCACCTGCGCGCACGCCTGTGGGGGTCGCTGTCGGGTGGCGAGCGCCAGCGCGTGCACATCGCCCGCGCCCTGGCACAACGGCCACAGGTACTGTTGCTGGACGAGCCGACCAACCACCTGGACATTCAGCACCAGCTAAGCCTGCTGCAACAGGTTCAAGCCCTGCCCGTGACCACGCTGGTGGCCTTGCACGATCTCAACCAGGCACTCACCTGCGACCGCGTCGCGGTACTGGACAAGGGCCGCCTGGTCGCCCTTGGCAAACCGTTCGAAGTCCTCACCCCCGAGCGCCTGCTGTGCACCTTTGGCGTGCATGCCCGCTACCTCACCGATCCCTTCGATGGCGCGCGCATCCTGCGTTTTCGCGCCCCCTGAACCAGGAAGTTCCACTGATGCTGTTGCGCCCTGTCGCCCTGCTGCTTGCCAGCGCCCTGCTTGCCCCGGCCGCACTGGCCGAGGTGCATGAAGTGAAAATGCTCAACCGCGGCAGCGAGGGCGCCATGGTGTACGAGCCGGACCACCTGCGCATTGCCCCCGGCGACACGGTGCGCTTTCTGCCCACCCAGAACGGGCACAATGCGGCCAGCGTGACCGGCCTGCTACCGGCGGGGTCCGAGGCCTTCAAGAGCAAGTTGAACCAGCCGTTCGAGCAGACCTTCAGCGTGCCGGGGGTATACGGCATCCAATGCATTCCGCACCTGGCGATGGGCATGGTGATGGTGATTCAGGTCGGTGACGCGCCGGCTACCGAGTTGCCAGCCAGCTTGCCTGCGCGGGCGCAAGCCCGCTTCGCAGCCCAGTTGCAGAAGCTTGAGGCAGCGCGATGAACCGGCTGTTGTTGGCGCTGCCACTGTTGGGGTTGTCGCCCTTTGCCCTGGCCGACTCCGCTCAGTCGCAAAGCAACGGTTTTGTCGAAGACAGCAGCTGGAGCATCCTCAACCGCAGCGTATTCGACCAACGCAACTACCGGCACGGGGGGCGCAACAGTGCCGCGCGCAATGCCTACAAACCGCGCAGCGAACGTGATGGCAAGGCTGAGGAATGGGCCTACGGTTTGATGGGGACATTTCAGTCCGGCTTCACTCAGGGCCTGATCGGTGTCGGCGTCGATGCCCATGCCTATCTGGGCGTACAACTCGACAGTGGCGGCGGGCGCGCGGGCAAAGCACGCCTGCTGGGGATGGATAACGACGGGCATCCAAAAAACGAATACAGCCGCGCAGGCGCGGCGCTGAAGTTGCGGGTATCCAATACTGTACTGTCCTATGGCGAACAACGCGTCAAAACCCCGGTGTTCAGCTCTTCCGACAGCCGCCTGCTGCCCGAAACCGCCACAGGGTTCTTCCTCACCAGCAACGATTTGGACACGCTAACGCTGGTGGCCGGGCACTTCAACGAAAGCGCCGACCGCAATGCCTCCAGCCACGACCAGGGCTTCGTGGTGAATTACTCCAACGGCAAGCAGGGCAACAGTTTTGACTTGGCGGGCGTGGTCTGGAACCCCGGTGCAGCCTTCAGCGGCAGCCTGTACACCTCGCGCTACGAGGACAGCTGGAACCAGCACTACCTGGGTAGCACCCTCAGCCACGCGCTGGATGACCGACGCAGCATCAGCCTGGACCTCAACCTGTACCGCACCACAGACACCGGCAAGGCGCTGTCCGGGCGCATCGACAACACCACCTGGAGCCTGGTCTCGCGCTACAACCAGGGGCCGCACGGTTTCAGCCTTGGCTGGCAACAGGTCGACGGCAACACCCCGTTCGACTACGTGACGCGAGGGGCAATCTTCATTGCCAACGCCGTGCAGATGTCGGACTTCAACGCCCCGAACGAGAAGTCCTGGCAGGCACGCTATGACCTGAACATGGGGGCCTATGGGGTGCCGGGGTTGAACCTGACGGCGTTGTATGTGCGGGGGTTCGATATCGACGGCACGCATGTCGACCCCAATGGCGGGTATGCATACCTGGGGTATGGCAAGGGTGGCAAGCATTGGGAACGCGACCTCGAGGCGAGGTATGTGGTGCAAAGTGGCAAGGCCAAGGGGACGACGTTCTCGGTGAGGCATAACGTGCACCGGGGGAACACGGCGCAGGCGGAGCTGGACGGCGACCAGATACGCTTGGCGGTGGAGTGGCCGTTGTCTGGGGGGGGCTGATAGACCGGGTTGCCTGGACTGGCGGCGGTTTGCGGCCCCAGGATCCATCAGGCAACAGCGCTACCCGCAGGCAGCAACCCCCACTGCGCTTGCTCCTGCTCACTCATCGCGGCCAGCACCTCGGCAAACGTGCGCTGCAGCTCCGAACTGACATTGCCAAACGCCCGGTAATGGGTAAGCAAGTAGCGCTTCACCGTCCTGGGCCAGCGCCGCTCGTTGTGCGCCGCGTTGATAATACCTTTGGCATCATGGCGCGTCGCCCCACGCCACAGTTCCATCAACCTGTTCTCGAAATCACCGAAGGTCCACAGGCCAGTGCGGTCTTCGAATTCGTCAAGCAGTTTGAGTTTGTACAGCGCCATGTGTGGCATCGTGAGCCTCCCTCGTGTGCAGTGAATAAGCCGTGCACAGGGGAAGGTAAGCAAGCAGGACCGGCCTGGATATGAACGCGTCGATCACACCCAAAGCGCCGTTGTAGGCAATTTCCCACAGATCAGGGCAATCGCAAGTGCATGTGCGTGGTCTGCCAGACCGGGTCTTGCTCCACATTCACCACGGCAAACCCTTGCCGCTCCCAGAACGCAATCGCACCCGGCAGAAACGGATGCGTATGCAGGTACAGGCAGTCGATACCTGCCTGCTCCGCCCGCTCGCGCAACGCGCCGAACAACGCGGCAGCCAGGCCATGCCTGCGGTAGGCCGGCAACACGAACAGGCGCACCACCTCGACCACCCGCTCAGCGTGATAATCAAGCTGAGGGAAGCGGTGGTCATAGGGCAAGTAGCCGATCACCGCAACCAGCCGCCCGGCATCACGCGCCTCAAGGAAGCACCCCGCACCGTCCAGGTAAGTCTCGGCAAAATGCGCAAGGTCGTGCGGCAATGGCGCTTTTGCAAGCATCGGGAACAACTCGCGGCGTGCGCTATCGACAAACGCCACGACTTCGGCAATGGCGACGCGCGCCACAGGTTGCAGGGTCCAGTTCGGCATGGGGCTGTTGGCAGTGGTGGGAGGGCAAGGTTCTACCCCAGTGTGCCGTTCAAGGCAAATCACAAAGCTCGTCGTGGCCGGGCGGACATCGGTATAATCGGCCGTCTTCACTGCCCGACCAGGCCACGCCATGCCTCGCTTCCAGACGTTGCTGTTGCCCCTGCTGCTGACTGCCGCCCTCACCGCCTGCGACCAGAAACCCTCTCGTGAAGACCAGATCCTCGCTCAGTTGCCGCTGCAAGAGGCCTATACCCATAACATCGAGCGCATGGCCGCGCTGCTCGGCCGCACTCACCCGCAGCTGTCGCAAGCCACCATCCAGGGTGTACTGCGCAAGTACCTGACCGTCGAGGACCAGCGCCAGGACCTGTTCCGGCTGTACAGCGAAAAGAACTTCAGCGACGCCGAATTTGCCACCATCGTTGCTGCCACCCAGGACCCGGCCAAGGCCAGAGCGCTGGAAGACACCGAAGCGGGCAAGCGCCTGAGCGAAAAACTCACCGCCCTGATGCGTGAGACCGCCCGCGACGTCAAGGTGCAGGCACTGGTCGAGCGACGCATGCAGCAGGTAGAAGACGAGCTGAATGCGCTGGACAGGGCTGGTTCCTGAACGCGGTTCCCCACTTCCCCTAGCGCGAAAGGTCGTCGCTACTTTCAATCAATCGAGGTCAGGATTGCCACACGCCAAGCACGGATTGCGCCTGGATCTACGCACACTCATTCTGGTGCTCTGCGCCCTTACCGCCCTGGTCATGCTGTGCGCCAGCTATTTCGCCAGCTACCGGGTGCAGCGCCAACTGCTGATCGACCACGCCCTGGAAGCCAACCGGGTGTATGCGATGAAGCTGGCCAGCATCACCGAGACATTCATCGGCAACGCCCAGCAGCAGCTGAGGTTCAGCGCCGGCGTACAAGGCCGGCAGCTAAGCGATGCCGCGGCGCTGCTGGGGGAAACCGACCGTGTACTGGGCCAGAGCATGGCCTTCAACTCCACTTTCGTCATCGATGCCAACGGCGTGCTGCGGGCCGTATCCCCCGCCCCGCTGCGGCATCTGATTGGCACCCTTGTCCAGTCGCCCGGCGCTCAGGAAGCACTGCACGAACGCCGCCCGCTGGTTTCCACACCCTACCTTTCGGCGGCCGATAACCTGGTGGTGGCGCTTTCACACCCCATGTTCGACAGCGACGGTCGCTACCTGGGCTATGTCGGCGGCAGCCTGTACCTGCGTGAACGCAACATCCTCAACAGCCTGCTGGGCGAACACTTCTACAAGGACGGTTCGTACCTGTATGTGGTCGACCGCAACCGTCGCCTGCTGTACCACCCCAATCACGAACGGGTAGGCACGGTGGTAGAGGGCAACGCCCTGATCGACCAGTTGGCGACGCTGGACAACGGTACTCGGCAAATCACCAACAGCCTGGGCGTGGAAATGCTCGCCGGGTTCGCCACCGTACCCAGCGCCGGCTGGGGGGTAGTGGCGCAGCAACCGCTGGCGCAGACGGTGACGCCACTGAACCACCTGATCCTCAACGTGGTGGGCACTTCTGCGCCTCTGGCGCTGGTGGGCTGCCTGTTGCTGTGGTGGCTGGCCATGACCATCGCCCGGCCGCTGTGGCAACTGGCTGCCGGTGCCCGCTCGATGGACCGTGCAGGCACCGCCGAGCGCTTGCACCGCGTGCGGGCCTGGTACTTCGAGGCGGCCGAGCTCAAGCGTGCCCTGCTGATCGGGCTGAACCTGCTGCAGGAGCGCATCGGCCGGCTCAACCGCGACGCCCAGACCGATCCGCTGACCGGCCTGGGCAACCGCCGCAGCCTGGAGTTCAGCCTGTCATTGCTGGAAGCCGAAGGCCGGGCCTTTGCCGCCATTGTGCTGGACATCGACCATTTCAAACAGGTCAATGACAAGCATGGGCATGAGGTCGGCGACCAGGTGCTGCGCCGACTGGCAGAGTTGATGCGCCGCTGCTGCCGCGAGGGCGACCTGCTGTGCCGCACCGGGGGCGAGGAATTCCTGATGCTGCTGCCGGGGGCCAGCCTGGACGTGGCGACAGTGGTGGCCGAGCGGCTGCGGGTGACGGTGCAGGATACGCCCGTGCCGCCGGTGGGCGCGGTGACGGTTTCGCTGGGGGTGGCACGCTGGGATGGCGAGGCGGGCAGCGAGCCTGTGGAAGCATTGAGCAAGGCTGATCGGGCGCTCTACCTGGCAAAGCAGAGCGGGCGCAATCGGATGTGTGTGGCCTGAGCCTCCTGTTGCACCTTTACCCGCGAAGAGCCCGGCACAGGAGAAGTTGAAACCAGCAGCTGTAACAATCTTTGTCATAAAACTGTCGCGTTACAGTCATAGGATTGACCCCAACCTGACATTTTCACTTCATGGATGAGCGTCTCATGCGTCGTGTGGTCTTCAATCAGAAAGGTGGCGTCGGCAAGTCCAGCATCGCCTGCAACCTCGCCGCTGCCAGTGCTGCCGAGGGTTACCGAACGTTGCTGGTCGACCTCGACCCGCAAGCCAATGCCACCTATTACCTCACCGGCCTGGTCAATGACGCCATACCTGCCGGCATCGCCGACTTCTTTCGCCAGACCCTGTCAGCGGCCACTGCCGCCGGCAAGAAGCACCGGGTGGCGATCACCGAAACCCGTTACAGCAACCTGCACCTGGTCACCGCAAGCCCCGATCTCAGCGACCTGCAAAGCAAGCTGGAGAGCAAGTTCAAGATCAACAAGCTGCGCAAGCTGCTGGTGGAACTGAGCGAGGACTACGAGCGGATCTACATCGACACCCCGCCAGCGCTCAATTTCTACACCTTCAGTGCGCTGGTGGCAGCAGAGCGCCTGCTGATCCCGTTCGACTGCGACAGCTTCTCGCGCCAGGCCCTGCACAGTGTCATGGCCGAGGTCGAGGAACTGCGCCAGGACCACAACCCGGCGTTGCAGGTAGAAGGTGTGGTGGTCAACCAGTTCGCCGGGCGCACCGCCCTGCGCCGGACCCTGGTCGACCAGTTGCGCAGCGAAGGCATGCCCGTGCTGCCGGTGTACCTGACCAGTTCGATCAAGATGCGTGAATCGCACCAGGCGTCAGTGCCGTTGGTGCACCTGGCGCCACGGCACAAGCTGGCGATGGAGTTTGTCGATTTGCTGGATGTGCTGGAGCGGGCGGCCTGATAGACCCTGGGGGCGCTCTGCGCCCCTATCGCGACACAAGGCCGCTACCACAGGAGATCGCGGTTGTCTGTGGGAGCGGCCTTGTGTCGCGATAGGGCTGCAACGCAGCCCCAAAAACTTGCAGTAAAAGCACTACCCGACCGTTCATCCGGATGGTAGATTCGCCGCCATGAAAATCACCCGGCACACTCGCACGCTGACTGCCTGGACGCTCTATGCCAGCGTCCTGTTCAGCCTGTTGCTGTGCGGCCTGCACCATGGCCAGATGGGTGGCCTGCGCCTGGCCGGGCTGGAAGGCGGCTTCTGCTCGGTCAACAGCGAACACGGCGTGGCCATTGACCTGGACGGTGCCGGCGGTGACCAGCACATGGCCCAGCTCGACTGCCCGGTGTGCTCCTCGTTTGGCCTGGCCGTACCGCTCAGCAGCGGCGGCTGGTCATTCACCCCGGCGCAAGCCGTGGCCACCTCGCCCATCGTCGTGCGCAGCTGGGCACAACCGCCGCCACGCTACCAACGCCCCGCCCTCAACCCACGTG
>NZ_JBWKXT010000042.1:0-56538 GCF_059423245.1 Pseudomonas sp. GW460-LB5
GTACCACCTCGGGCCTGGCGGCGGGTGGCGGGGTGATCTTGTTGATCTTGCTGTCCTGGAACGGCGCCAGTTCGGTGGTGGTGGGCACCGCTTTCTTGTCCAGCGTGCCGCTGCCCTGCTGGTTTTCCTGAGCCTGGAAATCGGCCTTCTCGGGCGCTTTCTCGCTCTTGAAGGTGGCCAGGGTGATGTCCATGGTGTGGCGGATTTCGGCAGGCTTGACCACGGTAAAGCCGACGCCAAGAATCAGCGCCAGGTGCACCAGGGCAGCCAGGAACAGGGTAAAGCCGAGCCGGTCCACCGGGCGAACACGGGGCGGCAGCAGGTCGGAGGGGATGTCAGCGGGCAGCGTCATCAGGTATCCAGCAACTGCAGGGCGGGGCAGCAGCTCAGTCGATTAGGACCGGCATCATACCCCACTCTGCGGTTTAGCTTCGCGTTGGCTGTCAGCGCGCCTTGAGCTTGCGATCAATGGCATCCATCAATTTGCCACCGATATCGGTGTTGTAGGCAGCATCGATCTCGCGGATGCAGGTGGGGCTGGTGACGTTGATTTCGGTGAGGTAGTCGCCGATCACGTCCAGGCCCACGAACAACAGGCCCTTCTCGCGCAGGGTCGGGCCGACCTGGGCGGCAATCCAGCGGTCGCGCTCGGTCAGCGGGCGCGCTTCGCCACGCCCGCCAGCGGCCAGGTTGCCACGGGTTTCGCCGCTGGCCGGAATACGCGCCAGGCAGTAGTCCACCGGCTCGCCATCAATCATCAGGATGCGTTTGTCGCCGTCCTTGATCGCCGGCAGGTAGGCCTGGGCCATGATCTGCTGGGTGCCCAGCGCGGTCAGGGTTTCCAGGATCACCGACAGGTTGGGGTCGCCAGCCCGGTGGCGGAAGATCGACGTGCCGCCCATGCCATCCAGTGGCTTGAGGATCACGTCAACATGCTTGGCCGCGAATTCGCGAATGATGTCCGGGCGGCGGCTGACCAAGGTTGGGGTGGTGCACTGCGGGAACAGCGTGGCGAACATTTTTTCGTTGCAGTCGCGCAGGCTCTGCGGGCGGTTGACCACCAGCACCCCTTCATTCTCGGCCTGCTCCAGCAGGTAGGTGCTGTAGACGAACTCCATGTCGAAGGGCGGGTCCTTGCGCATCAGGATCACGTCCAGCTCGGCCAGCGGGCTGTCCTGCTCCTCGCCCAGCTCGAACCAGTGCGCCGGGTCGGCAAACACCTTCAGCGGGCGCATGCGGGCGCGGGCCTTGCTTTCGCCCTGGTACAGGTCTTGCTGTTCCATGTAGAACAGGCTCCAGCCGCGTGCCTGGGCGGCCAGCAGCATGGCCAGCGAACTGTCCTTCTTGTAGGAGATGGACGCGATGGGGTCCATGACAATGCCGAGGCGAACGCTCATGGGGTGGTTCCTCTTGGCGGCAGGTGGCCGCGATGGCGAAAGAAAAGTGGCTCAGGGTGGCGCCGCGAACGCCGCCGGTCAAGGGGCGGCGCAGATGGAATGGCCACCCGGAGTATGCTAAAAGTGCAGCTAATTTCCATTGGTAGGCGTCTATGGAACAACCCCTGAAGGTGATGGTGATCGACGATTCGCGCACGATCCGCCGCACCGCCCAGATGTTGCTCGGTGAAGCGGGCTGCGAGGTGATCACCGCCAGCGATGGCTTCGATGCCCTGGCCAAGATCGTCGACCACCAGCCCAGCATCATCTTCGTTGATGTGCTGATGCCGCGCCTGGACGGCTACCAGACCTGCGCCGTGATCAAGCACAACAGTGCTTTCAAGGACACCCCGGTGATCCTGCTGTCGTCGCGCGATGGCCTGTTCGACAAGGCCCGCGGCCGGGTGGTCGGCTCTGATCAGTTCCTGACCAAACCGTTCAGCAAGGAAGAGCTGCTCGACGCGATCCGCGCCCACGTGCCCGGGTTTACCGCGCCTCCACAACACGCACCCTGACCGCGCCCCGCCATGGCACGGCCTTACTTTCCTGATGGGGAAACAGCATGGCCCGAGTTCTGATTGTCGACGACTCGCCGACAGAGATGTACAAATTGGCCGGATGGCTTGAAAAGCACGGTCATGAGGTGCTCAAAGCCAGCAACGGTGCCGATGGCGTGGCGCTGGCGCGTCAGGCAAAGCCCGATGCAGTGTTGATGGATATCGTCATGCCTGTTCTCAACGGCTTTCAGGCGACCCGGCAATTGAGCAAGGACCCCGAGACCAGCGCCATTCCAGTATTGGTCGTTACCACCAAAGACCAGGAAACCGATCGCATCTGGGCAAAACGCCAGGGTGCGAGGGGTTTCGTGACCAAGCCCGTGGAAGAAGACGACCTGATCGCCAAGCTCAAAGAAGTGCTGGGCGCTTGACCACCCGCCCGCAAGGCGCGTCGCTGACCGCCTTCGAGCTGTTGCTGGACATTGACCGGCGCTGCCGCCTGCTGGTTGCCGACCAACCGCCGCAAGACAACCGCCTGCAACAGTGGAGCGGTATCGGTTTTCGCATTGCCGGGCAGTGGTTTGTCGCGCCCATGGGCGAGGTGGCCGAGGTGCTGCGTGAACCGCGCAGCAGCCGCGTCCCCGGTGTGCAGCCCTGGGTGTGCGGGGTAGCCAACCTGCGCGGTCGGTTGTTGCCGGTGATGGACCTGAGCAGCTTCTTCGGCCTGGGCCACGCCGCCCCGGGCAAGCAACGGCGGGTACTGGTGCTGGACCACGAGGCCCTGTTCGTCGGCCTGCTGGTGGACGAGGTACTGGGCTTGCAGCACTTTGACCTGGACAGCCTGCAGCTGTCGCCGCCGCAGCCACTGCTGCGCGCCGCTGCACGTTTTGTGCAGGGGCATTTCCCGCGTGAACGCAATTGGGCGATCTTCAGCCCCTTCGCCCTGGCCCAGGCGCCGGGCTTTCTCGATGTGGCGTTATAGGACCTGCGAACGTGAACAAGCCTGCCACCTCCGTTACCGCGACCACCGTGAGCCCGCGTACCCGCAGCATCGCGCAGATCACTGTGCTGTTTTTGATCCTGATCCTGTCGATCATCCTGTTGTTCGCCAACTTCGCGTACCTGAACACCCAATCCAATTACGACAAGCAGTACATCGGCCATGCCGGGGAACTGCGGGTGCTGTCGCAACGCATCGCCAAGAACGCCACTGAAGCCGCCACCGGCAAGGCCCTTGCATTCAAGCTGCTGTCGGATGCGCGCAACGATTTTGAGCGGCGCTGGGGCTACCTGCGCCAGGGTGACAAGTCCACCGGGCTGCCGCCCGCGCCGCCCACGGTGCGTGACGAGATGGAATCGGTACGCCGCGACTGGGAAAACCTGCGCAAGAACACCGACACCATCCTGGCCAGCGAGCAGACCGTGCTGTCGCTGCACCAGGTGGCGGCGACGCTGGCCGAAACCGTGCCGCAGTTGCAGGTGGAATACGAGAAGGTGGTTGAGATCCTGCTGCAAAGTGGCGCCCCGGCCAACCAGGTGGCGGTGGCCCAGCGCCAGTTGTTGCTGGCCGAGCGCATCCTCGGTTCGGTCAACACTGTGCTGGCCGGTGACGATGCCGCAGCCCAGGCGGCCGACGCTTTTGGCCGTGATGCCGGCCGCTTTGGCCAGGTGCTGGAGGGCATGCTCAGCGGCAACGCGGCAATCCAGATAACCCGCGTCGAAGACGCCGACGCCCGCGCGCGGCTGGCGGAAATCGCCGAACTGTTCCAGTTCGTCGCCGGTTCTGTGGATGAAATCCTCGAAACCTCGCCCGAACTGTTCCGCGTGCGCGAAGCTGCCGGCAACATCTTCAGCCTGTCGCAAACCCTGCTCGACGAAGCGTCGCACCTGGCCAACGGTTTCGAGAACCTGGCCGGCGGGCGCACCCTCGATACTGTGGGCGGCTATGCCCTGGGCGTGCTGGCGCTGGCCTCGATCATTCTCATCGGCCTGGTCATGGTGCGCACCACCAACCGCCAGCTGCGTGAAACGGCGGAAAAGAACGAACGCAACCAGCAGGCGATCATGCGCCTGCTCGACGAAATCGAAGAGCTGGCCGATGGCGACCTGACCGTGACCGTATCGGTAACCGAAGACTTTACCGGCGCCATTGCCGACTCGATCAACTATTCCGTAGACCAGCTGCGCGACCTTGTGGCCACCATCAACCACAGCGCCGTGCAGGTGGCCGCAGCCGTGCAGGACACGCAAAACACCGCTCGCCAGCTGGCCAAGGCCTCCGAGCACCAGGCCGAGCAGATCAGCGAGGCCTCTGAAGCCGTCGGCGACATGGTCGAGTCGATCGACCGGGTATCCGCGCATGCCTACGAATCGGCCAAGGTGGCCGAACGCTCGGTGGCCATCGCCAACAAGGGTAACGAGGTGGTGCACAACACCATCAATGGCATGGACAACATTCGCGAGCAGATCCAGGACACCGCCAAGCGGATCAAGCGCCTGGGTGAGTCTTCTCAGGAAATCGGCGACATTGTCAGCCTGATCGACGACATTGCCGACCAGACCAACATCCTTGCCCTTAACGCGGCGATCCAGGCTTCGCTGGCCGGTGAGGCCGGCCGTGGGTTTGCCGTGGTCGCCGACGAAGTGCAGCGCCTGGCCGAACGCTCGTCATCGGCTACCCGCCAGATAGAGGCGCTGGTGCGCACCATCCAGGCCGACACCAACGAGGCCGTCATCTCCATGGAGCAGACCACCGCCGAAGTGGTGCGCGGCGCCCGCCTGGCCCAGGATGCCGGGGTGGCGCTGGCCGAAATCGAAGGCGTATCGCAGAACCTGGCCGACCTGATCCACAGCATCTCCGACGCTGCCCAGTTGCAGACCTCGTCGGCCGGGCAGATCTCACACACCATGGCGGTCATCCAGCAGATTACCGCGCAGACCTCCGCCGGCTCCGGGGCCACTGCCGACAGCATCCGCCACCTGGCCCGCATGGCCAGCGAGATGCGCCGTTCGGTGTCCGGCTTCACCCTGCCGCCACCTGCCGAGCCCAAGTGAAGCGCCGCGTTGAGGAAGTGACAATGGCATCTGTTGCTGTAAGCCCCGAGCGCCACGACACGGTGGCGCTGGCCTGGACCAAGGCAGCCATCCTCGACTGCCTGGGCCAGGCGCGTCAGGCGCTGGAGCGTTTCGCCGGCGAGCCAGGTGACCTGTCGATACTCGCCTTTGTGGTCGACAACCTGCACCAGGTGCATGGCTGCCTGCGCATGCTCGAGCTGCGAGGTGCGACGCGTCTGGCCGAAGAACTGGAGCTGTTCGCCAAGGCCATGGCCGACGGCCAGGTGAGCCCACGGGGTGATTGCCTGGGTGCGCTGTTCCGGGGCCTGGAGCAGTTGCCCTCATACCTTGAGCGCTTGCGCGGTGCCCGCCACGACCTGCCATTGGTGATGCTGCCGCTGCTCAACCAACTGCGCGCCTGCCGTGGCATCGAGCCGCTGGCCCAGGCCAGCCTGATCAGCGGTGCTGCGCAGCGCTTTGCCGGCTCTGACGACCTGGCCAACCTCGACCTCTCGCTGGGCAACTGGCGCGAACAGTTGCAGGCCGGGCCGGGCCGCGATGCCCTGCGCTCGGTGGTGACCGCACTGTGCGACGACCTTATGCGCATCAAGGAGCGCCTGGACCAGTTCGTGCGCAGCGACCGCCAGCACAGCGAGCAGCTTGATGCCCTGCTGGCGCCGCTGCGCCACGTGGCTGATACGCTGGCTGTACTGGGCTTCCAGCAACCACGGCGGGTGATCATCGACCAGGTGTTGGCGCTGCAGGCCCTGGCTCAGGGCGAACGAGCCGTGGACGACGCGGTGTTGATGGATGTAGCGGGCGCCTTGTTGTATGTGGAAGCCTCCCTGAATGGCATGGTCGGCCCACTGGAGGAAAACGGCCAGGCCGGCCTGCCAGGCTCGGACCTGGCCGAGATACGCCAGCTGGTGCTGAACGAATCGCTGAACGTGTTGCAGCAGGCCAAGGACCTGATCGGTGACTATGTGGAGTCCGACTGGCCCCGGCAGCGCCTGCAGCCCTTGCCAGGGCTGTTGCAGCAGGTTCGCGGGGCCTTGGCCATGTTGATGCTGCCCGCCGTGGCCGAGCTGCTTGCCGGCTGTGCAAGCTATGTGCAGCGTTGGTTGCAGCACCTGGAGGAGGAGCCGCCTGCCGACGAGCTGACCCACCTGGCCGAGGCCCTCAGCGCCGCTGAATGCTACCTGCAGTGGCGGGTGGCCGACCCGCTGGCGGATGGCCAGCCGTTCATCGACATGGCGTGTGCCAGCCTGGCGGCGTTGGGTGTGCACTGTGCGCAGGCGGATGCCCGAGCGGGCCTGGATGCCAATGGCGATGGCATCGATGACGAACTGCGCGAGGTGTTTCTCGAGGAAGCGGGCGAGTTGCTGCCGGAAATCGAGCGCCACTGGCTGCGCTGGCGTGCCGATAACCAGCAGCGCGGGGCGCTGGGGGAAGTGCGCCGTGCGCTGCATACCCTCAAAGGCAGTGGCCGCATGGTGCATGCCGAGGCGGTGGCCGAACTTGCCTGGGGCGCCGAGCACCTGCTGAACCGGGTGCTGGAGGGCCGCAGCGCGCTCAGCCCGGAAGGCGTGGTGGCCCTGCAACAGGTGTTCGTCCATTTGCCCGATCTGCTGGCGGACTTTGCCACCGGCCAGCTGCCGCAATTGACCGAAATCGAACAACTGGCCGGGCACCTGCATGCCCTGGCTGAAAACGATGCACCGGCGGCCAGTATCGATGGCCTTGAGCCGCAGTTGCTGGATATCTTCCGCAGTGAGGCGCAGGGCCACCTGGCCAGCCTTGATGATTTCCTGCAGGGCGCCGACGGCCACGACACGCCGGTCAGTGATGGCCTGCAACGTGCCCTGCACACGCTCAAGGGCAGTGCCGCCATGGCCGGGGTGATGCCGATCGCTGAGCTGGCCACCGCCTTCGACCGCCTGGCCCGTGAATACAAGGGCCATCAGTTGCCACTGCAAATGGCCGAGATCGAATGGCTGGAAGCCGCGCGCTCGCTGTTCCATCTGGGCCTGGCGCAACTCGACAGTACACCACTGGCCGCCATCCCTGGCGCCGCGGAGCTGATCGAAGCGGTTGGCCAGGCAGTCGATAGCCGCCTGGCCAGCGGGCATGACGACCCGCAGCATGCCCGGCGTAGCAAGCGCGACCCGCAGCTGGTTGCCAGTTTTCTGGCCCAGGCCATGGACATTCTGCTTGATGCCGAGTCGTTGTTGTCGCGCTGGCAGCAACAGCCCGGCCAGCGCGACGCGCTGGATACCCTGCTCGACCAGATGACCAGCCTGGGCCATGCCGCGCACCTGGCCGACTTGTGGCAGATGGATGACGTGTGCGAGGCCTTGCTCGATCTGTATGGCGCCGTGGAAGAGGGCAGCCTGCCAGCCGATGCACGCTTTTTCGCCCACACGCAGCGGGCCCATGAGGCACTGCTGGACATGCTCGACGAAGTAGCGGCGGGGCAGGACATCGTGTCACGCCCGGAACTGGTCGATGGCCTGCGCACGCTGCTGGACCAGGCATTGGCACCGGATGCCACCGGCCTGGTGGGCATCGACAAGGTGACACCGCTGCACCCGGACATGGACCTGAGCGGTACTTTGGGGCTGTCGCATGACCCTTCGCTGCCAGAGGTGGGTGAGCCACTGCCAGACGAGCCGGAAAGCCCAGGCGAAGAGTTGCTGGAAGTGTTCCTCGAAGAAAGCTCGGACATTGTCGAGAGCGCCGCTGCCGCCCTGGCGCGCTGGCAGGCCGACCCGCGTAGCAGCGTCGAGGTGGACAACCTGATGCGCGACCTGCACACCCTGAAGGGTGTGGCGCGCATGGTTGAAATTGCCCCCATCGGTGACCTGGCACACGAACTGGAATTTCTGTACGAGCTGCTGGCTGCCGGGCGTTTGCCGCCGAGCCCGCCACTGTTCGCGCTGTTGCAGAATTGCCATGATCGCCTGGCGCACATGCTGGATGCCGTACGCCTGGGGCAGCCGTTGCATGCGGCCACGGCACTGATCGACTATATCCGTAACTTCAGCAGCGCGGCCCTGACCGACAGTGCGGCCGGCCAAGGGCCTGTCGAGGCAGCCGCCAGCGAGTTGCCGGCGGCAGCGCCAGAGCGGGCCGCAGGCGACATGGTCAAGGTTGATGCCGAGTTGCTCGATGACCTGGGCAACCTGGCTGGCGAACACTCGATCATTCGTGGGCGCATCGAACAGCAGGTCAACGATGCGCAGTTCGCCCTCAACGAGATGGAAACCACCCTGGAGCGCATGCGCGACCAGTTGCTGCGCCTGGATAACGAGACCCAGGGGCGGATCTCCAGCCGGCAGCCGTTCGAAGGCGATGCCTACGACGACTTCGATCCCCTGGAAATGGACCGCCATTCGCAGTTGCAGCAATTGTCGCGGGCCTTGTTCGAGTCTGCCTCGGACTTGCTCGACCTGAAGGAAACCCTGGCCCAACGCGCCCAGGAGGCCTACAGCCTTCTGCAGCAGCAGGCCAGGGTGAACAGCCAGTTGCAGGAAGGCCTGACCGCCACGTTGATGGTGCCCTTCGAACGCCTGGTGCCACGCCTGCAGCGTGTGGTGCGGCAGGTGGCCAGCGAACTGGGCAAGCAGGTGGAACTGGTGGTCGGCAACGCCGAGGGCGAACTGGACCGCAGTGTGCTCGAGCGCATGGTCGCACCGCTGGAGCACATGCTGCGCAACGCTGTCGACCATGGCCTGGAAAGCCGCGAAGCACGGCTGGCCGCTGGCAAACCGGAGCAGGGCACCATCCACCTGAATTTGCTGCACGAAGGTGCCGATATCGTTATCGAAATGACTGACGACGGTGCCGGTGTGCCACTCGACGCGGTACGGCGCAAGGCCATCAAGCGCGGCCTGCTGGATCCGCACGCAGACTTGAGCGATCACGAGATCCTGCAGTTCATCCTGCGCCCGGGGTTTTCCACCGCCGAGAAGATCACCCAGATTTCCGGGCGCGGTCTGGGCATGGACGTGGTGCACGAGGAGGTCAAGCAGCTCGGTGGCTCGATGAGCATCGAGTCGGCCCAGGGCAAGGGTGCACGCTTCTTGATCCGGCTGCCGTTCACCGTATCGATCAACCGTGCGCTGATGGTGCACCTGGGCGAAGAGCAGTACGCCATCCCGCTCAATACCATCGAGGGCATTGTCCGCGTGCCGCCGGCAGAGCTCGCAGCGTGCTATCAGCTGGACACGCCGCGCTATGTCTACGGCGGCCACGAATACGAGCTGCGTTACCTGGGCGAGTTGCTGCAAGGTGTGCCCCGCCCCGCGCTGCTGGGGCAGAGCGTGCCGTTGCCAGTGCTGCTGGTGCATTCCAAGGAGCAGTCGTTCGCCATCCAGGCCGACAGCCTGTCGCCCAGCCGCGAGATCGTGGTGAAGAGCCTGGGGCCACAGTTTGCTGCGGTGGCCGGGTTATCGGGGGCGACATTGCTGGGTGACGGGCGGGTCGTGCTGATTCTCGACCTGCTCGGCCAGCTGCGCGGCCAGCAGCGGCGCCTGGCACGTTTGCCCGGTGGCGAAGCCCAGCGCCAACTGCTCGGCCCGGCGCCGCGGCGTGCGTTGCTGGTGATGGTGGTGGATGACTCGGTGACCGTGCGCAAAGTCACCAGCCGCCTGCTGGAACGCCACGGCATGAGCGTGCTGACGGCCAAGGACGGGGTTGATGCCATGGCCCTGCTGGAAGACCACCGCCCCGACGTGTTGCTGCTGGACATCGAAATGCCGCGCATGGACGGCTTCGAGGTGGCCACACGCATTCGCCGTGACGAGCGGCTGAAAGACCTGCCCATCATCATGATCACCTCGCGCACCGGGCAGAAGCACCGCGACCGTGCCATGGCCATCGGCGTCAACGAATACCTGGGCAAACCGTACCAGGAGTCGCTGCTGTTGCAGAGTATCGCCCATTGGAGCCAGCCCCATGCTTGAACTGATTTCCGGCCAGCGCAGCAGCCTGACCGGGCTGTTGCTGCCTTTGGGTGATCGCACCCTGGTGCTGCCCAACGTGGCGGTGGCTGAGTTGAGCGGGCAGCGCAACCTGGTGTGCCAGCCTGGCGACCCCGCCTGGCACCTGGGCTGGATCGACTGGCGGCAGCAGCGCCTGCCGCTGATCGGCTTCGAGGCGGCGTGTGGGGGTGAAACCCCGTGCGGTGAGCGGGCCCGGGTAGTCGTGCTCAACGCACTGGGTGATACCGGCCTGCGCTACCTGGCGCTGTTGCTGCAAGACATCCCGCGCTCGTGCAAGCTCGACAGCCAGCTGAACTACGTGGACGTGGCGCTGGGCAGGCTGGAGCTGGCGGCGGTGCAGGTGGGCGAGCAGGTGGCTCGGGTGCCGGACCTGGTTGCACTGGAAAGGCTGGTGCGTGACGCGGATCTGCAACCTGACCTTGGCTAGGATGATGCTTGTGCGGGCCTCTTCGCGGGCAAGCCCGCTCCCACAGGTACACCACTGACCTTGAGTCCTGTGCATTACCTGTGGGAGCGGGCATGCCCGCGAAGAGGCCATCAGCATCACATCAGGAACCCAGCCCACCTGAAGAGGTCTGTGTTTGCATGTATTACGGTGAACGCTTCAATGCCTGGACCCACCTGGTCGGTGCTGTCCTGGCCTGTATCGGTGCCATCTGGCTGATCGTGGTCGCGGGCCTGCAAGGGGACCCGTGGAAGATCGTCAGTTTCTCCATCTACGGCAGCACCCTGCTGTTGCTGTACAGCATTTCCACCCTGTACCACAGCACCCGCGGGCGGGCCAAGGTAATCATGCGCAAGCTCGATCACCTTTCTATCTACCTGCTGATCGCTGGCAGTTACACGCCATTCTGCCTGGTCAGCCTGCGCGGCCCCTGGGGCTGGAGCCTGTTCGGCGTGGTCTGGGGGCTGGCGGTGATCGGTATGCTGCAAGAGATCAAGCCGCGCTCCGAGGCGCGGATCCTGTCGATCATCATTTATGCCGTGATGGGCTGGATCGTGCTGGTGGCAGTGAAACCGTTGCTGCAATCGCTGGGCAGCGCCGGCTTTGCCTGGTTGGCCGCCGGCGGGGTGTTCTACACCGTGGGCATCATCTTCTTCGCGCTCGACAGCCGCTTGCGCCACGCTCACGGCATCTGGCACCTGTTCGTGATTACCGGCAGCCTGCTGCATTTCGTGGCGGTGTCGTTCTACGTGCTCTAGTCAAAAGTCGCCCCACAGTTGCTGTGCCACCGACAGCGCCACAACGGGCGCAGTTTCAGTGCGCAGCACGCGCGGGCCGAGGCGGGCGGCGTGGAAGCCGGACGCTTTGGCCTGCTCGACTTCGGCCTCGCTCAGGCCGCCTTCGGGGCCGATCAGAAACGCCAGGGTCGCAGGTTTTTCGTGGCTGGTAAGCGGCTCGGCCACCGGGTGCAGGACCAGTTTCAGGTCCGCCTTGGTGCTGCCCAGCCATTCGGCCAGGGTCACGGGTGGGTGGATGACCGGCAAGGTAGAACGACCGCATTGTTCACAGGCGCTGATTGCCACTTGCCGCCAATGGGCCAGGCGCTTGTCGGCGCGCTCGTCTTTCAGGCGCACTTCGCAGCGCTCGCTGACAATCGGGGTGATTGCATTGGCGCCCAGCTCGGTGGCCTTCTGGATCGCCCAATCCATACGCTCGCCGCGGGACAGGCCTTGGCCGAGGTGCACGTGCAGCGGTGAATCGGCCTGGCCGGCAATGGCCCGGTCAAGGTTGACGCGTACGGTTTTCTTGCCCACTTCAAGCAGCTGACCGAGGTATTCCTGGCCGCTGCCGTCGAATAGCTGCACGGCGTCGCCGGGGGCCATGCGCAGTACGCGGCCGATGTAGTGGGCCTGGGCTTCAGGCAGGTCGTGCTCGCCAAGGCTCAGGGGGGCGTCGATGAAGAAGCGGGACAGTCTCATGGGTTTGCTCGGTAAATAGAGAGACACAGATCCCCTGTGGGAGCGGGCGTGCCCGCGAATCAGGCGCTGCGGTGCCTGGCAAGGGCTTCGCCCTTGTTCGCGAGTACGCTCGCACCCACAGGAAAAGTGGTGTGGCGAATTGCCGGGCTAGCCCGGGTCGCGGAAATCGGGGTGGAAGTTGGCCGGCACGGCAACACTGACGCTGTCGCGGGTGGCGATGTCGATGCCTTCGCTGGCGACCTCGGCAAGGAAATCGATCTGCTCAGGGGTGATCACGTACGGTGGCAGGAAGTACACCACGCTGCCCAGCGGCCGCAGCAAGGCGCCGCGGGTCAGGGCATGCTCGAACACCTTCAGGCCGCGACGCTCCTGCCAGGGGTAGGCCACCTTGCCAGCCTTGTCCTGAACCATTTCGATAGCCAGGGCCATGCCGGTCTGGCGGATTTCGGCAACGTGAGCATGCTCGGCCAGGTGCGCAGTGGCGGTGGCCATGCGCGTGGCCAGGGCCTTGTTGGCTTCGATCACGTTGTCCTGCTCGAAGATATCCAGGGTCGCCAGCGCCGCAGCACAAGCCAGCGGGTTGCCGGTGTAGCTGTGCGAGTGCAGGAACGCGCGCAGGGTCGGGTAGTCGTCATAGAACGCCTGGTAGACCTTGTCGGTGGTCAGGCAGGCGGCCAGCGGCAGGTAGCCACCGGTCAGGGCCTTGGACAGGCACAGGAAGTCCGGGCGGATACCGGCCTGTTCGCAGGCGAACATCGTGCCGGTGCGGCCAAAGCCCACGGCGATTTCGTCGTGGATCAGGTGCACGTCATAGCGGTCGCAGGCCTCGCGCAGCAGCTTGAGGTACACCGGGTGGTACATGCGCATGCCGCCGGCACCCTGGATCAGCGGCTCGACGATCACGGCGCTGATCGAGGCGTGGTGTTCGGCCAGGGTCTGCTCCATGGCGGCGAACATGTTGCGCGAATGCTCCTCCCAGCTCATGCCCTCGGGGCGCAGGTAGCAGTCGGGGCTAGGCACCTTGATCGTGTCCAGCAGCAACGCCTTGTAGGTTTCGGTGAACAGCGGCACATCACCTACCGACATGGCGGCGATGGTTTCGCCGTGGTAACTGTTGGTCAGAGTGACGAAGCGCTTCTTGCCCGGCTTGCCGACGTTCTGCCAGTAGTGGAAGCTCATCTTCAGCGCCACTTCGATACACGACGAGCCGTTGTCGGCGTAGAACACCCGGTCAAGGCCGCCCGGGGTCATGGCCACCAGGCGCTCGGACAGCTCGATTACCGGCTGATGGCTGAAACCGGCCAGGATCACGTGCTCCAGTTGGTCGACCTGGTCCTTGATGCGCTGGTTGATGCGCGGGTTGGCGTGGCCGAACACATTGACCCACCAGCTGCTCACCGCGTCCAGGTAGCGCTTGCCTTCGAAGTCCTCAAGCCACACGCCTTCGCCGCGCTTGATCGGGATCAGCGGCAGCTGCTCGTGGTCTTTCATCTGGGTACAGGGGTGCCACAGGACCTTGAGGTCACGTTGCATCCACTGATCGTTGAGGCCCATGGGCACTTCTCCTGGCTTTGCGGCGTGGTTCGACCGCGTAAGCCTAAGCAATGCCGCAGGGCAGGACAACCGCTGCCTCTCAATGACGTTGGGTGCCGGTCCATTCCAGCCGGCGGATGTGCACGGTTCCGGCCTGCGAAGTGGAGATGGTCAGGCGGCGGAAGGGGCCGTCGATCACCTGGTGGTAGGGGTACGTGGCAATGGGGCCGGGGCGCAGGTCGCTAAACCCGCTGCCTTCCACTGTGAGCCAGTAAAAGGTGCGCGGGACCGGGGCGACCAGGTCGTAATCAACCCTTTCAGCATCGAACAGCATGTGCAGGTCGTCGCAGAGAAAGTCGCTGACTACGTAGTATTCCAGGCGCAGGCACTCGACTTCCTGGGCGAAGACGATTTCTACGTCGCTGTGTTCACCGATGACCAGTTCGGTACCGTCTTCACCCTTGAACGCTTCATGAAAGCCGGTCCAAGAGGTGCTGTTGGAGCGGATACTTAGGCCGGAGGCTGTATGAAGCGTTTTTTTGTGCCATAGAAACTGCCGTTCGACGTGTTGGAAGTGCTCCTCGAAGATCATGCGCATGCCCTCCTGGCGGGGCTTCTGGCCAGTTTCGCCAGCTTCGCCTGCCGCCGTGTGACATGGCTACTGGCAAAAATGTCAGTTGCCAAAAGGACTTGATGTCACTGCGCTGGCAGGGCCGGCGGAGCTGACGTATTCTTAACGCATCTCTCTCGGGGCATTCCTGCCTCTCCCTGTTTCTGTAACCTCTGACTCGGAGTTCGCCGACATGGCTGCTGCTTGGGTGCGCCTGTGCGCGTTGGTATTGATTGGTGTCACCAGCGGCGCCGCGCTGGCAAAGGACAAGACGCCCACGGCGATTGTCGTGGGTGGCGGCCTGGCTGGCCTGACGGCAGCCTATGAGCTGCAGGACAAAGGCTGGCAGGTGACTCTGCTGGAGGCCAAATCGGGCATGGGTGGGCGTTCGGGCCTGGCCACCAGCGAGTGGATCGGCAATGCCAAGGCGCAGCCGGTGCTCAACCATTACCTGGACCGTTTCAAGCTTGAAACACTGGCGGCACCGGAGTTCGTGCGTACCCCTGGTTACCTCATCGACGGTGAGTACTTCAGCGCCACCGACCTGGCCACCAAGCAACCGGCTACCGCCGAAGCGCTCAAGCGCTACGAGAAAACCCTCGATGACTTGGCCCGTTCAATCGATGACCCGCTGAACCCGCAGGCAACCAGCACGCTGTTCGCCCTCGACCAGATCAACGTCTCCACCTGGCTGGACAAACTGCAACTGCCGGCCACTGCCCGTCAGCTGATCAACCAGCAGATCCGTACCCGTTACGATGAGCCGTCGCGTCTGTCGCTGCTGTATTTCGCCCAGCAGAACCGAGTGTACCGTGGTGTCAGCGACCGCGACCTGCGTGCCGCGCGCCTGCCCGGTGGCAGCCCGGTGCTGGCCCAGGCCTTCGTCAAGCAGCTGAAGACCATCAAGACCAGCTCACCTGTCACTGCCATCGTCCAGGACAAGGATGGTGTGACGGTCAAAGTTGGCAGTGTCGGCTACCAGGCGGATTACCTGGTCATGGCCGTACCACTGCGCGCCCTGGCCAAGATCCAGATGACTCCAGGCCTGGACAACCAGCACCTGGCGGCGCTTAAAGGCACCAATTATGGCTGGCGCGACCAGCTGATGCTCAAGTTCAAGAAGCCCGTGTGGGAAAGCCGCGCGCGCATGTCGGGCGAAATCTTCAGTAATACCGGCCTCGGCATGCTGTGGATCGAGCCCGCGCTCAAGGGCGGCGCCAACGTGGTGATCAACCTTTCCGGCGACAATGCCCGCCTGCTGCAGGCGTTTGGCGATAAGCAGATGGTCGACCAGGTGCTGATCCGCCTGCATGCGTTCTACCCGCAAGCCCGCGGTGCCTTTACCGGTTACGAGGTGAAGCGCTACAGCACCGATGCTGGTACTGGCGGCGCGTACCTGGCCTATGGCCCGGGGCAGATCAGCAAGTACTGGCGCCTGTGGGAGCGCCCAGTGCAGCGCATCACCTTTGCCGGTGAGCATACCGACGCCCTGTACCCAGGCACCCTGGAAGGCGCCCTGCGCAGTGGCCAGCGCGCGGCCAGCCAGGCGCAGGACCTGCTGGCCGGCAAGTCGTTCGACCCCGCCAAGGCGGTGCCGGTTGCGGCGGCAGCGGCAGCCGGTGCAGCGGCCACCAAGGACAGCAAGGGCGGGTTCTTCTCCAATATGTTTGGTGGTTCGTCCGATAAGGGCGACAAGGCTGACAAGGCGCCGGTCAAAGCTGAGCCTAAGCAGCCCGAAGAGGCCAAGCAGGACAAGCCAGGCTTCTTCAAGCGCCTGTTCGGTGGGGCGCAAGCGCCAGAGGTGAAGGCTGAGCCAATTGCCAAAGCTGAGGAAGTGGCGCCGGCCCCTGCGCCTGCTCCACAGGCCGCGCCGGTCCCGGCAGCGCCTGCGCCTGTAGCCAAGGAACCGGCTGCCAAGCCTGCGGCAACCAAGGCCGCCCCGGCCAAGCATGCCCCGGCGCACAAGCCAGCTCCCAAGCCTGCCGAAACCAAGAAGGCGACAGCCAAATCCGAGCCGACCAAGAAACCTGTGGCCAATAACCAGGCCAAGGCTGGCTGATTGATCGAAGGTGCTGGCCGCTCCCACAGAGTCACGCTAACTCCCTGAGTTAGCGGGGACTCTGTGGGAGCGGGCTTGCCCCGCGAACACCGGCAAAGCCGGTGCCAGACACCGCATGCCCTCCTTCGCGGAACAAGCCCGCTTCCACAGCAGCTTGCTTGTTGCCGGTGTTCTCCCCGACTATCGTTAATGTTTCCTTAATGGGAAGCTTACACAATACATATCGGATTTCTCGATAATCCGAAGCAATTTTTTCCGCTTTTATTCGATACGTTACGCGTTAGTCTGTGCACAGCTTCCACGGAGAAACACGCCAACATGCAACTGCGCAATTCACCTTCTCGCTACGGCGTGGTCAGCATCATCCTGCACTGGGGCGTGGCGCTGGCAGTTTTCGGCCTGTTCGGCCTCGGCCTGTGGATGGTCGGCCTCGACTACTACAGCCCTTGGCGCAAGGCCGGCCCGGATCTGCACAAGAGCATCGGCCTGGTGCTGCTGGCGGTGATGCTGTTGCGGGTAGTCTGGCGTTTCATCAGCCCGCCACCACCGGCACCTGCCAACCACGGCGCGGCCACACGGCTAGCGGCCAAGCTGGGCCATCTGGCGCTGTACCTTGGCCTGTTTGCGGTGATGGCTGCCGGTTACCTGATTTCTACCGCTGACGGCGTCGGCATTCCGGTGTTTGGCCTGTTCGAAGTACCGGCACTGGTCAGCGACCTGCCTGATCAGGCAGATGTGGCTGGCGTGATTCATCTGTGGCTTGCCTGGGGCCTGGTGATTTTTGCCGTGCTGCATGGCCTGGCAGCGCTCAAGCACCATTTCATCGACCGTGACGCGACCCTGACCCGCATGTTGGGCCGCAAAGCTTGACTCTCAACCTCAATTGCATAGGAAGGAAATAAGGATGTTGAAAAAGACTTTTGCCGCTCTGGCGCTCGGTACCGCTCTGCTTTCCGCCGGCCAGGTCATGGCTGCCGAGTACAAGATCGACAAGGAAGGCCAGCACGCGTTTGTCGACTGGAAGATCAGCCACCTGGGTTACAGCTTTATTCACGGTACCTTCAAGGATTTCGACGGCAACTTCACCTGGGATAGCGCCAAGCCTGAAGCCAGCAAGATCAGCGTCGACCTGAAAACCGCCAGCCTGTGGTCGAACCATGCCGAGCGTGACAAGCACATCGCCAGCGCCGACTTCCTCGATGTGAAGAAGTATCCTGAAGCCAAGTTCGTCTCCACCGCCGTCAAGTCGACTGGCGACAAGACTGCTGACGTGACCGGCGACCTGACCCTGCACGGCGTGACCAAGCCGGTCACCTTCAAGGCCACCTTCAACGGTGAAGGCAAGGACCCATGGGGTGGTGAGCGTGCTGGTTTCAACGCCACCACCACCCTTAACCTGAACGACTTCGGTATCAAAGGCCCAGGCCCGACTTCGCAGACCCTCGACCTGGATATCAGTGTCGAAGGTGTGAAGCAGAAGTAAGCATTGCCTTGGCAATAGAAAACGCCGCCCATTGGGCGGCGTTTTCATTTCCCGTTCAGGGCCCTGACAGGGCCGCTACAGGCTGCCTCTGGCTTAACCTTTTCGGGTCAACAGGGCGGGACGCTCACCGCGCGGGCGGCTCGGCAGATCATCCAGTTGCTCAGGCGTCGGGAAACGGTCGAGCTTGGACTCCTTGCGGATGATCACCGGCTGTTTTTCCGGCTGGCGCGTGTTGCGCACGGCCGGCTCTTGCCGGGCAGCATCGTCACGGGCCGGGCGGCCACGGCCACCGCCATCACGGCGAGCACCACCGTTGTTATTGCGCGGCGGGCGCTTCTCACCGTTTGCAGTGCGTGGCTGGCCGCCATTGCGAGCCTGACCACCGCCACCGTTGCTACGCGGGGCAGCACCTCCTTGGCTCTGGCCTGCACCAGTACCGCCGCCAGGACGACGGTTACGTCCCTGGTTCTTGCCTTGGTACGGGCTGACGTAATCGGCGCGGTTACCGAAGTTGTCGACTTCGTCATCCAGGAACTCATCCGGGGCACGGTCGGCTGGCGGCTTGGGCACGCTGTTCTGGCTGGCCTGCTGCTGGCGCGGCTTGTTGTCACGCGGCTTGCGTTGCTGCGGCTTGTCGCCGGACTTTTCCTTGTCTGCAGGCTTGCCGGCCGCTGGCTGCTTGGCCTTGCCTTTATCCTTGCCTTTGTCCTTGCGGCCACCGTTGGCGTCTTTGCCACCTTCGCCGCGGGGCTGGTTGCGACCGCCACGGCCGTTGTTCTGCGGGCGTTCGCGTACTTCCGGTTTTTCGGCTTCTACCTGGCTGGCGTCGAAGCCCATCAGGTCGCCGTCCGCGATCTTCTGCCGGGTAACCCGCTCAATGCTCTTGAGCAACTTCTCTTCATCTGGCGCGACCAGCGAAATGGCCTCGCCCGAGCGACCGGCGCGGCCAGTACGGCCGATGCGGTGCACGTAATCTTCCTCAACATTCGGCAGCTCAAAGTTGACCACGTGGGGCAACTGGTCGATGTCCAGGCCGCGGGCAGCGATGTCGGTGGCGACCAGTACGCGGACGCTGTTGGCCTTGAAGTCGGCCAGGGCCTTGGTGCGGGCGTTCTGGCTCTTGTTACCGTGAATCGCGGCAGCGGTCAGGCCTTGCTTTTCCAGGTACTCGGCCAGACGGTTGGCGCCGTGCTTGGTACGGGTAAACACCAGTACCTGTTCCCAGGCACCCAGGGTGATCAGGTGTGCCAGCAGCGCACGCTTGTGGCTGGCAGGCAGGCGGTAGACACGCTGCTCGATACGTTCGACAGTGGTGTTCGGCGGCGTGACCTCGATACGCTCCGGGTTATGCAGGAGCTTGTCGGCGAGGTCGGTGATGTCCTTGGAGAAGGTGGCCGAAAACAGCAGGTTCTGGCGCTTGGATGGCAGGCGCGCCAGTACCTTCTTGACGTCGTGGATGAAGCCCATGTCGAGCATGCGGTCGGCTTCGTCGAGCACCAGGATTTCCACATGGGCCAGGTCGACCTTGCCTTGGCCGGCCAGGTCGAGCAGGCGGCCCGGGCAGGCAACCAGCACGTCAACGCCCTTGGCAATCGCCTGGACTTGCGGGTTCATGCCAACGCCGCCGAAGACGCAGGCGCTGACCAGTGGCAGGTCACGGGCATAGACCTTGAAGCTGTCGTGCACCTGGGCTGCCAGCTCCCGGGTTGGGGTCAGGACCAGCACGCGAGGCTGGCGAGGGCCGTGGCGCTGCGACTTGTCGGGGTGACCGGCGGGGAACAGGCGCTCGAGAATCGGCAGGGCGAAGCCGCCGGTTTTACCAGTACCTGTCTGAGCGGCAACCATCAGGTCGCGGCCTTGCAACACGGCGGGAATCGCCCGCTGTTGCACGGGGGTCGGCTGGGTATAGCCCGCAGCCTCGATAGCGCGGACAAGAGCCTCGGAGAGACCGAGGGAAGCAAAGGACATGGGCGATCCTGTTCTCGTGTGGGCTGGGCCCGTTGGGATGTTCTGCCTGGCGCGACGGGCATCGGTGGGATGCGATCGCGTCCGGTCCAGCTGGGCTTTCACTGCACATCCGGGAAACGGAGGGTGACGCGAAGGTGCGTCGGTGCCGATCGGGATGCCTGTTACGAGGCCGAGCGTCCGGGCGTGAGCCGGGCGGGAAGGCCCGAGTATAACAGAGCTATCGCGCTGTGCTGCTTTCCTGCTGCTCAACGGCGTTGAGAATGTTTCCGATGTCGCCTGTGTAACGGTGGCTGATGGCGGCAAAGGCCGGCTCGTGCTTGAACCGCTGCAGTTCTTCGGCAAAGGCCAGGGCCAGTGTTTCGCGCCCTGGCTTGCGCACCAAGCCCAGGTACTGGGCTTGGCGGCTGATTGCCAGCGGGAGTTCCTCGACTTGTTGTTCAAGGCCCAGACGGCGAATCAGGTAATGCCCGACCACGCGGTCGGTGATTGCCAGGTCGATACGGCCCAGCAGCAGTTTGCCGAAGTTGGCTTCCTGCGTTGGCGCGGCTTCACGCCGAAAATGGGTCGCCTGGTTGAACGCGTCGCCATAGGCGTAGCCGGGCGAGGTGCCGACGGTGAGGCCCGCCAGGTCCTTGAACCCGGCCACGGCATGGCGGCGTGCGCGGGCCTGAAACAGCACGAACTCGACCTCCGACATGGGCTCGGGGGCGTACACCAGATAGGGCCGCCGCGTCTCGCTCTGGAAGATGTCCAGAATACCGTCGGCCAAGCCTTTCTCGATCATTGCCAGGCAGCGCTTCCATGGCAGGAACTGCCATTCCACCTCAACCCCAAGGCGTTTGAATACCTCGGTGGTGACTTCGTAGTCGATACCGAGGGGCTGGCCCTCGTGCTGATAAATGTAGGGCGCCCAGTCATCGGATACCAGGCGCAGGCGCTCGCCCAGAGCCAACGGGCTCAGGCAGGCGAGCAGCAGGATCCAGAACAGGCGGGCGACGAGTGGCATGGCCGCAGATTACGCGCTCGGCCGATTCAAGGCCAGCACAGGGCTGCTCAAGCCTGGGAAGACCTCAGCAAATATGCCTCGACATCTTTGCGCCGTTCGCCCAGCGACAACCGCAGCCCCGGGTGACGCAGGCATTGACGTAGCCGCTCGGGTGCCATACGGCCATGGCGTGCATGGAGGTTTTCCAGGGCTTTGTCCCACCAGGCCGGCGCGCAGGCGCGGTCGAATTCATTGGGATAGGGGTAGCAGCCATAGAGCAATTCGCGCGCAAACTGGCGCTCGTGGCTGGGCAGGGTCAGGCTCAGTGCCTTGTAACCCAAGCGGTGCAGGGTAGGGGGGCGCGGCAGTTGGTCGTTGACCAACGCAACGTCAGCCAGCGCTTCGCCGCCCAATGGGTCGTGGCCGTGCTTGCGCAGCCAGGCTTGGATCTTGGCACGGAACTGGGCTTTGCGGCTCCAGTAGTGGTGGATGACGTCGGTACACTCGGCCACCTCCAGTTTGCGGTATGCCGCCACTGCCAGGCAGAACTCCTCAAGGGTATAGGCCTCGCGAGCCAAGGGGTAGAACTCGTCCATCATGTCGATGGAGCGGTCCAGGGTGCCGGCGTCCTCGGCTGTGAGGCCAATTACCCCAGAGTTGACCAGTGGCATCTGGCAGTCGGCCAGGCCCCGGGTTTGCAGGATGGACAGCAGGTTCCGGTACAGCAGGCACTTCTGGTTTGCGCCATAGCGCGGGCCGATGGCATTGCACAGCAGCTTGCCTGGGGCCACTCGGGCGAACAGGTGCAGCGGCGATGTGCGGAAGAAGGTATCGGTGTCGATCAGCACTGCCAGCGGGTGTTGTTGTAGCACCTGGCGAAGCAGCACATGCTTGCTGCGAAAATGATAACCGTGAGGAGCGTTCCATGCCTGGCGCGTGGCTTCGTCCAGCAAGTGGACAGTGACGGGCAGCTTGGCGTAGGGCTGTGGGTTGTCGGTGTACACCTGGATGCCAATGGCATCGGCTGCTGTCGTCCCCAAGTGGGCGAGGGCGCTGACAATGCTGAAGCAGGCTTCCTGATGATAGGTTGCCGGGCCAAAAGCCAGGTAGACAAGCTGTGGGCGCGATGGCTGGGGATGCTGCATGGCTGGCAAGACCTGTATACCCGAAAATGATTAAGGCTTTAGTCTATGACCAAAGCCTTAATCATTTCTTAAGCAGACTTTGCCAAAAAGTTTCAGCGCGGCAGCTTCAGGTTGTTCCAGATCGCCAGGCTTGGGTCGGCCTGGTTCAACGTGTAGAAGTGCAGGCCCGGTGCGCCGCCTTGCAGCAGCTGTTCGCACATGCGGGTAATCACTTCTTCGCCGAATGCCTGGATGCTGGCGGTGTCGTCGGCATAGGCTTCCAGCTGCTTGCGGATCCAGCGCGGGATTTCGGCGCCACAGGCGTCGGAGAAGCGCGCCAGCTTGCTGTAGTTGGTGATCGGCATGATGCCGGGTACCACCGGGATGTCCACGCCCAGCTTCTGTGCGCGCTCGACGAAGTAGAAGTAGCTGTCGGCGTTGAAGAAGTACTGGGTGATGGCGCTGTCGGCGCCCGCCTTGACCTTGTGCACGAAGTTGGCCAGGTCGGTTTCAAAATTACGAGCCTGCGGGTGCATTTCGGGGTAGGCGGCCACTTCCAGGTGAAAGTGGTCAGCGGTTTCCTGGCGAATGAACTCGACCAGGTCGCTGGCGTAGCGCAGTTCACCACTGGCCATGCCCATGCCGGAGGGCAGGTCGCCACGCAGGGCGACGATGCGCTTGATGCCGGCAGCCTTGTATTCCGCCAGCAAGGCGCGCAGGTCGTCCTTGGAGTCGCCCACGCACGACAGGTGCGGTGCGGCCGGTACCTTCACTTCGCTCTCCAGCTGCAGCACGGTGTTCAGCGTGCGGTCGCGGGTCGAGCCACCGGCACCGTAGGTGCAGGAGAAGAAGTCCGGGTTGTAGGTGGCCAGCTGGCGAGCGACGCCCATCAGCTTTTCGTGACCGGCGTCGGTCTTGGTCGGGAAGAACTCGAAACTGTAGCGGCGTTCTTGTGACATCACTCGTTCCTCAAGCAGCCTGCTTCAAGCGGCAGGCTGCAAGTAAAAGCCAGGGCGGTGTGGGCCGGCCTGGCTTGGGCATCGTTGCGAAGCGTTGCCTGCGACTACTTAGTAGCGGTAGGCGTGCGGCTTGAACGGGCCTTCGACGGTCACGCCGATGTAGTCGGCTTGCTGCTTGGTCAGCTTGGTGACCACGCCGCCGAAGCCGCGGACCATTTCCAGGGCCACTTCTTCGTCGAGTTTCTTCGGCAGTACTTCAACGGTCAGGCGCTCGGCTTTCTGCTCGGCCGACAGGTCGGCGTACTTCTGCTCGAACAGGAAGATTTGTGCCAGCACCTGGTTGGCGAACGAACCGTCCATGATGCGGCTTGGGTGGCCAGTGGCGTTACCCAGGTTGACCAGGCGGCCTTCTGCCAGCAGGATCAGGTAGTCGTCGTTCTGCGGGTCGAAGCTGCCAGCGCCGGTGCGGTGGATCTTGTGCACCTGCGGCTTGACCTCTTCCCAGGCCCAGTTCTTGCGCATGAAGGCGGTATCGATCTCATTGTCGAAGTGGCCGATGTTGCAGACCACGGCACGCTTCTTCAGGGCCTTGAGCATGTTGGCATCGCAGACGTTGACGTTACCGGTGGTGGTGACGATCAGGTCGATCTTGCCCAGCAGGGCCTTGTCGATGCTGGCTTCGGTGCCGTCGTTGATACCGTCGATGAACGGCGAGACCAGCTCGAAGCCGTCCATGCAGGCCTGCATGGCGCAGATCGGGTCAACTTCGGTGACCTTGACGATCATGCCTTCCTGACGCAGGGACTGGGCCGAGCCCTTGCCCACGTCACCGTAGCCGATCACCAGCGCTTGCTTGCCCGACAGCAGGTGGTCGGTACCACGCTTGATGGCGTCGTTCAGGCTGTGACGGCAGCCATACTTGTTGTCGTTCTTGCTCTTGGTGACCGAGTCGTTGACGTTGATCGCCGGGACTTTCAGCTCGCCCTTGGCCAGCATGTCCAGCAGGCGATGCACGCCAGTGGTGGTCTCTTCGGTTACACCGTGCACGCGGTCCAGCACTTGCGGGTATTTCTTGTGCAGCAGCTCGGTCAGGTCACCACCGTCGTCGAGGATCATGTTGGCGTCCCATGGCTGGCCATCCTTGAGGATGGTCTGCTCCAGGCACCACTCGTACTCTTCTTCGGTTTCACCTTTCCAGGCGAATACCGGGATACCGGCGGCGGCGATCGAAGCGGCGGCCTGGTCTTGAGTAGAGAAGATGTTGCAGGACGACCAGCGCACTTCGGCACCCAGGGCAACCAGGGTTTCGATCAGCACGGCAGTCTGGATGGTCATGTGGATGCAGCCCAGGATCTTCGCACCCTTGAGCGGTTGCTCGGCCAGGTACTTGCGACGCAGGCCCATCAGCGCAGGCATTTCCGATTCGGCAATGATGGTTTCGCGACGGCCCCAGGCGGCCAGGGAGATGTCAGCGACTTTGTAATCGGTAAAACCAGCAGGCATGTTTGCAGCGCTCATGAGAGCCTCCATTCGTAGTGTGCGAATGGGCGCCGTTGTGCGTTAAGCGCCCGCGAGAGCGAGCAACGCCCCATCCGAGCCTGACAGGCCTAGCCTGCTGCAGCGCCCCTCGGACAGGTGGCGGGCATGGCACCGCTGTGGGCAACCATGTGAAGCGGCGCAGATTATAGCCGCCCCCGGCAGCTTGCCCAAGGTTTTCCGTCGATTAATCGCGACGATAGTCGATGTTCAATGGAGCGAAGGCAGCCGCTCTGCCATCATTGCTACACGTTAGCCAAGCAGGTCAGGAGCAAAGATGAACTTTCACACCCGCAAGTGGGTTAAACCCGAAGACCTCAACCCTAATGGCACCCTGTTCGGTGGCAGCCTGTTGCGCTGGATCGACGAAGAGGCGGCCATCTACGCCATCGTCCAGCTGGGCAACCAGCGTGTAGTGACCAAGTACATTTCCGAAATCAACTTCGTCAGTGCTTCGCGTCAGGGTGACATCATCGAACTGGGCATTACTGCCACCGAATTCGGCCGCACGTCGATCACCCTCAAGTGCGAAGTGCGCAACAAGATCACCCGCAAGAGCATTCTTACCGTCGACAAGATGGTGTTCGTCAACCTCGGTGACGACGGCTTGCCGGCAGCGCACGGGCGCACCGAGATCAAGTATGTCCAGGACCAGTTCCCGGATTCGGCAGTCGAGTGATTTTCTGGGGCTGCTCCGCAGCCCATCGCGACACAAGGCCGCGCCCACAGGAAGTCGCATTCTCGCTGTGGGAGCGGCCTTGTGCCGTGAGTGGCCGCAAAGCGGCCCCGGCAATCTCAAGGCTGGGCGCTGACCTTGCGCACCACTCGCCCGATGCTCAAGCCCTGCACCAGGATCGACGACAACACCACGATGTAGGTGATCGACAGCAGCAGGTCACGCTCCTCGCCCAGTGGCAGCGACAGCGCCAGGGCCACCGACACCCCGCCACGCAGGCCACCCCAGGTCAGCACCCGCACCGTGCCTTTGGGCACCGGGCGCCAGCGGCGCAGCAGGACGATGGCCGGGGCCACGGTCAGTAGCCTCGACAGCAGCACCGCCAGCGCCAGCACGCTGCCGGCCGCCAGGTGCATCCAGTTGAACGGCAGCAGCAACAGCTCCAGGCCGATCAGTGCGAACAGCAGGGCATTGAGCATGTCATCGATCAGCTCCCAGAAACCGTCCATGTAGCGACGGGTCATGTCGTTCATCGCCAGGTTGCGTCCCAGGTTGCCGATGATCAGGCCGGCCACCACCATGGCGATCGGCGCCGAAACGTGTAGCTCGTAGCACATGGCCGAGCCACCGATGACCAGCGCCAGGGTCAGCATGACTTCCACCTGGTACTGCTCGATGCTCTTGATCATGCGGTAGGTGGCGTAGCCGATCAGGCCACCAAACACCACGCCACCGATGGCCTCGCGGGCGAACAGGATCGCCGTGTCGGTCATGCTCGGCGTTTCACCCAGCTGGATGATGCCCAGCAACACGGTGAACACCACTACCGCAGTGCCGTCGTTGAACAGCGACTCGCCGACGATGGTGGTTTTGAGCGGTTTGGAGGCGTTGGCGGTACGCAGCGCGCCCAGCACGGCAATCGGGTCGGTGGGCGAGATGAGCGCACCGAACAGCAGGCAGTAGATCAGCGGCACTTGCCAGCCAAACATCGCGAATACCCAGTGCGACAGGTAGCCGATGACCACGGTGGCGATCAGCACCCCAATCGTTGCGAGCAACCCTATCGGCCAGCGGTAACTGCGCAAATCGCTGAGGTTCACGTGCAAGGCGCCGGCAAACAGCAGGAACGCCAGCATCCAGTGCATCAACAGGTCGTTGAAATCGATCTGGTTCATCAGCCCTTCGACGCGCTCTTCCAGGCCAGGGAAGCCGATCAGGCTAAGGCCCTGCAGTATCAGGGAGAACAGCAGTGCCGTGACCATCACACCGATGGCGGGCGGCAGGCCGATGAAACGGTAATTTACATAGGTGAGGAGGGTGGTGAGGCAGATAAACGCGGCAACTAATTCAAGCATCCCGAATCCTGTGACAGTGGCTTCCAAGTCGTTACCCGAATGGCTCGGGCAGTTCTTTGATGACCTGGCACGGGGTTCGGGACACAAGCTTTGACCGGATTCGTTCCAATCGTTCCCATGTAAGGGGGCCGCACAGCGGCCCCTGAACGCTATATATTCACAGCAATAAAAAAGCCATTAAGGATAAGAAGGCGTGTTGGCAACATCCCTGGTGCTGGTCGCCGCCCTGCTGCATGCGACCTGGAATACCCTGATCAAATTCAGCGGCGAGCGCTTGCTGGTGATCGCCAGCATGGACACGGTGGCCCTGGTGTTCGCGGTGCTGGCGGTCGCCTTCGTCGATGTGCCGCCGGCGGAAATATGGCCCTGGTTGGTTGCCTCGGCGCTGGCCGAGCAGCTGTACCGCTATCTGCTGATCAAGGCCTACCGCGTGGGCGACCTGGGGCTGGTCTATCCTCTGATGCGCGGGCTGTCACCGTTAGTGGTGCTGGGCTTGACCTTGGCCTTTGCCGGGGAGTCGCTGAGCCAGCAGCAGATCATCGGCATCTTGCTGATCCCTTGTGGCATGGCTTGCCTGTTATGGCAGGGCGGTGGCGGTGACCGGCTGCCCTGGTCGATGCTGCCGGTGGTCGCCCTGATCGGTCTGTGCATCGGCTGTTACACCTGGTTCGACGGCCAGGCGGTGCGCTTATGGGGCAAACCGTGGGATTACCTGGTGTGGCTGACTCTGCTCAGTGCCTGGCAATTCCCGCTGCTGGCCGGTGTGGCGCGGCGGGCTCCGTTCGCCCTGTTCTGGCGAACGCAATGGCGCCTGGGCCTGGCGGTAGGGCTCTGCGTGTTGTTCAGTTATGCACTGGTGTTGTGGGCCATGCACCTGGGGTCGGTGGCCGAGGCGGCTGCGTTGCGGGAGTTGAGCGTGATCCTGGTGGTGTTGCTGGGTATGCGTTACCTCAAAGAACCTTTTGGCGGGCCAAGACTCCTAGCTTGCGGGCTGGTCCTTGCAGGCATGCTGGTGATGAAGCTCTAACCTATTTTCGAACAAGGAGTCCTGAGCATGACCGTTGCCCTGTGGTGCATCCTGATCGCGCTGATGCTGAACCCGCTGTGTGCCTTGATCGCCAAAGTGGCCAGCGGCCGGTTTGGCCTCAAGGACAATCACGACCCGCGCGCTTTCCTTGATACCTTGTCGGGCTTGCCGCGGCGGGCCCATGCAGCGCAGCAGAATGGCTACGAGGCGTTCCCGGCGTTTGCTGCTGCGGTACTGGTGGCGGATATCGTCGGCAATGCCGAGCAGGTGACGCAGGATGTGCTGGGGGTGATGTACATCACCAGCCGCTTGCTTTACATCATCTGCTACCTGGCCGATTGGGCGGCCTTGCGCTCGCTGGTGTGGTTTGCCGGGTTGGCAATTATCGTGTCGTTCTTCGTGGTTTCCATCTGAAACCGCGTTGCCTGCTTCGCGGGCGAGCCCGCGAAGAATTCACCGCCGATCAAAGTACCTTAGGTACCTCAGGTAGTGGCTGGCCTTTAGGCCAGAGCATCCAGATCTGCCCCTGCTGCTTCATGTTCCCCGCCAGCTCGCCGGCTTCCGGCCCGGTGCCCCAGAACAGGTCGGCGCGCACTTCACCCGCAATCGCCCCTCCCGTGTCCTGCGCACCCACCGGGCGCACCACTGGCGAGCCGTCCGGGCGCGTGGTGGAAAGCCACAACAGGCTGCCCAGCGGAATCACCTTGCGGTCGATGGCCACGCTGTAGCCCGCTGTCAGCGGTACGTTCAACGAACCGCGCGGGCCTTCGTTACTGTCCGGGCGGGTGCTGAAGAACACATAGCTGGGGTTGCTGGCCAGCAGTTCCGGTACCCGCTGCGGATTGGCCTGGGCCCAGGCATGAATGGCACCCATGCTCACGTCTTCTTTTTTCAACTGACCCTGCTCCACCAGCCAGCGGCCGATCGGCCGGTAGGGGTGGCCGTTCTGATCGGCGTAGCCCAGGCGCAGCTGACGGCCGTCTTCCAGTTGTACCCGCCCAGAACCCTGGATCTGCAGGAATTGCAGGTCCATCGGGTCGGTCAGCCAGGCCAGCACCGGTGCCTTGACGCCGTTACGGTTGATCACTTCGGCAGTGTCGTATGGCTTGAGCACCCGGCCATCAAGCCGGCCGCGCAGGCGTTTACCCTTGAGTTCGGGGTACACGCTGGCAAGGTCGACCACGATCATGTCATCAGGAATGCCGTAGACCGCCACATGGTTGGTCGCTGACTGGCTCAGGCTGCCGGGGTAGACCGGCTCGTAGTAGCCGGTAATCAGGCCGTTGGCCTTGTTCTCGGCGGAGCGCAGGCCGTATACCTGCAGGTTCTGTTCAAGGAATGTACGTACCTGGGCGGCGCTCGCCGTGGCGTTGCCGGCCGCTTCGCAGGTGGCGGCCCACACTGGGTCGCGCTTGAGTTTCTCACAGCCGTTGCGCCAGGCGTAGAAACCGGCCAGCAGGTCTTCGTCGCTGACTGCAGGCAGGTCTTTGAATGTGGCCGGAGCATAAGTGGCGATGGCGTGGGGCTCGGGCTTGGCGGTCTCGCCGCCGTTGCAGCCGGCCAGCAACGCCAGCACCGGAAGTGTCCAGGCCAGGTGGCGCAAGGCAGATGTCATGTGTGCATTCCTGTCATGGGCGAACATGAAGATTCGCCCCTGTTTTTTATGTGGCTATTGGTGTTTGGCCCTTGGACGGCGATACTGGCCGCCCATTTGCGTAGGCCGAAGTGAGCGTGATGTTGAAGCGATTGACCGTTGTTCTGCTGGCAGCCCTGGCCCTGAGCGGTTGCGACCGGGTTGACCCGAACTCGCCGCTGGGCAAGCGCAAGGTAATCTTCAAGGACATGCTCAAGACCAGCGAAGACTTGGGCGGTATGCTGCGTGGCCGGCTGCCGTTCGACGGGCTGAAGTTTGCCGATGGCGCGCTGAAGCTGGACAGCCTTTCGCACCAGCCCTGGCAGCACTTCCCCGAGGTACGCGATGGCGGTGATAGCGCCGCGCGCGCAGCGGTATGGGAGCGCCAGGCGCGCTTTCATGAACTGGCCCGGCAGCTGGAAAGCGTTACGGGCGAGCTGGTCGATGTCAGCCGCAGCCAGCCGCTGGACGCTGCACAGCTGAAAGCGCCGATGGACAAGGTCGAAGCGGCGTGCAAGGCGTGCCATACCGAGTTTCGTAATCATTGATGACCTGCTGTGGCCTCATCGCCGGCAAGCCAGCCCCCACAGGTACTGCGCAGTAATTGAGGGCAGTGTGATACCTGTGGGAGCTGGCTTGCCGGCGATGAGGCCAGTAAGGGCAACGCAAATCGCTGTCAGTGATCCAGATCGTCTACCGCTTTCTGCAATTCTTTACGCGATTCGGCAAGCTTGTCCTTGCGCTTGTTGATCTTCTCCGCGTCGCCTTTTTTCTCGGCTTTCTTCAGGTCTTTTTCCCGCTGCACCACTTCGTGACGTGCATCCAGCACCTTCTGCTCACGCTCTTTGCGCAGGCTCGCGTCGGTGCAGTTGTCCACGCCACGCAGTGCTTCCTCCAGCCCTGCGACCTGGTCGCTGTTGCCGTGGTCGCGGGCGATTTTCAACTGGTTCTCGATGGCGCTGCGCTTGGCGGCGCAACCGGTCAGGCCTGGGTCCGGCTGGGCCGCTTGTACAGCTCCCGCAGCCAAACCCAGTGATGCGAGCAGGAAAAGAGTCGAAATGCGTTTCATGAAAAGCCTCCTGAACGGGGCGGGGCAGCAAAAGTTGGTGGAAATCCTGCCTTGGTTTTGCCCATTTAGGAACCCTTGGTGAGGTTTTCGGCTTGAATCTCGGGTTTTTCCTATGAGCTAAATGGTAAAAAATCATTGCTCAATGCGCTGGGGGCTAGCGGGGAACCCCTCTATGCCGGTTTTCGCCAACCGTGCAGCAATGGCCTGCACCTCAGGGGCCGCGAAGAAATCCACAAGTTGGCGCGAGCGTTTTGCGCCAATGCCGGGCACGGTTTGCCATTGCCCGGCACTGCGTGAAGCCAGCTCTGCCCAGTCGCCCGTCAGTTGCAGATGCTTGCTGACGGGCGCGCCAATGCCGCGCAGCCACAGATCGAATGGCCGTGAGCGTGCTTGGTCGAAACTGCCCAGCAGCTGTGCGGCCGTCAGGCTACTTATGCCGGGTACCTGCTGCAGGCGCTCGGCATCAAGATGCAGCCAATCGGTCATTGATGTTACCAAGCCCGCTTCGACCAGCCGGCGCCACGTGCCGGGCCCGGTACGCGGCAAGGCCAGGCCTTGTTTTCCGCCAAGCCAGGTAAGCCGGGCAATGAATTGCTCTTCACAGCCTTCGCTGGCCTGCCAGCAGCTGTGGGCATGATGCTGGTCGGGTGCAGGCGCGGCCAGTGGCTGGCGCTCGACAGCGCGGTGCACGACGTGGTCCAGGCGTGGAATGGTCAGCCCGGCAAGACTGATGGCCACCTGGTCGCCGGGGCGGATGTCCAAGGCTTGCCAGCGCGCCAGCGAGCCAAGGCTTACCTGGGAAATGCGCCGGTCATCGAGGGTTACCGGCTGTACCTGCACAATGGGCGTGACCCTGCCGGTGCGGCCAACCCGAAAGCGCACGTCGCGCACTTCGGCCAAGGCTTGTACATAGGGGTATTTCCAGGCCGCGATCCAGTACGGTGCCTTGGCCTGCCAGCGCTTGGCGGGCGGCCGGCGGCCCTGGCGCAGGATCACGCCGTCGGTGGCGAAGGGCAGGGGGGAGTTGTACCAGTGCCCACGCCAGTGCGTTGCATCTTCCAACGTGTCGATGGCGATGCTGTAACGCTGGCTATCCGGGAAACCCAGGTGTGCGAGTTGTGCGAGGCGTTCGGCTTGTTGGTCGGGGCCCTGCGGCCAGCCCCATACGAACAGGCCGATAGTGTCCCCTTGCTCGGCGGTCAGTTGCTTGCGTGCGAGCAGCCCGGCCACAGTGCCGCGGGCGTTGGTGCTGCCTGCCTTGGCTTGTATATGTTCGTTCAGGCGCAGATACAGCTCACCTTGCAAGTGCAGGTCAATCGGCATGGGCAACTGTCGGGTGACTGCGCCCAGTTGTGGAATGTGTCGGCTCCAGTCATGGCCATGTACACCGTCACCCCGGCTGGTGAGCTGCACCAATCGACCCTGCTGGTAAGTGAGGGAAACTGCAACACCGTCGACCTTGGGCTGTACCCACACGCCGGTCTTGCCGGCCATCCATCGCGCTACGGCCTGGCGGTCTGCCAGCTTGTCGACGCCGGTATGCGGCACGGGGTGGGTGACCGGGCCACGAGCGCTGGCCAAAGGGGAGGGGCTGCTGCCAACCGCGAAGCACTGCTGCAGGTGATTCAGGCGCTCGCGGCTTTGGTCGTACAGTTCATCGGCGACCAGGGCAACACCCTGGCGATGGTAGTGCTCGTCCCATCGGGTGAGCGTGGCGCGCAGCTGCGCAACTTCGGCCTCGGCCTGTTGCGGGCTCCAGTCAGGGCATGAGGTAGCCCTGGCCAATGGGGCGTTCAGCGTAAATAGCAGGGTGAACAACAGCAGATACGGCATGGCCAGCATCCTTGCATGGCGGGTGGGCCCTCCAGCCTAGGCAGGTTCGCGGGCGCTTGCCGCCGCGCGATTGTCAGCCGATATGTCACAAAAAAGCCCCTGCCGATTGCTCGGCAGGGGCTTTCGCCTGGTGCTGTAGGAAGCTTACAGGCCGGCAGCGTCACGCAACGACTGGGCGCGGTCGGTGCGCTCCCAGGTGAAGGTGGTGAAGGTGTCGTCGCCGACAGTCTTCTGCTGCGGCTCGCGGCCGAAGTGGCCGTAGGCAGCGGTTTCCTGGTACATCGGGTGCAGCAGGTCGAGCATGGTGGTGATGGCGTACGGACGCAGGTCGAAGCACTCGCGCACCAGCTGGATGATCTTGTCGTCGGAGACCTTGCCGGTACCGAAGGTGTTGATCGAGATGGAGGTCGGCTGGGCCACGCCAATGGCGTACGACACCTGGATCTCGCAACGCTCGGCCAGGCCGGCGGCAACGATGTTCTTGGCTACGTAGCGGCCGGCATAGGCGGCGGAACGGTCGACCTTGGACGGGTCCTTGCCGGAGAACGCACCACCACCATGGCGGGCCATGCCGCCGTAGGAGTCGACGATGATCTTGCGGCCGGTCAGGCCACAGTCACCCACCGGGCCACCGATGATGAAGTTGCCGGTCGGGTTGATGTGGTACTGGGTGCCCTTGTGCAGCAGCTCGGCAGGCAGGGTGTGCTTGACGATCAGCTCCATCACGGCTTCTTGCAGGTCTTTCTGCGAGACTTCAGGGTTGTGCTGGGTCGACAGCACCACGGCGTCGATACCGACCACCTTGCCGTTTTCGTAGCGGCAGGTGACCTGCGACTTCGCATCCGGGCGCAGCCACGGCAGCAGGCCGGACTTGCGCGCTTCGGCCTGGCGCTCAACCAGACGGTGCGAGAAGCAGATCGGTGCCGGCATCAGTACTTCGGTTTCGTTGCTGGCATAACCGAACATCAGGCCTTGGTCACCGGCGCCCTGGTCTTCAGGTTTGGAGCGGTCCACGCCCTGGGCGATGTCCACAGACTGCTTGCCGATGATGTTCATCACGGCGCAGGTGGCGCCGTCGAAGCCGACGTCGGAGCTGTTGTAGCCGATGTCGATGATGACCTTGCGCACCAGGTCTTCCAGGTCGACCCAGGCCGAGGTGGTGACTTCGCCGGCAATGATGGCGACACCGGTCTTGACCAGGGTTTCGCACGCTACGCGGGCATATTTGTCCTGGGCGATGATGGCATCAAGGACGGCGTCCGAAATCTGGTCGGCGATCTTGTCCGGATGCCCTTCGGACACGGACTCGGAGGTGAAAAGGGAGTATTCGCTCATCTCGAAGGTTCCTGAAATTTACCGATGGTGTATGTCGCCAGCCGTCCGCTGGAAATGGCGGACCTGGATCTGGAAACCGTTACGCAAGCCCACGTACAGGCTGTCCCCATGGGCCAGCCCGGCAGCGTTGGCCCAGCGGGCCAGGTCGTCCTGTTCAAAGCCAAGCCAAAGGTCGCCGCAGGCGTCCCGCGCCCACCCTTGGTCATGGCTGCACAACTCGGTGACCAGCAGGCTGCCGCCTGCCTTCACCCGCTTGGCCAGCTGGCGCAAGGCCAGGGCCGGATCGCTGAAATGGTGCAGCACCATGTTCAGCACAACGCAGTCGGCGGCCACATCCGTTGCACCCAGTGCATCGGCCAACTGCAGGTTCACGTTGTCGAGCCCCTCGCGCTGGCAGACCTGGCGCGCCAGTTCGAGCATGGTCGGGCTGTTGTCCAGCGCGGTGACCCGGGCGAAGCGCCGGGCCAGGTCGGGGAGGAAGCCACCGTCCCCGGGGCCGACCTCCAGGGCACTGGCGGCCGGGTCGAAATGCAGTTTGTCGAGCAGCGCCAGCAGGCTTTCGCGGTACTGCGGCAGCCCGGCGATCAAATCTTGCTGTGCGCGAAACTTCTCTTCCACGCGCAGGAAGAAATCCTGGCTGGTAACCGCGCGGCGTTGTTGCACCTGGGCTATTCGCGCCTGCACGGCCGGCGGCAGGGCCAGCTCGTCGACTTCTTCGAGCAGCGCCGCATGCAGCCGACCGCCCAGGCGCAGGCTGTCGGGCAGTGCGCGGCGATAGAAGATGGCGTTGCCTTCGCGGCGCGTTGCCACCAGCTCGGCCTGGGCCAGCACCTTCAGGTGGTGGCTCATGCCCGACTGGCCGATGTCGAAGATCTGCGCCAGCTCCAGCACGCCGAACGAGTCGTTGGCCAGGGCGCGCAATACATTCAGGCGCAGCGCGTCCCCACTGGCTTTGCACAAGGCGGCCAATGTTTCGTGTTGCTCGGGGTTCGATTGCGCACGCAGGTTCATGGGGCGGCAGTCTAGACAGGCATCGATGCCCTAGCAAGGCCAATATCAAAAAGTTTTGATATTGGGTGATGGGCGGGGCGGTTAACCCGGTTTTGCCCCGAATTGAATGCCAATCACAGGAAAATCCCCCGACTGCGACCATACGTCATTGCCCCAAGCCCCCCCAGTGGGCGAAAATGGCCGCCTTTTTCGTAACACTACCTATTCAAGCCCCCAGGAGATCAGCGATGCCCAGCCGTCGTGAACGTGCCAACGCCATTCGTGCCCTCAGCATGGATGCCGTGCAAAAGGCCAACAGCGGCCATCCAGGTGCCCCCATGGGCATGGCGGATATCGCCGAAGTGCTTTGGCGCGACTATCTGAAGCACAACCCGAGCAACCCGAGTTTCGCCGACCGTGACCGCTTTGTGCTGTCCAACGGCCACGGCTCGATGCTGATCTACTCGCTGCTGCACCTGACCGGCTACGACGTCACCCTCGATGACCTCAAGTCGTTCCGCCAGCTGCACAGCCGTACCCCGGGCCACCCGGAGTTCGGCTACACCCCGGGTGTCGAGACCACCACCGGCCCGCTGGGCCAGGGCCTGGCCAACGCCGTGGGCTTTGCCCTGGCCGAGAAAGTACTGGGCGCCCAGTTCAACCGTGAAGGCCACAACGTCGTCGACCACCACACCTATGTGTTCCTGGGCGATGGCTGCATGATGGAAGGTATCTCCCACGAAGTCGCCTCGCTGGCCGGCACCCTGGGCCTGAACAAGCTGGTCGCCTTCTACGACGACAACGGCATTTCCATCGACGGTGAAGTGGAAGGCTGGTTCACTGACGACACGCCGAAGCGTTTCGAATCCTACAACTGGCTGGTGATCCGCAACGTCAACGGCCACGACGCCGACGAGATCCGTACCGCCATCGAGACCGCCCGCAAGAGCGACCGTCCGACCCTGATCTGCTGCAAGACCATCATCGGTTTCGGTTCGCCGAACAAGCAGGGCAAGGAAGACTGCCACGGTGCTCCGCTGGGCAACGACGAAATCGCCCTGGCGCGCAAGGAACTGAACTGGAACCACGGTCCGTTCGAAGTCCCTGCCGACATCTACGCCGAGTGGGACGCCAAGCAAGCCGGTGCCAAGGCCGAAGCCGAATGGAACCAGCGTTTCGATGCCTATGCCGCTGCCTTCCCGGAACTGGCCAGCGAACTCAAGCGCCGCCTGAGCGGTGAGCTGCCGGCCGACTTCGCAGAAAAAGCCGCTGCCTATATTGCTGAAGTCGCGGCCAAGGGCGAGACCATTGCCAGCCGCAAGGCCAGCCAGAACACCCTGAACGCCTTTGGCCCGCTGCTGCCGGAATTGCTGGGCGGCTCGGCCGACCTGGCCGGCTCCAACCTGACCTTGTGGAAAGGTTGCAAGGGCGTCAGCCATGAAGATGCCAATGGCAACTACATGTACTACGGCGTGCGCGAGTTCGGCATGACCGCGATCATGAACGGCGTTGCCCTGCACGGTGGCCTGGTGCCTTACGGCGCGACCTTCCTGATGTTCATGGAATACGCCCGCAACGCCGTGCGCATGTCTGCCCTGATGAAGCAGCGCGTGATCCACGTCTACACCCACGATTCCATCGGCCTGGGCGAAGACGGCCCGACCCACCAGCCGATCGAGCAGCTGGCCAGCCTGCGCAGCACGCCAAACCTGGACACCTGGCGCCCGGCCGATGCGGTGGAATCCGCCGTGTCCTGGAAGCACGCTCTGGAGCGCAAGGACGGCCCGTCGGCGCTGATCTTCTCGCGTCAGAACCTGCAGCATCAGGTGCGCAGCGATGCGCAGATCGCCGACATCGCCCGTGGCGGTTACGTGCTCAAGGATTGCGCTGGCGAGCCTGAGCTGATCCTGATCGCCACCGGTTCGGAAGTGGGCCTGGCTGTTCAGGCGTTCGACAAACTGACCGAGCAAGGCCGCAAGGTGCGTGTCGTGTCGATGCCGAGCACCAGCGTGTTCGACGCTCAGGATGCAGCCTACAAGCAGTCTGTGCTGCCGCTGGAAGTGGGTGCGCGCATCGCCATCGAAGCTGCCCACGCCGACTTCTGGTACAAGTACGTCGGCCTGGAAGGCCGTATCATTGGCATGACCACTTACGGTGAGTCGGCGCCAGCTTCGGCACTGTTCGAAGAGTTCGGCTTCACCCTGGAAAACATCCTCGGTACTGCCGAAGAGCTGCTGGAAGACTGATACAAGGAAGGCGAGGGCCGTTGGCCCTCGTTCGCGGCACAAGGCCGCTCCCACAGGGTATTGCGCATGCCGTTCTCTGTGGGAGCGGCCTTGTGTCGCGAATGGGCCGCATGGCGGCCCCGTTCAACTGCCGGAGTTCAAGAGCTACCTATGCCCCACCTGCGTCCCTACAAAGTTGCACTCAACGGTTATGGCCGCATCGGCCGCTGTGTCCTGCGCGCGCTGGTCGAGCGGGGGGCAAAGGCCGGGTTCGAGATCGTCGCGCTGAACGACCTGGCCGACCAGGCCAGCCTTGAGTACCTGACACGCTTCGACTCCACCCACGGGCGTTTCCCCGGCGAGGTGAAAGTCGACGGTGACTGTCTGCATATCAATGGCGACTGCGTGAAGGTTATGCGCAGTGCCACCCCCGAAGGCATCGACTGGGCTGCGCTGGACATCGACCTGGTGCTGGAGTGCACCGGTGCCTACAACATCCGTGCTGATGGCCAGCGCTTTCTCGACGCCGGCGCGCCGCGCGTGCTGTTCTCGCAACCGATGGCCAGTGAAGCCGACGTCGATGCCACGGTGGTCTACGGCATCAACCAGGCGTGCCTGACCGGCAGCGAGCGCCTGGTGTCCAATGCCTCGTGCACCACCAACTGCGGCGTGCCACTGCTGCGTGTGCTGGACCAGGCGTTCGGCATCGAATACGTGCAGATCACCACCATCCACTCGGCGATGAACGACCAGCCGGTGATCGACGCCTACCACCACGAAGACCTGCGCCGCACGCGTTCGGCCTTCCAGTCGGTGATCCCGGTGTCCACTGGTCTGGCCCGTGGCATCGAGCGCCTGCTCCCGGAACTTGCCGGGCGAATCCAGGCCAAAGCGGTACGTGTACCGACCGTCAACGTCTCGTGCCTGGACATCACCCTGCAGACCGCCCGCGACACCAGCGCGGCCGAGGTCAACCGGGTGTTGCGCGAGGCCGCGCTGGAAGGCCCGCTGAAAGGCTTGTTGGCCTACACCGAGTTGCCGCACGCCAGCTGTGATTTCAACCATGACCCGCATTCGGCGATTGTCGATGCCAGCCAGACCCGTGTTTCCGGCCCCCGCCTGGTGAACTTGCTGGCCTGGTTCGACAACGAATGGGGTTTTGCCAACCGTATGCTCGACGTTGCCGAACACTTTCTGCACGTCGTTCACCCAACCCGCAACAAACAGCCCTGAAGGACTGCATTCATGACCGTGTTGAAGATGACCGACCTCGACCTGCAAGGTAAGCGCGTACTGATCCGCGAAGACCTCAACGTGCCTGTGAAGGACGGTGTGGTAACCAGCGACGCGCGTATCCTGGCAGCGCTGCCGACCATCAAGCTGGCGCTGGAGAAGGGCGCGGCGGTAATGGTCTGCTCGCACCTGGGCCGCCCGACCGAAGGCGAATTCTCTGCCGAGAACAGCCTCAAGCCGGTTGCCGACTACCTGAGCAAGGCCCTGGGCCGTGATGTGCCGCTGGTGGCCGACTACCTGGACGGTGTCGCGGTACAGGCCGGTGAGCTGGTGCTGTTCGAGAACGTGCGCTTCAACAAGGGCGAGAAAAAGAACGCCGACGAGCTGGCGCAAAAGTACGCTGCCCTGTGCGATGTGTTCGTCATGGACGCTTTCGGCACCGCTCACCGCGCCGAAGGTTCGACCCACGGTGTGGCCAAGTTCGCCAAGGTTGCCGCTGCCGGTCCGCTGCTGGCGGCCGAGCTGGATGCCCTGGGCAAAGCTCTGAAAGCCCCGGCCAAGCCGATGGCGGCCATTGTTGCCGGCTCCAAGGTGTCTACCAAGCTGGACGTGCTGAACAGCCTGAGCAGTGTGTGCGACCAGCTGATCGTCGGTGGCGGTATTGCCAACACCTTCCTGGCTGCGGCCGGCCACCCGGTGGGCAAGTCGCTGTACGAGCCGGACCTGGTAGACACCGCCAAGGCCATCGCCGCCAAGGTCAGTGTACCGCTGCCAGTCGACGTGGTGGTTGCCAAGGCGTTTGCCGAGAGCGCCGAAGCTACCGTCAAGGCTATTGCCGACGTTGCTGCCGACGACATGATCCTGGATATCGGCCCGCAAACCGCGGCCAACTTCGCTGAGCTGCTGAAGTCGTCGAAGACCATCCTGTGGAACGGCCCGGTCGGCGTGTTCGAGTTCGACCAGTTCGGCAACGGCACCAAGGTGCTGGCCAAAGCCATTGCCGAGAGCGCAGCGTTTTCTATCGCCGGTGGCGGTGACACCCTGGCCGCCATCGACAAATATGGCGTTAGCGAGCAAATCTCCTACATTTCTACCGGTGGTGGTGCTTTCCTCGAGTTCGTCGAGGGCAAGGTCCTGCCAGCGGTAGCAATCCTGGAAGAGCGGGCCAAAGCCTGATGACGTCGGCGCTTGGCAAAGGGAGTGGCCTGATGGTCAAGCAATTGCCTGTGATGATGCTGGCTGGCCTGCTGAGCGCCTGCTCCGGCAGCCCGGCCTCGGATGGCGACCCGGCGCATCCGCCCAAGGGTGGTTGCTACCAGTCCGAGTGGCAGGCCGAAACCGTGCCGGTCATCAGCAAGCGCGTAGGCCCGGAAGGCCTGGAAAAGTACGACGAAGACCACCAGCGCAAGGCGCCGGGTTGCCCATGACCCCGCGTTTCGTCGGGCCAGGCAACCAAGCGGCTGCTCTGTGGTCATCTAGAGGAAATGTAATGAAAGCGCTTTTGGCCGTAACGGCCCTGGCGACACTGGCAGGATGCTCACTGCTGCAGCCGGCGCCACCCGCCCCGGCAGACAACTGGACCCGTTGGGTCTGTGACACTCAGGTCGAAGTGCTGTGGCGCTTCGCCGATGCACAACGCGACCAGGTCGACGTGCGCCTTGGCGGCGGTGACCAGGTCTACCGGCTCAAGTCCGAGCCGGGTGCTTCGGGTGCGTTGTACAGCGATGGCATGCTGGCCTTCCACACCAAGGGCGAAGAAGGCCTGGTGTACTGGGTGGCAACCAACGATCTGATTGGGCGGGGCTGCAAGGCACCGTGACTGGCCGGGCTGCGTGAATGGCCCACACTACTTGAACAGCAACCGCCCCTGCGGCAGGCTTGCACGAAACAAACGACGCTTGTCGGGAGAGAGATACACAATGGCACTCATTAGCATGCGCCAGATGCTGGACCACGCCGCCGAGTTCGGTTACGGCGTACCAGCTTTCAACGTCAACAACCTCGAGCAGATGCGCGCCATCATGGAAGCGGCTGACAAGACCGACTCCCCGGTGATCGTCCAGGCCTCGGCCGGCGCCCGCAAATACGCCGGTGCCCCGTTCCTGCGTCACCTGATCCTGGCCGCCATCGAAGAATTCCCGCACATCCCGGTGTGCATGCACCAGGACCACGGCACCAGCCCTGACGTTTGCCAGCGCTCCATCCAGCTGGGCTTCAGCTCGGTGATGATGGACGGCTCGCTGGGTGAAGACGGCAAGACCCCGACCGACTACGAGTACAACGTCCGCGTTACTCAGCAAACCGTTGCCATGGCGCACGCTTGCGGCGTTTCGGTTGAGGGCGAGCTGGGCTGCCTGGGTTCGCTGGAAACCGGCATGGCCGGTGAAGAAGACGGCATCGGTGCCGAAGGCGTGCTGGACCACAGCCAGATGCTGACCGACCCGGAAGAAGCGGCCGATTTCGTCAAGAAGACCCAGGTGGACGCCTTGGCGATCGCCATCGGTACCAGCCACGGTGCTTACAAGTTCACCAAGCCACCTACCGGTGACGTGCTGGCCATTGACCGCATCAAGGAAATCCACAAGCGCATCCCCAACACCCACCTGGTGATGCACGGTTCTTCCTCGGTCCCGCAAGAGTGGCTGGCGATCATCAACCAGTACGGCGGCGACATCAAGGAAACCTACGGCGTACCGGTCGAAGAGATCGTCGAAGGCATCAAGCACGGCGTGCGCAAGGTCAACATCGACACCGACCTGCGCCTGGCGTCCACCGGTGCAATGCGTCGCCTGATGGCGCAAAACCCGAGCGAGTTCGACCCACGCAAGTTCTTCGGTGAAACCGTCAAGGCCATGCGTGACGTGTGCATCGCCCGTTACGAAGCCTTCGGCACTGCCGGTAATGCCTCGAAGATCAAGCCGATCTCCCTGGAAGGCATGTACCAGCGCTACCTGAAAGGTGAGCTGGCCGCCAAGGTCAACTGATCGGCTGGCAGCAGTAAAAAAACCCGCAGCGATGCGGGTTTTTTTATGGGCAACAAAAAGGCGGAACATAATTCCGGCAAACCGACCGTTAGTCGGCTACCGTACAGTTGAACCACTGATAGCGTTCTGATTCCATTGCGTGTTGACACCTCAGGGCTAGAGTACTCATGGATCCAACCGTATTTTGAAGTCGGTCACATAACAGAGAAGCAGCATGGATGGCGCTCAAGCTCAAGTTCAACCACAGCCACTGGATGGCAGCTCGGTCCTTCTGGTGGTAGATGACTACCCCGAGAACCTCATCAGCATGCGGGCGTTGCTGGCCCGGCAGGATTGGCAGGTGTTGACGGCAAGCTCGGGGACGGAAGCCTTGAGTGCGTTGCTCGAACACGATGTCGACCTGGTGTTGCTGGATGTACAGATGCCGGAGATGGATGGTTTCGAAGTCGCCCGGCTTATGCGTGGCAGCCAGCGCACCCGGCTGACACCGATCATATTCCTCACCGCCAACGAACAGTCCGAAGCGGCCGTACTCAAAGGGTACGCCAGCGGCGCTGTGGACTACATGTTCAAACCGTTCGACCCGCAAATTCTCAAGCCCAAGGTCCAGGCCTTGCTCGACCAGCAGCGCAACCGGCGCATGCTGCAGCGCCTGACCCGCGAGCTGGAGGCAGCCAGGGCGTTCAATGCGTCGGTCCTGGAGAACGCTGCCGAGGGCATTCTGGTGGTGGATGCCCAGGGCGTGATCAGTTTTGCCAACCCGGCCATTTCGCGCTTGCTGGCGGCCCCGGTGCAGCATTTTCAGGGGGTACACCTGCTCGACCTCGTGCAACTGGCCAGTGCCAGCCTGTGGGCGGAGTCTGACTTCTACCAGGCCTACCTGGGGCGGCGTATTTTCCGCGTGCATGATGCTCAGTTGCGTACCCTCGATGGCGAACTGGTGCCGGTGGCGTTGTCCTGCGCACCGTTGCCGGCGGACCAGCAGGCCATGGTTGTCACCGTGCTGGACATGTCGGTGGTGCGCAACCTGCACCAGCAGCTGGAATATCAGGCCGTCACCGACCCGCTGACCGGCCTGCTCAACCGCCGTGGTTTCTACCAGGCTGCCGAAGGTGCGTTGCTGCGCAACGAGCGCTCGGACAAGGCGCAGGCATTGATGTACATGGACCTGGATGGCTTCAAGCGCATCAACGACTCGTTGGGCCACGACACCGGTGACCGTGTGCTGCGTTGGGTGGGCGAGCAGCTGAAGGATTGCCTGGGCAGCCAGGCCCTGCTGGCACGAATGGGAGGGGATGAATTCACCGCGCTTTTCGACAGCCTGCCCTATCCCGAACAGGCCGGGCGCTATGCCGAGCAATTGCTTGAGCGGATTTCGATCAGCCACCAGATCGAAGGGCTTGATGTGTGCCTTGGGGTCAGCATCGGCATTGCCACCTACCCGGACTGCGGAGCCAATGTCGAAGGCCTGCTGCGCGCAGCCGATGCGGCGATGTACGCCGCCAAGCAGGCTGGGCGCCAGCAATACCGTTTCTACGACCAGGAGCTCAACGGCCGGGCGCGCTCGCGGCTGATGCTGGAAGACGGTGTGCGCACCGCCATCGAGCAGCAGGATTTCACCTTGGTGTATCAGCCGCAGGTGTCTTTCATTGATGGCCGTCTGCGTGGCTTCGAGGCCTTGTTGCGCTGGCAGCATCCCAGCGTGGGCGACGTACCGCCGGGGCTGTTCATTCCGTTGCTGGAAGAAGCACGCCTGATCAACCGCCTGGCCAGCTGGATCTACCGCCAGGGGGCGGCCCAGCGCCAGGCCTGGTACGAACGCTTCCCGGCAGACCTTGTGCTCGGCATCAGCCTGAGCCGCGCGCAGTTTGTCATGCCCGGCCTGGTCGAAGAGTTGCAGCGGGTGATCCAGCTTTACCAGCTTGACCCGGCGCAGCTGGAGGTGGAAGTCGCGGAAACCTCGCTGATGTACAACATTGATGCAGCTATCAAGCAGATACACCGCTTGCGTGAGCTGGGGGTACGTGTGGCCCTGGACGATTTTGGCGCAGGCGACTGCTCGTTGCGCATGCTGCGTGACTTGCCGATCGACACCTTGAAGCTCGACCGCCACCTGGTGGCGCGCTTGCCTGATTCGGCGGTGGATGCTGCCTTGGTCCGCAGTGTGATCGGCCTGTGCGCCGACTACGGCATCACGGTGATCGCCGAGGGTGTTGAAACCCTGGCTCAGGCGGCCTGGCTGAAGGCCAATGGTTGCGAGTATGTGCAGGGTTTTCTGGTGGCTCACCCGATGACCGCGGCGGATGCCAGCGGCTTTCCGGCAATTTTCTCCTGGCCTGGGCCATGATTGGCTAGAATCGGCATTCGTTACGCCGAATGCAGCGCCATGACCGTATTACGTTATCTGCAAGCCTACCCTCCGCACCTGCAAGAGCAGGTGCGGCAGATGATCGACAGCGACCGCCTGGGTGACTACCTGCAGCGCCGCTACCCCGACCGCCATGATGTGCAAAGCGACAAGGCGCTGTATGGCTATGCCCAGGATCTGCGCCAGCACTACCTGCGCAGTGCGCCGAACCTCGACAAGGTGCTGTTCGACAACCGTCTCGACCTGACCCATCGGGCCTTGGGCCTGAACACGGCAGTGTCGCGGGTGCAGGGCGGCAAGCTCAAGGCGAAGAAGGAAATCCGCATTGCCTCGCTATTCAAGGAGGCTGCGCCGCAGTTCTTGCGCATGATCGTGGTGCACGAACTGGCGCACCTGCGCGAGCGCGATCACAACAAGGCGTTCTACCAGCTCTGCCAGCACATGGAGCCGGACTACCACCAACTGGAATTCGACCTGCGCGTCTACCTGACCTATCGGGAGCTGCCGGGCAACTGCTAAGGACCACGCAGCATGGAAGTGAGCAAGACCAAGAGCAGCTTCTACCGTCGCCTGTACGTCGCCTGGCTGATTGACAGCCAGACCGCGACCAGCGTGCCCGCCCTGATGGAGGCTACCGGCATGCCACGGCGCACGGCCCAGGACACCATCGCCGCGCTGGCCGACCTGGACATCGTCTGCGAGTTCGAACAGCTGGAAGGTGCACGCAACCACGCCGGGCATTACCGCATTCATGACTGGGGGGCGATCGACAAGCAGTGGATCATCCGCCACTTGCGCCAGATCCGCGAAGTGCTGGGTTACCCCTGAGATTTCTGGCGTCTGTACTGGCCTCATCGCCGGCAAGCCAGCTCCCACAGATAAGGCGTGTCTCTGAGGCCTGCGCGGAACCTGTGGGAGCTGGCTTGCCGACGGAAGGGGTGCAAAGCACCCCTGGCAATGTCAGCCTTTGCGCATCCCGATGTGCGGGATGTCATCTTCAAGATGTTCCTCGCCCACCACCGCAAACCCATGGCTGGCATAAAACGCCTGCAAATGCGTCTGCGCCGACAGGTAGACCGGCACCCCCGGCCAGCAATGCTCCGCTGCCTCTAGCCCTTTGAGCAGCAGCTGTTCTTCAAGACCTGACTCGCGTGCCGCAGGTGAAGTCACCACTCGCCCGATCACCACATCCCCGCCTTGGGACTGCGGATCGAGCAGGCGCAGGTACGCCACCAGCTTGTCATCCTGCCAGGCCATGAGGTGCAGGGTATCGTCCGTAAGGTCCTGGCCATCGACTTCCTGATAGGCGCAGCGCTGCTCCACCACGAGCACTTCCGTGCGCAATTGCAGAATGGCGTACAGCTGGTCTTTGCCGAGGTCGGTGTGGTGCTTGCAGAGCCAGTCGACGGACATTGGCGCGAACTCCTTGAGTGGGCCTTCGATCATCGCATGGTCTATGCCCTTCGGCCAAAATAGAGGCTAAATGACACTATTGGCGGCTGCCCTCGGCGGCAGCTTTGTGTAATCTCGTCGGCAGTGTGTGCCCTCCATAACGAAAGGACGTGAGCATGCGGCCACTGCTTTGTGTTCTGGGGTTACTGGCAATGATGCTGGCAACCCCCGCACCGGGTCACGGCAAGCTGCGCCTGGTGGCTGATAGCTGGCCACCGTTTACTGATGCCAATATGCCGGGCGGCGGCCTGGCGACCAGCATCGTCACCACGGCGCTGGCCCGTGCCGGCTACACCAGCGGCTATGAAGAGGCGCCCTGGGCGCGGGCGCTGCTGGGGGTAGGTGAGGGGCGCTACGACGTACTGATCAATGCCTGGTACAACGACTCACGCGCCAACATCGGGCAGTTTTCCAACGCTTACCTGACTAACCGTATTCATCTGTTGCAACGCAAGGGTGAGACATTCCACTACAAGCGCCAGTCGGATTTGTACGCCTACAGCATCGCCGTGGTGCGTGATTACGCCTACTCGCCGGAATTTGACGGCGATACCCGTCTGCACAAGGTGCCGGTGCGCAACTTTTCATCGGCGGTGCGAATGCTGGCGGCAGGGCGGGTGAACCTGGCGGTGGAAGACGAGTATGTGGCCCGCTACAACCTGCAGCGTGAGCCGCAGGAAGTGCGTGATGGGGTGATGCTGGTCGAGCCGCCGCTAGGGGAGAACACCCTGCATATTCTGGTGAGCCTGAAGCACCCGGAACATAAGCGCATCGTCGAGCGCTTCGAGCAGGCGATTGCGGCGATGAAGGCCGATGGCAGCTATGCCCGGCTAATGCGCCAGCATGGCTTCTGATCTGTATCGCCTGTGCCGGCCTCTTCGCGGGCACTCCATATGTCTCAAGCCCTGTGAAGTCCCTGTGGGAGCGGGTTTACCCGCGAAGAGGCAATCACAGGCACCCTAAAATCAGGCCGGAGCACCTTCCTTGATCAGGTGTGCCGCCAAGGTCCGCAACGGCCCCAACAGTCGGCAAATCAACGCCAACTGTGTCTGCACCAACCGCTGATGTTCATCCAGCTCTTCAGGCATCTGCTCCAGTGCATTGGCCAGCGCCTCTTCAGCATCGCTGTGAATGGCCACCGGTAACCGCGCGGCCAGGCCGTTGGCAATCTCGTCCAGGCTGCTGGCCAGGCTTTGCCCGGCGCCCTCGATCAACTGCTCCTGCACCTCTGCCGGCAAGGCCGTGTCGCGGTGCGCGCCCAACCCCGAGAGGTAGCTGAGCAAGGTGTGCGACAACACCAGGAAGCGGAAGCCAACGTCGGCCTCCTTTCGGAAATGCCCTGGCTCCATCAGCATGTTGGCCAGGGTAGTGGACAGCGCCGCGTCGGCGTTATGGGCATTGCGCCGGGCCAGGCGGTAGGCCAGGTCGTCCCGCTTGCCATGGGCATACTGCTGCATGATCTGGCGCAGGTACACGCTGGCGCAGGCCAGGGTATTGGCCAGTGCCTTGTTCAACCGTCGTCCTTGCCAGTCAGGCAGGAACAGGAACACCGCCAGAATGGCGATCAGGCTGCCCACCAGGGTATCGAACAAGCGTGGCAGGAACAGCCCATAGCCATCGCCGATCTGATTGAAGCAGAACAGCACCATCAAGGTGATCGCGGCCGTGGCCAAGGTGTAGCGGGTGGTGCGGTTGACGAAGAACACCACCCCGGCGACCACGGCGAACAAAGACTGGATGACCGGGTTGGGGAACAGGTCGAACAAGGCCCAGCCCACTGTCAGGCCGACGGCGGTGCCGAAAATTCGCTGCACCAGTTTGCGCCGGGTTGCCCCGTAGTTTGGCTGGCACACGAACAGCGTGGTCAGGATGATCCAGTAGCCCTGGGTCGGGTGAATCAGGTGCACCATGCCGTAGCCGATCGACAGCGCCAGCGGCAGGCGCAGGGCATGGCGGAACAACAGCGAGGTCGGCGTGAGCTGGGTGCGCAGGCGTGTCCATACGTCTTTCAGCGAGCGAGGCGAGCGGTCGAGCAGGCTGCTGTCGCTGGCATCGGCCAGGCTGTCCGGGTTGCTGGCGGCGCTCAGCAGGCGGTCCAGTGTTGCCAGGTTGGCGGCCAGCGCCCGCAGCGAGCGCAAAAGGCTGCGCCAGGCCGGGTTGTTCTGGAGGCGCAGGTGCTCCAGCGAAGCGTTGAGGTCTTCGAGGGCTTCTGGGTAACCACTGGCCAGCACAAACGGCTGGCGCAGGCGGATCGAGCGGGCCAGCTCCTGGCAGGACGAGCCTTGTTTACGCAGCAGGCGCTGGCAGCGGAACATCACGTCGCTGTGGAAAAACGCCTCGGTCAGGCCGTTGTAGGGGTAGTGCGAGGCACTGACCCGCTCGTGAATGTCCTGGGCCAGGAAGTACAGCTTGAGGTAGCGGCTGACCTTGGAGTTTGGCTGGCTGTTGCCCACCCGGTGCAGGATGATCTCCTTGGCTGCGTTGAGCGCTGCCACCACCTTGCCGTTCTGCTGGGCCAGCTCCAGGCGCCTGGCCTCGACGTCGAGGGTGCGGATGGGCTCGAACAGGCTGGCCTTGAGCTTGAGGTAACTGCCCAGTTCGAAGAACAGCTTGGCCAGGCTCTGCTGCACAGGCTGGTTGGAAAACAGTGCCTGCCACAGTACCGAAAGCAGCCCGTACCAGGCCGCCCCAGCCACCAGCAGCAGCGGTTCGTGCCAGAAGTCCGTGACTTGGCCACCGCGCTGGTCCACCCCGATCATGGTGTAAACCGCCGTGATCAGTGTCGCCGAGGCAATCGCACCATAGCGCTCGCCCAAGGCGCCGAGCATGGTCAGGCCAAACGCCGCCAAGGCCAGGGCGACGGCAAAGATCCAGGGGTAGGGGAACAGCAACTCGACCGCCAGTGCAGCGATGGCGAAACACACCAATGTAACGGCCAGGGCGCTGAGGCGGCCCTGCCAGCTATCGTCGGTTTCGGCCAGGGCGCTGGCGATAATGCCGAGGAACAGCGGAATCAGCAGGGCCATCTCGTTCTGGTACCAGCACAGGGCCAGGCTGCCGGTGAGGGCGATGGTGACCCGGATGCTGTAGCTGAACTTGTCTTGGCCCCACAGGCGACGCAGTGACTGACGGAACGAGCTCGATGACATGATGGCCTGCTAGGCAGTGATCAGAAGAATACCTTTCAGGGCCGGTTATTGGGGCGCGCAGCGGCCCCAGTAACGGCTCCAAGCACGGGCCAGCAAGAAGCGTTCCGTGCTGCTGAATGGATTCTACTCTACACGAACTGCGCTGCGGCGTTGGCCGACGCCCACGCCCACTGGAAGTTGAAGCCACCCAGGTGGCCAGTGACATCCAGCACTTCCCCGATGAAATACAGCCCGGGGCTTTTCAGCGATTCCATGGTCTTGGACGACACCTCGCGGGTATCCACGCCGCCCAGGGTCACTTCGGCGGTGCGGTAGCCTTCGGTGCCGGCCGGCACCACTTGCCAGTTCGCCAGTTTTTCGGCGATCTGTGCCAGTTCCGCAGGGGTGTACTGCTTCATCGGCCTGGACTCGAACCATTGCTCGGCCAGCAGGTTGGCCAGCTTGCGGGTGAATACCTCGCCCAGCACGGTCTTCAGCTCGGCATTGGCACGTTCGGCCTGCATCTGTTGCAGCCAGGTCAGCGCATCGCGGTCCGGCAGCAGGTTGATCTCGACCGTGTCACCGGCTTCCCAGAACGACGAAATCTGCAAGATCGCCGGGCCGCTCAGCCCGCGGTGGGTGAACAGCAGGTTCTCGCGGAAGCTGGTGCCGTTGCAGCTGGCGGTGCAGTCCAGCGAGGTGCCGGACAACTCGGTGCACAGTGCCTTGAGTTGGGGCTCGGTGATGGTGAACGGCACCAGCCCGGCGCGGGTTGGCAGCAGGGTGTGGCCAAACTGGCGCGCCACCTGGTAGCCGAAGCCGGTGGCGCCCAGGGTCGGGATCGACAGGCCGCCGGTGGCGATCACCAGTGACTGGCAGGCGAACTGGCCGCCGCTGGTCTGCAGCAGGTAGCCGCTTTCGGTCTTCTCGATGTGTTCGATGCTGGTGTGCATGCGGATCTCGGCGCCGGCCTCGTCGCATTCGGCCAGCAGCATGTCGAGGATGTCGCTGGCCTTGTTGTCGCAGAACAGCTGGCCGAGTTTCTTCTCGTGATACGCAACGCCATGCTTGCACACCAGTTCGATGAAGTCCCACTGGGTGTAGCGGGCCAGGGCCGACTTGCAGAAGTGCGCGTTGTGCGACAGAAAGTTGGCTGGCTCGGTGTACATGTTGGTGAAATTGCAGCGGCCGCCGCCGGACATGAGAATTTTTTTGCCGGGCTTGTTGGCGTGGTCGAGCAGCAGCACCCGGCGGCCACGGCGGGCGCTGAGCTGGGCGCACATCAGGCCTGCGGCGCCGGCGCCGAGGATGATCACGTCGGTGGAGTGCACGGTATGAACCTTCAGATTTGAAATGCTGAACCCTGTGGAAGCGGGTTAATCGGAGCGCCCACAGGGACCTTGCCGAATTTTAGAGAATACGGACTTTCAGGGCGCGGCCCTTGATCTTGCCGCTGTTCAGCCGCTGCATGGCCTGCTTGGCCAGGGCGCGCTCGACGGCAACAAACGCCTGGAAGTCGAAGATGGCAATCTTGCCCACCTGCTTGCCCGGGATGCCGGCATCACCGGTCAGCGCACCAAGAATATCCCCAGGGCGCAGTTTGTCCTTGCGGCCTGCGGCAATGCACAGCGTGGTCATCACGGGCAGCAGCGGTTCACCGCCCTTGTTCTTCAAGCTGTCCAGCGAGTCCCAGCGCAGCGGGCTTTTCTGCAGGTCTTCGATGGCCTGGGCACGGTGGCCTTCGGCTGGCGCCACCAAGCTGACCGCAACACCTTTCTCGCCGGCACGGCCTGTACGGCCCACGCGGTGCACGTGGATTTCCGCATCACGCGCCAGTTCCACGTTAATGACCATGTCCAGGCCATCGATGTCCAGGCCGCGTGCGGCCACGTCGGTGGCCACCAGCACCGAGCTGCTGCGGTTGGCGAACATGGCCAGTACCTGGTCACGGTCGCGCTGCTCCAGGTCACCGTGCAAGGCTTGGGCGACGATGCCCTTGGCCGTCAGGTGGGCAACCACGTCCTCGCACTGCTGCTTGGTGAAGCAGAACGCCACGCAGGATTGCGGGCGGTAGTGGCCGAGCACACGGGTGACGGCTTCAAGGCGGTGCTGTGGGTCGATCTCGATGAAGCTCTGTTCGATCTGGTTGTCGGTGTGCAGGCTCTCGACCTTGACCTGTTGCGGGTTGCGCATGAAGTCGGCGGCCAGCTGCTTGATGCCGGACGGGTAGGTGGCCGAGAACAGCAGGGTCTGGCGGCGCGATGGGGTCTTGCCGATGATGCTGGCGATGGCGTCGAAGAAACCCATGTCGAGCATGCGGTCGGCTTCGTCCAGCACCAGCGTGTTCAGGCCGTCGAGCACCAGGGTGCCTTTGTCCAGGTGCTGCTGGATGCGCCCCGGGGTGCCGACGATGATGTGCGCACCGTGCTCCAGCGAAGCGATCTGCGGGCCCAGCGAAACGCCACCGCACAGGGTCAGGATCTTGATGTTGTCCTCGGCGCGGGCCAGGCGGCGCAGCTCTTTGGCCACCTGGTCGGCGAGCTCGCGGGTAGGGCACAGCACCAGCGCCTGGCAGCCGAAGTAGCGCGGGTTGATCGGGTTGAGCAGGCCGATGCCGAAGGCGGCGGTCTTGCCGCTGCCGGTCTTGGCCTGGGCGATCAGGTCCTGACCCTTGAGGATGACGGGCAGGCTCTGGGCCTGGATCGGCGTCATCGAGGCATAGCCGAGGGCGTCCAGGTTCGCCAGCATGGCGGCGGACAACGGCAAAGTGGCAAAGGCGGTGGATTCGGTGGTCACGAGGCGGGCCTGCGTTGCGAAGCGAAAAAATGCCGCACAGTCTACCAGCCTCGTGGCCATTCGCCCTACGGTTCCATGTGTTGTTCCGGACGACGGGCACGCCTTCCGTCCGTCGGCGCCAGTTGCAGGAAGATCGCTGCCGCCAGCATCGCCATTATGCCAATGGTGACAAACGTCAGCTGGAAGGCGCCGAGGGTGGTCTCCACGCCTTCGGCACTGCCCGCTGCGGTAAAGCCGCCCAGCAGGGCGCCGGCACAGGCTACGCCCAAGCTCAGCGCCAACTGTGCGACTACTGACAGCAGGCTGTTGCCACTGCTGGCGCTGGCGTCGTCGAGGTCGATCAGGGTAACCGTGTTCATCGCGGTGAACTGCATGGAGTTCACCGCGCCCAGAAGGCCAAGTTGGACCAGCAGCAGCCAATAGGGCGTCTGCTCGTCCACCAGCCCCAGGCTTGCCAGCAGCACCCCCAGCAGCAACGTGTTGCCAGTGAGAATGATGCGATAACCGAACCGTTCGATCAGCGGCCGGGCAATCGACTTGGCCAGCATGGCCGCCGCTGCCAGCGGGATCATGCTCATGCCGGCCTGCGCCGGCGAGTACCCCAGCGCCACCTGCAGCAGCAACGGCACGAGGAACGGCAGGGCGCCGCTACCCAGGCGAGCGAACAGGTTGCCGAGGATCCCGATGGCGAAGGTGCGCACGCGGAACAGGCTGGGCGAGAACAGCGGCTCGGGGTCGCGCCCGGCACGCAGCCAGTAGGCGGCCAGGCAGGCCATGCCGGCGAACAGCAACAACATCACCCGCAGGTGCGGCAGGTGCAATTCGCCCAGGCCTTCCATGGCGATGGTGATGAGTACCATGGCTGCGCCAAACAGCAGGAATCCAGGGCCGTCGAACGAGGTTCGCTCCGCGCCGCGCAGGTCCGGGATGAACTTCCACACGGCAATGCAGCCGATCAGCCCTACTGGCAGGTTGAGCAGGAAGATCCAGTGCCAGCTGAGGATTTCCACCAGCCAGCCGCCGACGGTTGGCCCTAGCAATGGCCCGAGCAGGCCTGGGATGGTGATGAAGCTCATGATCCGCACCAGCTCGCTGCGCGGGTAGGCGCGTAGCACCACCAGCCGCCCGACCGGCAGCATCAGCGCACCGCCCAGGCCCTGCACGACGCGGGCGAAGATCAGAAAACCGAGGCTGTTGGCGGCGGCGCACAGCAGCGAGCCGAAGCTGAACAGCAAGATGGCGCTGAAGAAGATGCGCTTGGTGCCAAAGCGGTCTGCAATCCAGCCCGAGGCGGGGATCAGCAGGGCCACCGTGAGCATGTAGGCGATGATCACACCCTGCATGCGCAGCGGGTCTTCAGCGAGTGAACGGGCCATGGCCGGCAGCGCAGTGTTGAGGATGGTGCCGTCCAGGGATTGCATGAAGAAAGCGATGGCTACCACCCAGGGGATCCAGCGGGCGGTGACGGGGTCCAGCGGGGTGCGCTCAGGCATGACGTCCTCTTTTGTCTGTGCCGGCCTCTTCGCGGGGCAAGCCCGCTCCCACAAGATCTCCACTGCCCTCTGATGTGGTGAGATCTCTGTGGAAGCGGGCTTGCCCCGCGAAAGGGTCGGTAATGCCAATCACAATGTCAGGGTCAGGCCTTTGACCAGTGCCCCGGGTAAATGACTCGACCCGGTGCTGCGCTGCCCATAGGTGCTGGTCGACAAGATCATCTCGCGCTCCCGGGTCAGGTCCTCCAGCTGGCTACCCAGCAGGCTGTACAGGCTGTCATCGAAGCGCATGGTGCTCACCGGCCCCTGGATCTGCCCGTTTTCCACCCAGAAGGTCGCGAAGCGGGTCAGCCCGGTCATCCGCGCTGCCGGCAGGTCAGAGTAGTTCAGGTACCACAGGTTGCTGATGTACAGCCCGGTGCCTAGCCGCTCAAGGATCTGTTCGCTGGCCAGGTTGCCAGGCGCCAGGCTGAGCGCGCAGGGCGACTCGTAGCTGTCGGCACCGTTGGCCTGCAGTTCGAACTCGGCCGCACTGCGCGCACTGACCAAGCGTTGCAGCGCTGCGCCTTGCTGGATCAACGGCACATCCAGGCGTGGCGCTCCTTCATCGGAAAACGCCGGGCTCAGCGAGCCGCTGACCTGTTCGGTGAAGCTCACCAGCGGGCTTAACCGTGCATCGCCGTTGTACAGGCGCTGCAAGGCGCTGTTGCCGGTGGCGAGGGCCTGCGCGGAAAACCCGCCCCAGCACAGCATGCCGGCAATTTCGTCCATGGCCGCAGGCGCCAGGTAGGCGCGGTAGCTGCCGGGCTTGAGGGTGACCGCCGGGCGACCTAGGAAGCCCAGTTGTTCACGTGCCTGGCGCAAGCGTGCGATGAAGTCGTCGGCGCTCCACAGCTGGCCGGCACAGTTGGCCTTCACCGCCTGGCCGTTTTCGTGGAACAGGCTCCAGTCAAAGTTGAAGCTGTTGGCCTGGTGCCAGCCGAAGGCCCCGAAGGAACTGGCAAAGCCCCGGCAGATCGGGCCGGCGGCGTAGATGCCGACCAGGTCCAGGTCGCCAGCTTCACGGTCGAGCAGGGCCAGTACTTCGTCCAGTGCGGGCAGGGGGTGTTCCTGCTGGCTGTGGCTGTGCCAGGCGCTTTCGTCCAGGCGCAGGTAAGGGTCGAGGGCCAGCAGCGGCAAGGTCTGGCGCAGCTGCTCAAGCGCATCGCTCAGGCGCTGGCGATCCAGTTGCACGTCGCCACTCAAGGTCACCTGCTGTTCCGCCTGGCGCCCATCGCGCACCAGCCGCAGCTGCGCGCTGGCCTGGCTCACTTCACCGGCCTGGCGAACCTTGGCGTGATTGAAGCGCACGAATTGCGACTGTTCTGCGCTGTAGCCGAGGGTGAACTGCTCGCCTGCTTGCAGGGCGGCGCGCACATCCGCAACCAGGGTTTCGAAAGCATGCTTCATCAGGCGTCTCCTCCGAATACATCGATCTGGCGGAACACACAGGCCGGCGATGCGTGGCCGACCCGCACCACCTGGTTGGGTTCGCCCTTGCCGCAGTTGGGCGTGCCCAGCACCTGGAAGGTACTGCGGTCGCCGACGGCCGACAGGTTGCGCCAGAACTGCGCGGAGATGCCACGGTAGTTGGGGTTTTTGACGATGCCTTTGAGCTCGCCGTTTTCAATCAACTGGCCCCATTCACAGCCAAACTGGAACTTGTTGCGCGCATCGTCGATGGACCAGGAGCGGTTGGTACGCATCAGGATGCCGTGCTCGATGCCCTGGATCAGCTGGTGCAGGCTCTGGTCACCCGGCTCGATGTTGAGGTTGGCCATACGGTCGATCGGCGCACGGTTCCAGCCACAGGCGCGGCTGTTGGCCACGCCGTCCAGGCCTGAGCGGAACTGCGACAGCGCGCCGCCCAGTGGGCGCAGCAGCAAGCCGTCGCGGATCAGGAACTGCTTGCTGGCCGGGGTGCCGTCATCATCAAAGCTGTAGCTGGCCAGTTCTTCGCCGATGGTCGGGTCGAAGGTCACGTTCAACAGACGGGAGCCGTACTGCAGGTGGCCGAAGTCGCTGGCTTTGACGAAGCTGGTGCCCGCGTAGTTGCGCTCGTCGCCAAGGATGCGGTCCATTTCCAGCGGGTGGCCGATGGACTCGTGGATCTGCAGCATCATCTGGTCGGGCATCAGCAGCAGGTCGCGCGGGCCGCTGGGGGTGTTGGGGGCCAGCAGCAGTTGCAGTGCCTCGTCGGCCACCCGCCGGGCGGCGCCGACCAGCCCGCAGCGCTCGATGATTTCGAAACCGCCCTGCTGGCCGAAGTTGTCGCGGCCCAGGCTGCGGCTCTGGCTGTCCTGGCCATCGCTGGCGGTTACGCCCAGCCCCGGGAACAGGAAACGCTGTGCGTGGCGCAGTTCGGCGCCCGCGGAGTTCAGGTAGGTTTGCTCCACCAGGCTCAGGCCCAGACTGGCCTGCCAGTCCACCAGACGGCTGTCTTTGGGCACGCTGGCCGATTCGGCGGCGAGCAGGCCAAGGCAGTCGGCGAGGGAGGGGACGGGCTGGTCGAAGTTGGGCGAGATATGGTCGTGGCGTGCGCTGGTCACCGGCTGGTTGCGCAGGTCCAGCAGGCTGTGTCGGGCAATCTGCCGGGCCAGCGCCTCGGCTTGTTCCAATGCGCGTTGCAGGCCAGCCTGGGAGAGGTCGGCGGTGGCCGCATAGGCCTCCACGCCATTGACCCGCGCGGTGAGCATGGCGCCTTCGTCCTGGCTGAAGAACGGCGGTTCGGCAACATTGCGGCGAACCGACAGCGCCTGGTGCGACTGTTTCACATGGCGCAGGGAAAACAACTCGGCCGTACTGCGCAGCGCGGCAAAGCGCTGGCGCAGCAGGGCGCTGGAATCGAACATGCAAAAGCCTCCGTGTACACGGTGGCTCCCCCTTAGAACCACTCGTCCTGCATGGTGAGGCAAGTGTTGTCGCGCGCCTCTAGCAATGCCAGCTCATTATGGCAGCCCGGTACTTCCCAGGTCAGGAAATAACGCGCGGCCTGCAGCTTGCCCTGATAGAAGTCGCGGTCGGCGGTATTGCCTTTGAGCATGCCGAGCTCTGCGTGAATCGCCTGCTCCAGCCAGCGCCAGCCGATCACGCAGTGACCGAAGGCTTTGAGGTACAGGGCCGAATTGGCCAAGGTGTCAGCGACTTTGCCTTTGGCCAGATCGCCGAGCAGTACCAAGGTTACGCTTTGCAGGCGGTTGACCAATTGCTCCAGCGGCTGGCGCAGGGGGTCAAGGTTTGGGTTGTGGCTGGCGCGCTCGCCAGTTGCTGCCATAAGCCGAATGAGTTGCTTGAGCCCGGCACCATTGTTCTGGGCCAGTTTGCGCCCAAGCAAGTCGAGAGACTGGATGCCCTCGGTACCCTCGTGAATCGGGTTCAGGCGGTTATCGCGGTAGTACTGCTCCACTGGGTATTCGCGGGTGTAGCCGTGGCCGCCGAGAATCTGGATGGCCAGTTCGTTGGCCTTGAGGCAGAACGTCGAGGGCCACGACTTGACGATCGGGGTCAGCAGGTCGAGCAGCGCCTGCGCTTGTGTGCGGGACGTTTCGTCATCGGCGGTGTGGGTATCGTCGAACAGGCGCGCGGCGTAAAGGCCCAGGTCGAAGGCGCCTTCCACGTACGCCTTCTGTGCCAGCAGCATACGTTTCACATCGGTGTGCGCGATGATCGGCACCGCCGGGCTGAGCGGGTCTTTGTTGTCCGGCAGCCGGCCTTGCGGGCGTTGGCGGGCATATTCCAGCGAATACAGGTAGCCGGCGTATCCGAGCATCACCGCGCCCATGCCAACGCCGATACGCGCCTCGTTCATCATCTGGAACATGCAGGCCAGGCCTTGGTGCGGCTGGCCGACCAGGTAGCCGACGCACTGGTCGTTGTCGCCGAAGTTCAGCGCGGTGGAGGTGGTACCGCGCCAGCCCATCTTGTGGAACAGCCCGGCCAGCAGCACGTCGTTGCGCGGGCCACGGCTGCCGTCGGGGTTGACGTTGTACTTGGGCACGATGAACAGCGAGATGCCTTTCACCCCGGGCGGTGCGTCCGGCAGCTTTGCCAGCACCATGTGCACGATGTTTTCCGACAGTTCGTGGTCGCCACCGGAGATGAAGATTTTGTTGCCCTTGAGCCGGTAGCTGCCGTCGCCCGCAGGTTCGGCACGGGTGCGGATGTCGGCCAGAGACGAGCCAGCGTGGGGCTCGGTCAGCGCCATGGTGCCGAAGTAGCGGCCCTCGATCATTGGCTGCAGGAACAGACGCTTCTGTTCCTCTGTGCCGAAACTTTCGATCAGGTTGGCTGCGCCCATGGTCAGGAACGGGTAGGCCGTGGTCCCGGCGTTGGCAGCCTGGAAGTGAGCGAAGCAGGCCTGCGAGACCAGGCTGGGCAGTTGCATGCCGCCGACCTCGAAGTCGCGATTGGCGTTGAGGAAGCCGGCCTTGAGGAAGGCATCGACGGCAGGCTTGACCTCGGGGATCAGTTCCGCGCGGCCGTCCACGTAGCGCGGTTCGTTCTCGTCGGCCTTGCGGTTGTGCGGGGCGAAGTACTTTTCGGCGATGGTGCGCGCGGTGGTCAGCGCCGCGTCGAAGGTTTCGCGGCTGTGCTCGGCAAAGCGCGGGCGCTGGGTGAGGGCTTGGGCGTCGAGCACTTCGTAGAGCTCAAAGGCCAGGTTGCGGGGGCTGAGCAGGGTCTCGGGCATGGGGGCGGTCCTGAGGCGGGATGCTGCGAGTGTAGGGAATCGGGG
>NZ_JBWKXT010000043.1:0-55410 GCF_059423245.1 Pseudomonas sp. GW460-LB5
GGGCTGCTGCGCAGCCCATCGCGACACAAGGCCGCTCCCACAGAAAAATAGCGTTAGCCAGGCAGCAGTATGCTGACCCGCAACCCACCGCCCTCGCGGTTCGACACCCTCAGCTCACCACCATGGCTGGCGGCAATCCGCTGGGCAATGCTCAACCCCAGCCCATACCCGCCGGATGCCTGGTTGCGCGACCCTTCACCACGCACGAACGGATCGGTAATGGTTGCCAGCAGCTCCGGCGCGACCCCAGGCCCGCGGTCGTCGATATGGATGAACACTCCACTTACCGCCCGTTCCAGCGTGACCGAAACATGCTTGGCGTAGCGCAACGCATTCACCAGCAAGTTTTGCAGGCAGCGCTGCAACAGCAAGGCATCTACCCGCAAACTACCCACCTGGCCGTGCACCGGAAGGGGTTCTTCGGCAGTGGCCAGGTCCGCACACTGGCGCGCAACCAAGCGGTCCAGGTCCACCTGCTGCAAATTCTGCTGCTCCCCCGCACGCAGGTAGTCCAGAACCTGGCCGATCATGTCGTCCATCTGCGTGATGTTCTGCCGCAGGCGCTGGCGGTGTTCGTCGTCTGGCAGCCGCTCCAGGCGCAGGCGCATGCGGGTCAGCGGGGTGCGCAGGTCATGAGACACGGCGGCCAGGAAGTAGGCCTTGTCATTGACCATGGCAATCAGCCGCTGCTGCATGGCGTTGAACGCCTGCGCCGCCTGGCGCACTTCTTCCGGGCCATCCAGCGCCAGGGGAGGCTGCTCGAGGTTGCCGCCCAGGCCGCGCGCTGCGTCGGCCAGGCGTCGCAACGGGCGCAGGCACAGGCGCACGGCAATCAGGCACACCAGCAATACCGCGACAATCCGCAGCGCATACACCCGCAACAGGTAGTCGCTGATCAGCACCCAGGCCGATTCGCCACTCCAGCCCTGCAGTTCCTGGCCCTCAATGGTCAGCCAGTGGCCATCGGCCAACGGCACTGCAAACTGGATATGCGCCTGGGCCGTGCGCAGGCCGAACAGGCTGCGCCAGACAATCGGCTGACCCAGCTCATCGGTCAGTCGCACCTGCATCAGGCGCACGTCCTGGGCATGCCCCAGCTCGTACTTGAGGGCCTGTTGCAGCAACAGCTCGATGCGCCTGCGCCCGCGACGCTCGTCATGCTCCGCCGTGGGCAGGTGCTCGGCGCAGCGCAGCTGGTAATGGGCTGGCGCCTGCAACGTGCCACCGTGGCAGTCGGCCTGGGCAATCAGCGGTGCACTGCGTGCAGCGATTAGCCTCACCGGGGCTTCGAGCACCTGGGCAAAGCGCACATCAAACCAGATGCTGCTCGACATCAACTGGATCAACAGCGTGCCGCTGACCATGATCAGCAGCAACTGGCCAAACAAGGTGCGCGGCCACAGCCGGCGAAGCCAGCGCATGTCAGGCATCGGCCGCGAGGTTGGCGATACTCAGCAGATAGCCTTCATTGCGGATGGTGAGAATTTGCGCGGCCCCCGCCGGCGCGCGGCGCAGTTGCTGGCGCAGGCGGCTGACGCACATGTCCACCGAACGGTCGTCGGGCAGGTGGTCGCGGCCAAACGCGCTGCGGGTCAGCTGGTCGCGGGACACTACCCGGTTGTTGGCGTCCAGCAGTTCGCGCAGCACGCGGTAGTCGGAGCGCGGCAGGGTAAGGGTTTCGCCATCCGGGCGGGTGAGCAGACGCTTGACGTGTTCAAGGCGAAAGCCTGCGAACTGCTGGGCATCCACCACGGCGGGCTCGTCGGCGGGGGGATCCAGGCGTTGCGGGCGACGCAGCACGGCCTTGATCCGGGCGATCAGCTCGCGTGGCTCGAAAGGCTTGGCCAGGTAGTCGTCGGCACCCACTTCCAGGCCGATGATGCGGTCCAGCGTGCTGCCCTTGGCCGACAGCATGATTACGGCCAGACCACGCGTCGCTTGCAACTGGCGGCACAGGCTAAGGCCATCTTCACCCGGCAGCATCAGGTCGAGCACCACCAGGTCCACCTTGTGCCTGGCCAGCTGTTCGCGCATCTGTTCACCCTCGGCTGCCGCTAGCACGTTGTAGCCGGCATCGGTCAGGTAATCACAAAGAAGTTCGCGGATCTCGTCGTCATCGTCGACAACCAGCAAGGTCGTGCTCATGCGGAAAAACACCTGTTCGGTGAGGGCCGGTGGCGCTCGTTACGTTCAATTACATCCCCGTACATGTCGGGTCTGGAGCCGGGAGGGCCGATCCCTAGAATCCTAACAAAAAATCATCTGCAAATACGAAGCTTTCCCAAATGAATCCCAAGCGCATCCCGAAAGTGTTCACCCCCATCAGCCAAAGTGGCAGTCGCCTCAAGCCGCTGGCGTTCTTCGTGGCCGTCGCCATCAGTGGCGGGGCCGCAGCTGCCGACGGCAAACCCCTGGAGCTGGACGCCACGCAGATCGAAGACAGCGCTCTGCTGCCGGCCGACGATGCTGGCCAGCTAGGCTACACGGTCGAGAGCACCCGCAGCTCCACAGGCCTGGCGCTGACGCCACGCCAGACGCCGCAATCGGTCACCACCATTACCCGCCAGCAGATGGATGACCGCGACATCCACACCATCGAGCAGGCGCTGGAAACCACGCCGGGGGTAACGGCCAACAAATCCGAGGTGGGTGGGCGTACCGACTACCGTGCCCGTGGTTACTCGATCAGCAACTGGAAGGTCGACGGCCTGCAGACCCAGGGCGGGTCCGATTTCAGTGGCAGCGGCAATGCGTTGAACATGGACCTGTACGAACGCATCGACATCGTGCGCGGCGCCAACGGCCTGCTGGGCGGCACCGGCGACCCCTCTGCCACCGTCAACCTGATCCGCAAGGCACCGACCAAGACGTTCGGCGGCAGCGCCTACGCCACTTACGGCAGCTGGGACAAACGTCGCCTGGGTGCTGACCTGAATCTGCCCCTTTCCGAGGATGGCCGCCTGCGCTCGCGCTTCGTGACGACCCAGCAGGACGCCAACTCCTTCCGCGACAACCAGTCCGAGCGCTCTCGCGCCGCGTTGGCCAATTTCGCGTTCGACCTGGACGACGCCACCACACTGGGCGCCGGTTACCAGTATGAATACAACAAGGTGGTGGGCGGCGGCTGGGGCGCGAACATCCCGATCTGGTACCGCGACGGCAGCAAGACCGACTTGCCGCGCAGCACCAACGTGGTGCCCAGCTGGAGCTTTGGCGAGTACACCACCCGTACGGCGTTCGGCTCGCTCGAGCACCGCTTCGACAACGACTGGACCTTGGACCTGATAGCCGCCCAGGCGACTACCGAGGCCTTGAACCACCGCGGCCTTGCCAAGGTGAACTCGGCTGGGCGCGGCAGCTACGGCGGCTATTGGGACCAGGACGGCAGCGGCGCGGTGCTGAACGGTTTGCACAGCTCCAGCGACACCACCCAGCAGTCGGCGCAGATCGACCTGTCGGGCCCGTTCCAGCTGTTCGGCCGCACCCACCAGGCCATGGTCGGCTACAACGACAGCCGCACCGTCGGCTGGTCGCCCCAGTACACCTGCACCATGGTCGGCGATGGCATGGCCAGCGCGCCTGCACTGGGTTGCCAGTTCCGCGCCAATAACGGCTTCCCGGTCACGGACTGGCGCAATGGCGTGGATGACGACTACGACCTCATCGCCTCGCGCACCGGCCTTCACAGCAAGACCACCACCCGCCTGCAGGGCATGTACGCCGCCACCCGCCTGAGCATCACCGACCCGCTGTCGGTGATCGTTGGCGTGCGCACCAGCAACTATTCTTCTGTGACCCGCAGCGTGGCCGGCGAGCGCAGCAGCCAGGAAGAAAACGGCATCGTCACCCCCTACCTGGGCGCGGTGTATGACCTCAACGACAATTACTCGTTGTATGCCAGCTACACCGACATCTTTACCCCGCAAACCTCTGAAACCAGCAGTGGCAGCAAGGTCGAGCCGATTCGTGGGCAAAGCTACGAAACAGGTATCAAGGGTGAGTGGTTCGATGGCCGTCTGAACGCCTCGGCGGCGTACTTCCGCACCAAGCAGGAAAACAAAGCCGTGCTCGACGGCGACCTGACCACACCGACCGGGGCCAGCGCCTACAAGGCGGGCTCTGGCGTGGAAACCGACGGTATCGACCTGGAAGTGGCAGGCGCGCTGACGCCCAATTGGAACGTGTATGCCGGCTACACCTACCTGCACTTCCGTCGCGTCGACAGCGACGGCCGCAGCGACCCGTCGCACCTGTTCAAGGCCTCGACCACCTACCGCCTCAGCGGCCCGCTCGACCGCCTGACCGTGGGTGCCGGCGTGACTGCGCAAACCAACATCCGCGCCATTTCCAGCCCGGCTGGCCAGCCCACCAACGGTGTGAGCAATGGTGCCACTGATGTGAACTGGTCCGGTTATGCCATCTGGAATGCCATGGCCAAGTACCAGCTGACCGATGAGACCAGCGTCAGCCTCAACGCCAACAACCTGTTCGACAAGCACTACTACACCCAATACGGGTTCTATGCCGGAGCGATCTACGGCGACCCGCGTAACCTGTCGTTGACGGTAAGTACCGCGTTCTGACCAACCGTTCCCACAGGTCTGCGCGCGGTCCCTGTGGGAGCAACTGTCTTGCATAACACCTAAGCGCTAGCGCGATCACTGTGGGAGCGGCTTTAGCCCCGAACACCGGCGAAGCCGGTGCCATGCACCGCGTTGGACTCTTCGCGGGCACGCCCGCTCCCACAGGTACCGCGCAGACTTCAGGTTTATGCAGTATCTGTCGGGGCAACTGAATTGCAAAACATCTGAAAGCGAGCGCGATCACTGTGGGAGCGGGCTCGCCCGCGAACACGGGCGAAGCCCGTGCCATCCACCACGGTGTTTCGGGGGTACCCCGCTCCCAAGCGGCCCTCTCTCAGCTGGGCTCTGCCGCGTGCCCTGCATCAACCGGCTTCTCCAAATGGCCCTCGAAGCTATCCCAATCTTCGCCAAACAGCTCCACCGGATGCATGGTCCGGTCTGCGCCATTCCCACAGGCTAGCGCCTTGGCAGGGCAGTACAGGTCGCAACCCCAGCAGATACGCTCGGGGTTGCGAGGGTTTGTAGGGAATCTCTTGGCCATGCTCATCCTCCCTTAGGGCTACCTGGCCTGAACGTAAACCCCTGGCCCAGCCCCTCGGTTGACCGACATCAATCCATTGGCGGTTGCCCAGATAAAGGGCTTTGCTGAGTTTTTCAGCGTATCGGTCGAGTTCTTCATGCATGGGGTGGTTTGACAGCGAAGATTGGCAGCAACTGTCTTGCACAAAACCTGAAGGCTGGCGCGATCACTGTGGGAGCTGGCTTGCCTGCGATGGGCCGCAAAGCGGCCCGCTTTTCTTATTTGACTCGCCTTTTGCGACGGCCTACCAGGTGCAGTGCATACCCGCCGACCGAGACGACTAGAACGTCCCCCTCAGGGTCAGCATGTAATTACGCGGGTCCCCATAGAAGTTGCCGTTCGCCGCGCTGGAGACTGTTTGGTAGTAAGTCTTGTCGAACAGGTTGTTGGCATTGAGCGATACGGTCCAGTGGTCATCCACGCGGTACCTCAACAGGGCGTTCCACACCGCGTAGCCACTTTGCTTGTAATCGAACGGAATGTTCGACTCCACCACATTGCCATTGCCATCCACGCGCACCGTGGTACCGCTGACATAGGTGGCGCTTTGCAGATCGACGCCGCCGCCTACGGTCCAGTCCGAAAGCTCTGCGGGCAGTTGATAAGTCGTCCACACCTTGAACTGATGCTTGGGCGTGATGGTGCTCAAGGCCGTGCTGTCAGTCTCGTTCTTGTTGTAGTTGTACACGTAGCTGGCCATCAGGTTCCAATCCTTGCGGATTTCGCCCGTCGCTTCCAGCTCGATCCCTTTGCTGACGACCTCGCCCTGGTTCACATAGCAGCAACTGCCGCCATACAGCACGGAGGCCGCCGGGAAGTTGGTATCCTGCACCGCGCCGTTCTTGCGCTTGGTATAAAACACGGCAAGGCTGGTGTTCAAGCGGCCATCGAACAGTTCGCCCTTGATACCCACCTCGGAGGTCTTGCCCTCCAGCGGCTCCAGCACGTCATTACTGCCCACCGGCCCGCGAAGGTAGCTTTGCTGCGGCTTGTAGATCTTCGAATAGCTGCCATACAGCGACCACTGCTCGTCAAGGTCGTAGATGGCGCCAAAGTAAGGCACGAAACGCGTAGGTTCGCGCATGTCGATGTCGCTCTGCACCACACCCGCATTGGTATACACCTGCTCGAAGTGGTAACGGGCCGCGCGGCCACCCAGAATGACCTTGAGCGGGTCAGCCACCTGCAGCGTCAAGCGCCCATACAAGCCGTACTGCTCTTGCGTATTGGGGCTGTAGTCCCGTGGGGTCTGCAATGAAATCGTGGTGGGCTTCCAGTAACCAGGGTCGAACACGTCGATGGGGACAGCGGTGCCGGTGAACACCCCAGAACCCTGCCAGCGGCTGGTGACCTTCTGATAATCGGCGCCCAGCACGAACTGGTGCTCGCGGCCAAAGGCATCGAAGCTGCCAGAAAGGTTGCTGTCTAGCAGGTCCTGGCTGGTGGAATAGACGTTATAGCTGGCGCGCCACACCGGGCCTGCCAAGGTCACCGGGTTGACGGCGTTGCCCGATACTGCCGCCAGCGCCTTGCCGGCGTCGCGGGTATTGGTATACGAGACGTTCAGCTTCCAGTCGTTATCGAAGTAGTGGTCGAGTTTGGTGAAGATCTCCTGGGAGATATTGTCCATGTAGGACCAGTTCTGCCCCAGGTTGGTGTGGCGCGGCAGCCCGATGTCTTTACCCGTGGTATAGCGTGGCAGCCCCAACGACGAGTTGGAGTGGGTGCTTTCATACATGCCACCCAGGGTGAAGATGGTCTGCGGGCCCAGGTCGACCTCGAACACCCCGTATACCGTGGGTTTTTGCGTGGCCAATTTATCCGTGAAGTATTGGCGGTCGGTGTATGCCGTCACCAGGCGGCCGCGAACATTGCCGCTGTCGGTGAGCGGGCCGGTCACGTCGACTTGCGAACGGTAGTTGTCCCAGGAGCCGGCGGCGGCTTCGAACTTCAACTGGAAGTCCGACAGCGGGCGCTTGCGCACCAGGTTGATGACGCCACCGGGGTCGCCCACACCGCCGAACAGCGCACCCGATCCCCGTAATACCTCGATGTGGTCGAATTCAGCCAGGTTGTACAACCGGCGGGAGTAGAAGCTGGTAGCCACTGAGGACAGTGCCATGGGCGCTGCGCCATCAATCTGGATGCTGTCGAGGTTGAAACCGCGCGAGTAGAACTCGTAGGTGTCGCTGGTAGTTTTTTGCACCGTGACCCCGGGTGCCATTTTCAGCGCGTCCTGCAGGCTGGTGATACTGCGGTCCTCAATCAGCTGGCTGGACAGCACCGACACCGACTGTGGCGTTTCGCGCAGGCTGGTCGGGCTCTTGGAGCCCACGCTCACCGCACCGGTGGTGTACGAACCGGTGTTCTCGGTCATCTCGCCCATGCCCTGGCCACTGACCAGCGTGCTTCCCAGCTCCAGCGCCGTGCCCCCGCTGGTGGCCACCGGGTCGAGTATCCAGTTGCCATTGGCCGCTTGGGTGGCAACAAGGCCGTTGCCCTGCAAAAGCGCATTCAGGCCCTGCTGAACGGTGTAGTCGCCGTTCAGTGCGGTCGCATGCTTGCCACGGACCAGCGCAGGGTCAAAGGGCAAGTTGATGGCGGCAACTTGTGCAAACGCACTGAGCGATTGCTCCAACGTGCCTGCAGGTAGATTGTAATGGCGTACTTCCCTCTGTTCGGCATGTACCGCGTAAATCGGCAGCGCAATGCTTGCAGCGCTGGCAAGCAACACGCCACGCAGCGCTACGGCAAGGCGGGTCCTGGGTATATGGCGAGGTGAGAACGCAGATGACATGTGAATCGAGCTCCATTCGTTTGGCAGGGTGTTTTCCCTATTGGTCGAAGTGCTCGAAAAAACCCGCAGTCTCAAACTCGTCTTTTTGCAATTTATGCTGAGCGAGGAACAACGCGACGCCAGAACCGCGTGAAACGCTCAACCCTGACGGGCATTGAATCGCTGAGGGCATTCAGTGCCTGCTCGATATCATCCAGCTGGAAAACGCCGGATACCTTCAAGCCCGCTACCGGTGGCGCGCAGCCAAGCCAGCCGTGCTGATAGCGTGCCAGTTCCGCGATCAGTGTCTGCAACGGCAGGCTGCGTGCCACCAGCTGGCCCCGTGTCCAGGCGCTCGCATCCATTTCGCTGTGCTGGAGCTTGCGGCTACCTTCGGCGCTGATCGAATACTCCTCGCCTGCGGCCACCAGTTGCTGCCGTGCCTGCTGATGGATAAGCACCTTGCTCTGTTCGACCATCAGCCGTGTGCGCGTACCTTCCTGGCGCACCGAAAACGCCGTACCCAGCGCCTGCAATTGTGCCTGGGCGGTGGGGACCCAGAAGCTGCGCCGGCCGGCGGGCGAACCTTCGTCAGCGCCGGTTTCGATGAAGATCTCACCCTGCAACAGCTTGATCAGGCGCTGGCTACTGGTAAATGAGACATCGACGGCGCTATTGGTATTGAGCTGCAGCCGTGTACCGTCGGCAAGCATCACTGTTCGTTGCTCGCCCACGCGGGTGCTGTAGTCGGCAGCCCAGCGCCGAACCTGCTCCTGGCCTTGCCACCCCGTTGCGCCAACGACCAGGCCGGTGCCCAGCACCTGAAGCAGCCGCCGCCGACCCAGCTGGTGATGCTGCATGCGCTCAAGGGCGTCACGCGCGACACCGCCGGGTACACCAGGCAGGCTGGCGAGGCTATGGAAGGTAGACTCGTTGTTCTGCAACGCCTGCCAAGCGGTTTCATGCAGAGGATGAAGCTTGCGCCAATCCAGGCAACCCTGCAGGGCATGCTCGTCCGCGTAACCAGACTGTAGGCGCACCATCCACATGATCGCCTGGTCGAGCACGTCATCGGGTAGCTCGGGTCGCGGTGCGCGGCTCATGAGGTAGCGAAGTAGCAATGGCGGATAGCTTTCGCCATGTAGCTCTCCACCGACCTCAGGCTGACCCCCAGTTGCGCGGCGATTTCCTTGTAGCCCAACCCCTCCAGGCGCGACAGCAGAAAGGCCGTGCGCACCTTGGGCGGCAAGCCGTCGAGCAAGGCATCCACCTTGGCCAGGGTTTCCAGCAGGATCATCTGGGCTTCCGGGGATGGCATCAATGGCTCTGGCAGGTTGGCCACTGCATCCAGATAGGCCCTTTCGACACGATCGCGGCGCGCACGATCGATCACCAGGGCGCGGGCAATGGTACTCAGCCAGGCACGCGGCTGGCGCACATCCTGTATCCGGTCAAGTTTGCCCAGCACATTTACGAACGTATCCTGAGCCAGGTCGGCAGCGTTATCCCCTTGGCGCAGGCGTTTGCGCAACCAGTCCACCAGCCAGGCGTGGTGGTCGATGTAGAGGGACTGAACATCAGCCTGCGTTGCAGATGGCACGGGCGGGGTAGACAACTTCAGCCCTCTTGTTGGTATAGGATTGCGTTTGAGAATTTATCTCATCCTATCTGGACTGAATTGTGCCTGACAAGGATCACGATGTAATCCAGGCCCTGCTTCTGGCTTGACCGGTAACGGACCTGTCGGCGATAGCGACCCAGAGCGCGGTTTCAGAGATTCTGAACAACAAGCGGAAGATGACGGAGCAGCCATAGGCACGCGGCTGTACGGGGGTAGACGTTCTGCCAGTACACTGAGCGGAATGTTTAACACCGGTTTTCACCGTTGTAGTATCGCCAAATTGGCGATACGATCATGCCATGTCTACCAAATACCGATTTCGCGACAAGTACCGCATCGAGCTAAGGGAAAGGGATCATCTACCACCCCACGTACACCTTACCGGCGGTGGGGTGGACGTGGTGATCAGTCTGGAATCTGTGACTGTTAGCCAAGGCAGGGCACCTGCGAAAGTGGTGCAAGAAGCCCTGGCCTGGGTGGCGGCCAATCAGGCCGATTTGTTGAAGGAGTGGATGAAATGGCATCGATGAAACGTCCCCGTCTGAAGAGTGTACAGCCTCGATCGGACGCCAGCCTTGAGCTTACCTTTACCAATGGGCAGCATTTCACCCTGGATATGAGCGATGCGCTCAAGACGTATCCTGGCTTGGCGCCGCTGTCCAAGCGCAAAGCGTTTGAAGGCGTCGTATTGGGCGAAGGAGGATGGTCGGTGGAGTGGCCAGCGCTGGATATTCAGATTGGTGCGGATACCCTGCTACTGGATGCGCTTGCCCAAAACGCACCTGATGAAAACACCCGAGTTTTCATTCGCTGGCGTTTGCGGCACCGGATGACGCTCGACCAGGCTGCCGAAGCGCTGGGAGTCAGCGCGCGCAGCATCAGCCGCTACAGCAGTGGTCGTGAAGCGGTACCACGCACATTGGCGCTGGCTTGCCTGGGTTGGGAGAGTTTGGAGCGGAAAGCCGCCTGACAGGGCTTTTTGAGCCCTGTTGGAGTGCTTGAGCTTTCGCTATTCTGGCCTGATATTGCCCGGGGCCGCTTTGCGGCCCATCGCGACACAAGGCCGCTCCTACAGAAGACGCGGCGTGCTTTTGAATCTTTTACTCTGCGCGACGGTGCTGCCTGATAGAGCCACGGGGTGTCGCTATGGGATTGTTGAGGCCGCTCTACGGCCGAGTCGCCACGACGGTTGCCCCGTAGCGTGAGCACGCTCGTTTCCTACTATTTGAGCTGGGCCCTTGCGGTACGTGCCAGGGCCCGATAGTCGTCGATGATGTCTTGCCTGCAATCATCCCCGTATTCTTCGTGAAAATCCCTTTGGAATGGCGCCGCGTCAAGCAAGGCGTACCTCTCATGCCATCCCCCGGGTTGGGTGATGAGCGTGTGAGGGAGAGCTGCATCGAATTGGTCAGCGGTGATATCCAGATTGTGCCCTTCGAGCCTCAGCCAGATGTGCCGTTGCTCCGTATCTGCCTTCAACTCGCCCGTTACCACGTCGATGGCAATGCCCTCGTGCTCCTCACACAGAAACCAAGCCAGCAGTAAACTTGCGAATTCGCAGCAGTTAGTGGGGAACATGGAAAACAGGCCGAACGCAAACCACTGCGGAGGCTTTTGCCGGAACGCCTTTGAGAACGCCGTAGCTGAATGCACAACGTCTTGCGCAAGGCTGGGGGAATCCGCCATTTGAGTCATACCTCCTAGCCGAAAACAAAAAAGGCCCACCTTTCGGTGAGCCTTTTTTGATACTGCGTATGGTGCCGGCACCAGGAATCGAACCCGGGACCTACTGATTACAAGAACCCTGCTCACAACAGTGAAATCAATAGGTTACGTCGTTTTCTGGTACGTGTTTGGCATTCGGAAGGCCAGAAACCACGTGGTCTCTGGCTATGTTGGTACGCGGGGTATCAGTCGGCGGAAGGTGAGACGAGGGGTAAGCTGAAGTCGTAGATATCGAGCATCGACTCGTCGCGATGTCCGCTAGCATCCTGCTTCTGTTTGCGATCGCCTGGGGTATCGGTGATGCCCCGGCGTTTAAGGTCGTGTAGAGCAAAACGCTGCTCTTCGGTGAGGACCCCGTCCTTGATCGCCTTGGTTATGAAGCGCTGCCAGGTTGTGTCCAGGCTGGACTTTTGGAGCGCGCCGCCATGGGCCGCCACAATGATGAACCGGCGGTCAGCAGCAGCAGGAATGGGATAGGCCTGGCTCGCCCAGACCCGACCGCGATAGGACTTTGCCCCCTCCCAGGCGGTCCGCAGCCTAGCAGTCCAGCGCACCACATTGTCGCGGCTGCCTTTGCGCCTGTTGGTCTGCACGCCTTCTTCCAGTTCGTTGGCATCGGTTAGGGTGACCGTCTCAATTCCTCGCAACCGGCACAGGTAGGCCAACTCCATGACATAGCCCAGGTATGCCGGGCATGAACCACGTTGTCCACGTGTTAGCTGGCCTTTCTCGTGGGCACGGGCAATCAGCGTGGACATGACCTTGGGGCTCGGCAGCCGACGCTGCTTGCGCTCGGTCGGCGCCTCGATGCCCAAGGCTACGTTGATCTCCAGATAGCCGCGGTTGCGCCCCCACTGCATCACCCGCCGAAGGTAGCGCAGAACATGCGCGGCCTTGGACGGTGTGCCTTCGTCCGCGATGCGATCGACCAGGCGTTGCACCAGTGCCGAGGTGAATTTGCGAACAGACAGTTCGCCCAGGGGCTTCTTCAGCTTTGTCGGAATGGCCACAAGCACAGCGCGGCTGTACTCATAATCTTCTTGGGTCTTCTTCGCCAGCTTCTTGAACTGTGAGCTTTTGTGGAACTCGTCGCACAGATGATTGAGGCTTTCCCGGTCGATGCCTTTCCTCTCCTCCATGATGCGGTGTAGCTCGGCCAACGTTGCAGTTGGCCCGGCGATGTTGGTCCGCTTGCGATTGCCGCCCTCGTCTCGCCAAGTGGTGTACCAAGCGCCGCTCCAGCGGCTGTCAAAATAGACGGCCGCCGGAATGGCGGCCTGGTCTATGTGCGCAGGGATGAGCGGGTTGTGATTACGCGACCGCCTCATAGGATCTCGCTGTCATATTTCTCGGTAGCCGGCGACTTGCCGCCGGCTTGGTTGACCAGATCAATGGTAGTCCAGGGGCCATGACGGCCCCAGAACCAGCGGATGCCCTGCTTTCGCAGGGCTTGTTCGACACCGGATCGTCTGGTGTAGCCGGTGAGAAGCTGCAGGTCCTGGAAGGTCAGGACAGTGCCGGGCTGCTGGTGACCGATCATACGGACGTAGATCCTTCCGCAGCGACTAGAAGCTCATCCCGCGAATTCTGGCCACCGTTGGCTATCAGCTGATTGACGCAGGGGGTCATACCGATCATCCCTTTCGCTCCAGCGCGGCCCGAGCTTTCCATCCTTTCCACATATCGCTCCACCCGCGCGCCGTGTACTTCTCTCCGGACCTTGCAGCTAGCATCAATTCCATCTTCATTGGAATCGTGGGGTTGCAGCAACGGTTGAACGAATCGACGCAGAACTTCTCGAAAGCTTCCCGTTCATCGCGCTCAACCGGCGTGTCGATGCCCTCTAGGAACTGAATGATCTGCTGGCGGGGTGCATCATCCATGTCCACCCACCGCGACAGATGAACGCTGGCGGTATGCAACAGGCTCTTGGCTTTAGCCAGTTCGGCGGTCAGCTCTAAAATCTCCGCCCTTGATAAGTCGTACGCAGCCCGGTCGATCAGCTCAGTGCCAACAGGGAGCGAGTGAACACCGTCGCACTGAATAACGTCAGTCAGCTGGTGCCTATCTTCCGCAACTAACGCGACAACTACCGGTTCGGTGCTGGCCGGTGGTTTCGGCGCAGCGGCCGTCATTGCTTCGTAAATCATCCAGAGATTGTTATGCCCGTTGCGCTCCAGGTACTCGCGTGCGGCGTCGGCGCCGGCCTGCTCCATGTCCCGGTTTGCTTTGGTTGGAAGAACCCTCCACTGGACCCTGCTGGTGCAGAAGTACTCGTCGACATAGACGCGGCCATGGTTGCCTTGGGCGATGTTGCGGGTAGCTTTGGTGGTCATGTTTGTGCCCTCAGCTGTTGCGCTGTGCGGTGAATTGAACATGTGGGTCGGTGCTGCAGCGGTTGGCTGCGAACAAATCAGACTGCGCCATAACGGCCCCTAACTTGCTGGCCAAGGCGCGTGCTGCTGCATCGGCGCTGATGGTGCTGCTGGCGGTAGCCTTCTCGCCCCGGGCCCGGGCGGTGTATGTGCCGGCGCTGAGCCGAACGCTGATAACCAGGTCGAGGGTGGGGGATTGGTTAGCGAGCATATCGGCGCCCCTGTTTTTCTTTCTTGGCTTCGACGTTGGCCATGTAGGCCTCCCATTCAACAGATTTCCGCTGCTGACGGATTTGGCTGCAGCGCTGGTGCTTCCTGGTAGAGCGCGCCTTGTTGCAGATGTCGCAATGGTTGGGCAGGTCCAGCGAGTGGCTGGCCAGGCGTGGCCGGGTCTGTTTGGTCATTCAGCATCCCCCTGTGCTGGGGTACGAAACGGCTCAAACGCCAGGAGCAGGCCAGCCATGTAGTCAATGGCTTGCATGGCGTTGTCGTCTTCCACACCGAAAACCTCGCGGGCATACGCTTCGGCGCGGGAAACAGCCGATTGCCAGTCTGCTGGTGGTTCCTCCCTAACTACGTCGGAATCCCAGCCGATGGCTCGGCGGCGGCGCATTAGGTTGAGCGCATCGGCAGCGCCCTTTGACAGCCCGTGATAGCTTCCCTCAGCCAGATCACCTACGAACTCCTCTAGCGCATCCATGGCAGCAAGGCCGTGGCCCATGCTCCAGGCCACAACCTCGCCGCCGTCGACTTCCTGCGGGACGGTCTTTCCAGAGGCGCCGCGGATTACCAGGGTGTCGTAACGCACTGTGTTAGCCTTCTGTGTGCCAACTTCGGGGGTTTCTACCTGCATGTTGTTTCTCCTTGGGGTTGGTGGGCGTCGGGGAGGTGCAACTCCTCGGCGCCTTTTTTTGCCGGTCAGCCGCTAGTCACGGCGTACCAAGAAAATTTCGAGGTCTTGCAGTTGGCCATCGTCGTCGCAGGTGCCCCACTCCAGGACGGCCTGCACCTGGGCACGCGAACAGCCCATCACCAGGATCCCGCGCTCGCCCCGTGCAACGCGCACTTCCAGGATCTCCAGCAAGCCATCGGTGGCGTAGGCGTCGGCGAAGACGTAAGGCGTGCCATCGGTTGACTGTTTCAGCTGGGCAGTGATGAACCCCATCAGGTCCGGTGCCTCAGCCCTCCGATCGCTGTTGATTACGTGAATGTCCATGGCGGTTACTCGCTGGCCTCGCGGGCCTGCATGTCTGTAGTGATGACCTGGACAACCTCTTCACGGCTGTCGGCATAAGCGAATGGCAATGAGGTCCCTGGCCGGGTCACCGGATACCGCGAATGCGGAAGCCGGCACTCGGCCACCGTGTAGCCGCTGTCATTTACCCAGCAGCGCGGCACGACCTGGTCGTCCGCGTTACGCTTCGCTTGCCACTTCACGCCCAAACAACCGCATGAATACGAATGCCGCCGGGTAGTTCTGGCTCAAGAAGCTCCAGCCGTTTGATGTGCTTCTCGCGGCACTGGTCGATGCAGATGACCGTCGAGCCGTCGCGAGCGAGCTGGACTACAGTCCGTGCAAGGGCTTCAGGCGTGTACATGAAAGCGCGCAGGATCTTCTGCCCCGGCTTGCGGGTTTCGTTGTGGATCTCGAACAGGCGCTGAGAGCCGGTGTGGGTTGCTCCACGTTGAACGTTAAGTTGCATGTCGTTTCTCCTCGGGGTTAGGTCAGGCGTTGCAGCGCCCGGCTTCTAAGTCAGGGCTGGAAGATCCAGCACCGAACGGTTTTTCCGATGAATTCGCCTTCTTTCCGGCCGGAGTTGATCGGCTTGTTGGCTTCAATGAACTTTGGCGACTTGCTGGTCTTGAGCAGACGTTTCAGCTCGCTGAGCGCGGCCGGCATCTGCTGCCGCTCGTTTACAGCCTTCTTCACGAACTCATTCAGGTTCACGGCGATCTGGCCTTTGTTGCGCGAGTGGTTGAGCCCGTCCCCCTCGTCGTCGAGGAACTCGTAAAGGTCCCAAAATTCGCGCACGACCTTGTGATCCGCATTGATGGTCTCCTGGCGCTGTACCGCCATGCGGCACAGCTCCTGGTGCACCAGGGCTAGTCGCTCGGCTCCGAGCGGAACAACAAGGGCGAGGGCGTCGGTGATGCTGCGCAGTTGCGCGTGGTTCTTCGCGATTCGAACCGTGCGGATCTCGGGCATGGCAAGCAGCTCCTGCTCGTAACCCCGGGTTTTCTCTTCCAGCAGGCGGAGAATCTCGTCCTCTTTCTGCAGCGCCTTGATCATGAAACCGCTGACTTTTTCCATCGGCATGCACTCCAGTTCCTCGGCGTGAAGCTTCGTTTCCGGGGTGTGGTGCTCGCTGTTCAGCAATACCTGGGCGATACGGGTGAGGATCGGGTTGGAGGCAGTCACCGCGTTGTTCTGAGCGATCATCACGCCGGCACGGAATGGCGGTTCGCGGGTTTCGTTGCCGTTGTTCTTGACGCCGGTAGAACGCACCGAGCGGCCGTTGTAGGTGGTCTTGATCTCGTCCCAGTCGTAGTGCTTGACCGGCGCACCGTCCTGTTGCTCGCGCTCGGACTCGATCAGCACCACCGGCAAATTGGCTACCTGCGAGAAGTTGCGGGCGCGGCCTGCAGCGGTGCCTTTGGTGGGGTCGAAGCCTTCGTACTCGATACGGCCGGACAGTTTCCAAAGGAACTCAATCAGGGTGGATTTACCCGAGCCGCCTTCGCCGACCAGCTCCAGGAAGCACAAGGTCTTCTGCAATTGGCGGATCTGTTCGGCGTGCAGGCACGCCAACCACCAAACCAGGACAACGGTGCCGCGCACACCGAAGCACTTCCAGAAGGTCTCAAACCAGCGGTCGTTGTAAGCATTCAGGTCAGTGTTGATGACCAGGTTCGGCGACATGCTCTGGGACTTGATGCTCAACGGGCCGACATCGAAAAAGTCCTCTTCGTTGAGCTTGTAGACGTTCCCCTGCGAGATCGCGATGTCATTGAAAACGTAGGTCTTGTGTTCCTTGGAGTAACCGATCCAGTCGATGGTGTTGACCTGTTTCAGGTCATCCATTTGTGGCTCCAGCAGCCGGATCAACTGAGAGGCGCTGCCGGTGTACCAGCCGCCGTTGGACACGTTCAGCAGTCGCTTCGTGAACTCAGGCGCTGACGCAAGTTGGGCGGCAGTGAATGTGCTCTTGGTCACCGGCTTGCCTGGCCGCTCGATGCGGAAGTAATACCAGGCCTCGTCCGTCTGCTCGTTGCGCATGTTGTAGAGCGCCTGGAAATAGCAGTTGGCGATACGGACAACAGACGCAGAATCGCGCAGGGCCTTATCCCGCTTCTGGCGGTCGGTCAGCGTGATGTCTTCTTGATCCTTCGGGTTTTCTAGTTCCTGCATCTTCCTGTCGAACCGGACCAGGTCGAACTTGAACCAGTAGAGGCGGCTGGCAAACGAGAAGGAAAACTCGCTCCTTGGGTGCCAGTCGTACATGAGCAGGCCCTTTTCTTCCGGCGAATCGGCCAACAGCAGTGCACCCTCGTGACGGGCACGCTTCAGGTCGGCCTGCACCTGGTCGTCGCGTTTATCGTCGTCCAGGTACTTCCAGCGCAGGTGAAGGTCGTTCCAGTCCACCTTTTTGTTATCGGGCTGGGGGATCACTGCAGCTTCGCAAGTGAAGCCCATGTCCCGGGCTTCCTTCGCCCAGCGTCGGGTATTTGCTTTCGCTACCGGCTCGTTGTCCAAGGCCCAGATCAGCTTTGGAGGGCGCCGGCCATCCTCTTGGCAGCTGCGCAACAACTCTTTCAGCGACTCGGCCGGAAGTGGCGAGCTGGACATCATCGACACGGCATGAACGCCGTTATGCAGCAGAGCGATCGCGTCGAAGATCCCCTCGACGACCCACAGCTCGTCCACCTGGAGCAGATCAAGGCCGGACGGGCACCACCAGACGCCGCTGTAGCCAGTCTTGCCCTCGCCGGTAGGCCGGAAGCGCGCTTTCATCTTGCCGAACCGGCTTGGCCTGTCGATCAGGCGCTCCCAGTAGCCGCCCTTGTCGAGGGGGAAGCGAACGGTAGCGCTCCCGAAACCGAGTTTGGCATCCCAGTAGGTGTCCTGGGTGTACCAACCTTTGATCAGCTCTTCCTGAAAGCCACGGTTGAATTCGAGGTACGCGCGGGCTGTTGCGGTAGGGTTCTCGTCGGTGGCCGGTGCGAGCTTGCTCCAGTCGTTGAACAGGTCGTCGTACAGGTCTTTCACATGCACACGGTGGTTGCACTTCTCCGGCCGACCGCATACCAGCATCCATGGTGCTTCGTGGAATGTGTACAGGGTCTTCTGGCCACAGCCGTGCGCAGGGCACTTGCCTTTCCGCATGAACTTGGTGCCGGGCATGTGCTTGAGGCCGAAGTCGCGCTCCAGGCGCTGCAATACGTCCTCGCGGAGCCTGTTCTCCATGGGGTGAGTCGTGGTCACTGCGCACGCTCCACAACCGGGCCAAGCTGTTTTTCCAACGCTTTGCGCGTGCGGCAGATGCCCTGCAGATGGGGAACATCAGCGAGCACCTTTGGACCGCGCTCGCCAGCCGGCACAGCGCGGTACCGGTCGGAGTACCAGACCTCAGCCATGGTGAGTGTGTACTGGCTTTGGAGCCACAGCAGGTAGTGCTTCGCCTGGTGCTCGTCCAGTTCAATTTGAAGGGTGATCTTGCTCATGTCAGCCACCAGTGGAATGCAGTTTCCCCTTACCCACGCAGAACGGGGCACTGGGAAGGGGTTTGTTCGGGGTTACTTCAGATGTCGCGGTGTTGAAGCATGCGGCGCGGCAGATAGCGTGCCGGCACCTGGTAGCGATGCTGGGTGATGGTGTCCAACAAGATGAGTTGAGGGCGGTAGATCCCGCTGGAGGGGGAGACACCAATCATCTGCAGGCGCTTGGTGGTCTTGCTCTCGAACTCAGCAACGGCAAGTTCGGCAATGCGCTGTACCAGGTGGGTTGGGACCTCCAGAGACTGGGCCAGGTACACGCGGCAGCTCTCCAGCACCTGGTTATCGCCAGAAAGGTGCAGGCCTTCACGGCGGAACAGGTAGGCCACTGCAGCGCGCTGCATAGCGTCCCGGTAGTCAGTTTCGTGGTCGGTGATCAAGGCGATGGCGTTCATGCGGTTGCTTCCTCCATGTCCAACTGGTCGAGCAGATCGGGTTGGTTGTCCTGTGACGCGGATTTCATGGCCTGACGGCGAATTGCCACCGGGGCAACAGGCAGTCGAACGGACGGGTTCGGCATGCCGCTGGGGCTCATTTCGTGGGTCATTTCGAACTCAGCCCGTACGGACCAGCCGCAAGCCTCGTTCACGCACTGCAGGTAGGCGATGCGCAGGAAAATGTGGGTACCTTCACTGGTGCGGATACGCATCTTGTTGCTGCAGTGCGGGCATACGAGTTTGTAGGCGCTGCTCACTGCTGCCCCCTTACATTGGCTGGGCTGTAGAGCTGGATGGTTGCAGCAACCTCAGCGGTGCGAGCGGCGAAGTAACGGGTCAGAGCTTGAATGATGGCCAATGCCTCGCATGCTTCGATGACGCCATCCTCGATCGAGGATGCGATGAGCTGGTCGATTTGTCCCAGCTTCGCGTCGGTTCTCAATGACCGTCGGAACAGCTCTACATTGTCCAGGTCCTCGGTTTTACTCAGCGGGACGAACATGCCGCCGTACATGTGAGCAATAAACTCGGGCAGGTGAGTGGTGCTGGTGTCCTGCTCCAACTGGTGAATCTGGTCGTAGCTGAGCGGACGGCTGCCTGCGTTTTCGTACACGCGATTGTCGAACTGCTTGAGCTGGAGTCCCAGGCGTTGTGAGGCGCATTCACGACCGCCTGGGTAAGCGCATACGACGGCGCTAACTACCTGGCGCAGGGTTTCTAGAACGGGGGTCTTCATGTTCTGGTTTCTTCCTTGGGCCAGGGTGGCTACTTTTGGGATTCGTTCCGCTTGGGCTTGGGCATCCGCTTGATCCCGAGCAACACGGCGGCTCGGTGAGCTTCACCTCGAAGGCACTTTTTCTGTCCCAGGAGGACGGCATAGACGGTGCTGGGGTGAAGCCCATGCTTGATGGCGAACTCTTTTACGGAGATACCCTGCTTTTCCAAGCGTTGTCGGGCTCTCTCGCATGCTTGCTCGGTTACGGGGCTGGCGTGCATAGTGGCAATCGTGCAATTTCGTGTAGTGGTATGCGAAGGATGATGCACATTTGTTCATTTGTAAATACGGAAAAGGAACGTTTGTGCATCTTCTTGAAGAAATCGGTGCGCGCCTGCAAGCCGAACGCAAACGGCTTGATCTGACCCAAGACCAGATGGCAGCCGTCGTCCAAGTGTCGAAGCGGACGTTGGCCAGCTATGAAGCCGGCGCCCGTGAGCCCGGGTCGTTACTGCTGTTCTTGGCTGCCGGTGCGGGCGTTGATGTGCTCTATGTGCTTACGGGGCAGCCGTCCCCCCAGACTGCTGACTGCCTTACCGCTGAAGAAGCGGAATTTTTGGCCATGCTTCGGGGTATGGCGGATAGCGACAAGGCAGTCTTAGGCCGTACTGCACAAGCTTTCGTGAAAGCTAACTCTTGGAAATGAAGTGCAGTTGATGGTGATCAGCTGAAGGGACTGCTTGTTGCCGGCCATGGGGGCCGGTCGATTGTCGAGGATGATTTATGGATGACTTGATTGGGGTCTTGTGCCTTGGCGTAGGTGCGGGCACCTGGTGGTGGCTTGCAGGCCGTATGAAAAAAAACGGCAGTGGCTGGCTCAGTAGATTGATAGCAGGCAGCTTCGCAGGTTGTTTTATGACGGTAGTAGCCGCCGGTATTGCAGTTTCCACAGGGGGTGTTGAGAGCAAATCCCCAGAGCGTGCGAAAGCGTCTGCTGCGGCAGAGCAAAAGGTTACTCCTGCTGTAGTCAAAGTAAAAACCTTGGGGATGACGCCGGCTGTTTATGCGGAACGCATGAATCAACTACTCGAAAAGTACGAGAAGCCTTATCGGGTAGATCCAACTGACATCACAACTGGCGATGTTCAGGACATTCTGAAGAACAATCTTGGGCCTTATGCTTCGTTAGTGGCGGCGGTGTCGAAGGAAACAGGCGAACTGGTCGATGTGACACTGGTGGGCGCCGGGGACGGTAAGCCCATGTCGGGTCTCGAAATCATGCTCATTGCGAGTGCAGCGCTCGCTGCTGCTGCGCCGGATGCTGATTATCGTGAGGTATTCAAAAAGCTACCGGAAATGATCAAGGGGAGTTCACAAACCTATGGACAGGTCGAGTTGAGCGTGAAATCAACAGATATGATGGGCACTTGGTTTATGGCTGCCCCTATATAGCTCATAGGCAAGTTCGGAGGGCTCTTTAACTTTCCATTTGGTTGTGTGCGGTATCTCCGATGCCGCATATGTCTTATGGAAATGGAGTACCTATGATGGAAAACCTTACCCAGTTGGAACGCCTCTTTATCGAACTTCTGCGCGACCTGGACGAGCAGGGAAAAGAAGACTTGATGAGGATGTTGGAGGTGCTTTCGCAGTCGACTGAGTAACGGCGCTGTAGAAGAAACCCGGTAACTGTGCCGGGTTTCTTTTGTGGTCATGTCGCCTTTTCCTGCATCTTTTTCCACTCACGCTCAGCTGCTTTTTGAGCGGCCTCCTTGTTGTCAAAGACACGTTTGATCCGCTTCGGTCTAGTTGCGTCGCCAGCTGTTACCGAAGCCTCTGTGCCGGTAGCCTTGTCGCGATAGAACGCCACCACCCCCGTGTATGTTCCGCCTTTTTCCTCTTCGTACAGCTCATCAACGGAGTCTTCCGGCAATTTGCTTTCCAGCTCCAGGCTGGTGGTGTAGCCGTTGTCTGCCGTGAGGCTGTGCTGAACATTCCCCCCGTACCAGACGATGGCGTCGATCTCACTTTTGACGCCTAGCAGGCTGTAGGTCAGCTCGGGGATAAGGTCTGCACGACCTTTGGCCAAGGTGTAACTGAGGGTCGCGCTCCCTCGCTGCAGGCGGTTGAGTTCGGAGCGTGCTGCTCGCAGGGCGGAGTCACGATCGCTGTAGGTGTGGCGCAGTTCCTTGACCTTCTCGCCGCCGCCGGCAATGGCTTCCTGCTTTTTGGTGCTGCCGACGTCGTAGTAATAGGCCTTCACTGAGTCGTAGCTATCCCGATCGGCCTGCAGGAAGCGATGGCCATCACCATCCGACCTTGTCAGCGTAATGTGTGGCAAAGCTGCGCCACCGGCTGTCTTTCCTCCGCCGGCCTGCAGGCAGATGAGGCAGCCGGCTTTCACGCTGATAACCGCGTCGTGCAACTCGCCCAGGCGCGTGAGCATATTGGCATCCGACTCGTTGGCCTGGTCGAGATGCTTCACTGCGCGTGCTGCGACCTCTGCCGCAATTTTCGGTGTGAGCCCGTACGCGCTGGCGATCTCGGTGAGGACTGCGCCCAGCGTGACTTCGCTCCAGCTGCGTTCACGTTTGGTTTTCAGAGACCCACGCAGGTCTGCGGATCGAGCCCGGATGCTGAGGATGTCGGGAGCGCCGCTGTGCTCGGTTTCGTCGACCGTGTAGGAGCCTTTATCGACAAGTCCTGTGTCGCTCCAGCCCAGCCACAGCTTCACTACGGCGCCCTTCGGGGGAATCTCCAGCAGGCCGTCGTGGTCGCTGAGGGTAATGCTCAACTGATCAGCCTCCAGACCGCGGTTGTCGGTGAGTTCAAGTGACATCAACCGTGGACTGATGAGCCTGGCGATGTCCTTACCATCAACGGTCAAGCGGAATGCGGGCACGCCGTACGCGCTGTCACGCTGCAGTCCCTTCACCGCATCGGTTAGATACCCGGTCAGCTGGTCCAGTCCGGTCACAGCAGCGCCCTCAGAATATTGGATGACGTCGCGACGACAGCCCCCATCAGGTCGACTCGGCCGTCATCGACCCGCTTGAGCGTCAGGCTAAACTCGATGCGGCGTGCGGTGCCGTCCTGGAAGAACACGGATCGTGTTTCGCTGAGGCTCTCGATGACAAACAGTCCGTAGACCCTGCCGGTGCCCTCGACCAGAGCCCAGGCTTTGCCGGTGTTCGCCATGGCCCGGATCTCGTCAAGGCTCATCATCGACCCGGCCAGCTCGGGCAGCAGCACGCCAGGTAGAGTGAAGTCGTCTTCCCCTCGGCCGAGAAACTGGCGCGCAGGTTGTGCGCCGATGCGTGAGTTCGCGGCATGGCGCCAGTCGGTTTGGCGCTGCAGCTGCTGATACGCCAGTGTAGGCAGACTGAAAATGAACATGCCCAGGGCAAGCATCATGTGGTTTTTACTCCAGATCGGTCAGGCTGCTGCGCTGACGCGCAGATTTCGATCGCTCTCGGCGATCCAGTTCGGCGCTGACTGCTCGCGCAATGGCTTGAGCATCCATTCCAGGACTGGTCGGAATCGAGATGTGATAGACATCGTGGCTGTCATATGTGACGGGTGGCGCCGCCGCGATCGGCGGACGGCGGTCCACGGTTACCGCAACCGGGACGATTGACTGCAGATCAGCACTCGCAGCCTGTTCTGTCGGGATTTGCGGTACCACTGGACGCGCATCAACGCCGCCGGCGTGAGCCAGTTGCAGCGTAACGGCGGTCAGCGCGCCGACCAGTGACTTGGTACCAACTGTCAGGCCCAGGGCAAGGTCGGCTGATAGTCCTGGCATCGGGTCGGGATAGGACTGCTGCACCGTACTGGTTGGTTGGGTGGCTGGCAGTAGTGGCGCTTCGCGGGCCGGGGCCGACCACAGATTTGGCGGCGTAAGGGCATTTGTCAACGCGCGCAGGCCATCACCAATACTGGAACTGGCGTTTGTGCCATCCCCAGCCTCGCCTGCAGCCGTCACCTGTGCCACTGGCGTCTGCTGGGCTACCGGCTTGGCCTCGACGCCCCGAGTTTTGTCCAACATACGGCTCAAAGCGGTCAGGCCGGCGTCCTGCGAGTCGGCATTTGTAGGCGCCTTGTAAACAATGGCTTTGAGCGCGTCATGTGAGCCACCGTCGGTGTGTTGCTCGGTGACCAACTGTTGCGGTGCTTCTGGCCTGGCAGTGTCCAAACCTCGAACGAGCGTGCGTCCTATCGCGGTAAGTGCGGCGATCACCCAGCTCGGTTCGGTCCCCTGAATCGGGCCACTGGTGCTTGGCTCGATCGGTGGCGCCCCCACAGCGATGGGCTGAACCACGGGACTTTTCGGCACCGCTGGGGTGTTCTCGTTACCCTTGAGCAGGATGCGATTGATACCAGTTAGAGCGGCGATCAACTCATTAGGGACGGGCGCCGGGCCACCAACAGGCTCACCTGGTGCAGTCGGCGAGGCTGCCATCACCAGTGGGTGGGAGACTGGCGGCCGCAGCGTTTGTTTTCCCTCATCCTCCTGTGCAAGGGTGCGGCTCATAGCGGTCAGCGCTGCAATCAGTGGAGCTGTATCGGCCCGCGATGCTGGTGCGTCCGCTGGAGATGGAACAATTGGAGCATCGACCAATAGCGGCAAGGGCACAGAAGGTCGCGGCACTTGCGCCTGGGCTTCGATCGCTGGGGCCTGCGCCACCTTGGTGCTCTTGAGTGCCTCGCGGAGTGAGTCGGTACCGGCGGTCAGCGCTTGTGGCATCGCTGCAAACTGGCTCGGCAAACCGGCACCTGCCAGCGGGGGCTGCGCACGAGTAAGCTCTTGGGCGGTTGGATTGACGTTGTCCACCTGAAGCGCCGTAGCTTTCAGGTCAAACGAACCAGCCTTACTCAGCTGCTGCCCCATCTTCACGACCGCGTCGATGGGTTGCTGGGCTCCGTTGCTCAGGCCTTGGGCGAGCCCTTCGGTGGTGAAGCCACCCAGTTCAGCAAATACCCGGGAAGGACTGTGGATCCCGAGCTTTTCCTTGAACCATCCAATGGCCGAGCTGCCGATGCTGGTAACCGCATCCTTCACCGCCCCCAGCCCTGCTGTCAGCCCGTTGACCAGGCCGTTGACGATCATGCCGCCGAACTCGGTGAAGCGTGACGGTAGGTCGATGCCCAGATAACTGAGCACCCCAGCGAAGGCTTGGTAGATCAGTCCGATCGGGCTGAAGTTGGCCATGACCGTGAGAATCCCGGCAACTCCACCGCTGAAGCCGGCTTTGATCTCGGCCCACGCATTCGAGAAGTACGCCTTCACCTGGTCCCAGTTCTGGTAGAGCAAGTAACCGGCCCCGGCAATCGCTGCCACAGCAGCGGTGATCGCCAAGGTGGCAGGGTTGGCGGCAAGCCCCCACAAGGCAATGGATACACCTCGGATGGCGGTCAGCAGCGCGCCAGACAGCACGCCAATCAGCTTGCCCACCACCGGCAGGATGGCGCCGCCCTTGATGGCGAACATAGCCATGCCGTATCTGGCCAGCGCAAACGGGCCGAGAAGGCTCGCCATGGCTATGGTCAAGGCGCCCATGCCGGTGACCAGGACAGCCACGGCTGCTGCGCCTTTGGCCAGGCTGGCTGCAAGCTCTGGGTTCGCCTCGATCCAAGCGCGTGCCGCGCCGACTATGCCGGTGATGGTCTGGACGAGATCGCGAAGCGGGCCGTTTTGCCCGTCCATGAGCGAGCCGATCATCGCGCTCCAGGTCCCGGTGAGCTTGTCCAGGTCACCACTCAGGTTGTCCCGGAATGTCCTGCCCATCTTGTCGGCCGCCCCGGTGATGTCGCCTAGGGCGGTTGTTCCGCCTGCCAGTGCCTTCAAAAAGTCGGGGATCTGGTCGACGGCAAGATCTTCCACCGGCGTACCGAATAGCGCGATCGCGGCATTGGCTCGCTCGGCCGGATCTTTGATGCGTAGCAGTGCACTAGCCGTTTTGGTCAGAGCGTCACGGGCAGAGGGTCCACCTTTTGCGATGGCAGAGGACATCTTCGTAGCGTTGAGGCCAATGGATTTGTACGCTTCCTGGCTCGCTTTCGACATGTCAGAGCCGCGGATCGAGAACTCTTTGATGGCATCCCCTGTCTTGTCCAGGGCGAACTTGCCTTGCTTGGACATCTCGACCAACAGGCTCATGGCCTCGGATCCGGTGAACCCCATCCCACGGAAGTGGGTGGAGTATTCGTGCAGGATTTCGGGAATCTCACCGCGCATTTGCGTAGAGACCTTCTGCAGGCCGGCCGCGACCAGGTCGAACGCCTGATCGCTGCTGCTGACCAGGCCGTTTTTCATCAGGATGCCGACCATCTGGATGCTTTCACCGACATCCAGCTCCATCACTTTGGACAGATCCAGCGCCTTCCGCGCGGCGCTGTCCAGCTCCTGGTCTCCCAGGCTGCCCAGTGCGCCCAAGGTGCTCTTGGCTGCTGACACGGCATCGCCGATTTCGGCAATGTCTGAACTCTGGCCATCTGCCCGTATGTTGCGGATGATTTCACTGTACTGCTTGCCCTGGTCCGCAGATTCACCGGACTGGGCGGCGATCCTGGATCCCTGGTGTGCAACTTCAAGTTGCGGTGCCAAGATCGCGGCACCGGCCACTGCTATGCCAGCGCCGGCGGCGAGGCCTGCCGCACCTGCTCCTGCCATCTTGCCGGCTCGGTCTTGTGATTTCTCCAGCCGGCCTTTGGCTTCGGCAGCTTTCCGTTGAGCAGCCGCCAGCCGCTTGAGCTGCGATTCCTGCTGCTCAATGGTGTTGTTGGTTTGGACCATCTGCTGGCGAAGGGCGGCGTTGTGCTGGTTGAGCTTTCGGGTATCAATCCCGGCTTCACCGAGCCGCCGTTGGAGGCCTCGCAATGTTTCCTGTTCGGCCTTCTGCTGCTGTTTAAGCTCATTGGTGGCGCGGATGGCGGCCTGAAACTCGGCCGTCATCTGCTTGGTCGGGGCGTTCGCGGCTGACATCGCCCGGCCCATTTCCTTCACCTTAGCCCGGGCGGCGTCCAAGGCTTGGGCCGTCTGGCGTGCCTGGGCGTTCTGCTGACGCCAGGCACCGACATCCTTCTGCTGTGCATTCAGCTCTTTTAGGCGATCGCGTGTCGCTTTGAGCGCGCGGGCGGTCTCCTGTCCGCCCTTGTTGATCTGTCGCAGCGGAGCGGTGGCTTTGTCCACGGTGTCCAGTAGCAATCTCAGCCGTAGATCATTTGCCATCGTTGCTGCTCCTAACCCGCGCTCGCTCGCGCCAATCCATCAAATCTCGGACGGTCAGCCGGTCCATGTCGGCTGGCGTCCAGTGGAAAACCACGGCCAGGTCGGCCATGGCGTCTTCTACGCAACCAGGGATGCGTCCTTCTTCGTCTGCTTCTGCAGCAAAAAACCGGTGACCTTGCCGCCCAGGGCGACCAGATCAGCAGGGTCCAGCTGGGCCACTTCCTGGGCGTTCAGCTCACAGATCCGTGGCAGCAGCTTGATGAGGCTGGCCACATCCCAGTTCAGCAGCTCCGCCAGGTGCAGGCCGCGCAGCTCACCGGAACTTGGCTTGCGCAGGGTCACGGTGTCGATGACGGTGTTGCCGCGCTTGACCGGGGTGTCCAGTTCGACGGTGTTTTCGCCCAGGGCAGCGGCCTTGGCTTCGACTTCGATAATTGCTTCGTTAACTTTTTCCATGATGACTCCGGTTACCAGATTCAGATGCCGAGGGCGCGACGTTGCTCAGCGAGCAGGTCGACGCCGTTGACGATTTCGATGAAGTTGAGGATGTCGATTTCGATGATGACCTCACCGTTGACGGTGAGCTTGTAGTAGGTGAGGGGAGAGGTGATCGAATGCTCGGTGTCCTCACCGGGCGTTGCTTCGCCCATATCGATGGTTTCGTGACGACCACGGACTACCACCTCGACACTGGCGTATTCGCCGGTATCGTCCTGCTGGTAGGTCCCGGTGAAGCGCAGCAGCACCCCGTCAGCCTTTACGGCGCCAAACTGGCGCATCGCGATGAGGTCGAACCCGCCCAGCTTCCACTCCAGCTGCAGGCCGTCGTCGGACAGGCCCAGATCAGCCTTGGCAGTGCCGTTCATGCCGCCGCCGCGATAGGCCTCCATTTTCCGGGCCAGGGTGGGCAGGGTGACGGACTTGCATACGCCCAGGTAGCTGTTGCCGTCGTTGAAGAGGTTCATGTTCTTGAGCTTGCGAGGCAATGCCATAGCAGCGGTCTCCGTCAGCTATTGATGCTGCTGGCGAAGTTCGCCAGGTAGCGGTCAGTGATGCGCTGGCGCAACGTCAGGTCTTCCAACGGCGGCACAGGCGTGTAGTCGTAATCAATGAAGAGCTTGCCTTCCTTGAGCGTGGTGGCGCTGTTGGCCTCTTCGTCATACCAGGCGCTGCCACCGAGGATGTAACCGCCGGCGACCAGCTCGCGGAACTTGGCGTTGATGCCTTCCAGGATGTCCCGCACCAGAGAGCTGTGCATGGGTTTGTCCATCGCCCACAAATGGGCGTCGGCAATGCTGTCAGCCAGGACCTGGGCCGTGCGGGTGTAGTTCTCGAAGGCGAACAATGGGTCGTCGGTGCAGGTGCGACTGCCCCAGAAGCGGAAACCGCTCTCGTTGATGAGGGTGGTCACCTCGTTGCCGTTGAGATAGTTCGCATCGGTGGCGGGGTTCTGCAGGTCCCAGAAAACGTCGGCACTGATGCCGGTCACGCCATCGACCGGGATGTTGGACAGCGTCTTGTGCCAGCCGACCTCCTGGTCGAGCTTCGCGCGCAGGCCCAGGGCACGGGCTACGGCCGGGGCGGTAATGGTGGCGTTGGTGGTGGTGCTCCACTGCAGGAAGTCTGGCCAGATCACCATGGCTTCGCGGGCGCCGAAGTTCTCCCGATAGGCGGTGGCTTCTTCCTTGGTCTTGCAGCCGTAGGCGCTGAGGTAGGCGAAACCGCGCAGCTGCTGAGCGAGCGAGACCAGGGCAGTGGCCACTGGCAGGCTGTCCAGGCCTGGCACGCCGAGGATCCGCGGCTTGACCTTGAGTTGAGACTGGGCGGCCAGCAGCGCTTTCATGCCGGTGTACTTACCCGCGGAATTGGTGCCGCCGATGATGTTGCTGGTGGTCTCAGCAGCGGTCGTGCCGGTCGCCACGCGGACGACGATGGTCATCGGCTTGGTCTGGTCCGCGATAGCTTGGAGAGTCGGCGCCAGGGTGCCCTTGGTGCCCGCCTTTGCGATAGCGCTCTGGACGTTGGTCAGTAGCACTGCGGTATTGAGGGGGAACATCGTTGGATCGGCATCTTCTGCGGTGCAGACGACGCCGACAACGGCAGTGGAAATAGTGCGGATCGGCCTGGAGCCCTCGTTGATTTCGAGGACGGGCACGCCGTGGTGATATTCGCCGGCCATGGTAGGTGCCTGTGCAGTGGTGGGATGACACTGCACAGGCTGCCGCGCGCGACGCTCGGAGGCGATTGCCGCTGGTTGTACCTTGACTGTTTACAGCTTCAGTTGTTGCCGATTCCACGAACGCTGGCCTGGATGGCCTCGATCGCGGTATCGGTGATGGCTTCAATCGCCACGTGGTCGAGCGCCTTGAGCACATCCTGCTTGCCTTTCAGGCGCAGGGAACGGATCAGATACATTGCCTCTTTCCAAGCGGCAGCCTCGGTCAGAATGCTGTCCGTAGCCGGCTGGGCATCCATGCCCGTGGCATCCATCCAGGCCTGCACGGTTGGAGGTGGATCACCTGCGTAGACACTGGCAGCGAATGCAGTGGCCTCGTCGGCGGCGATTTGATACTCCAAAGCTCGCAGTGGATCGCCAAGGACTGAGCTGCGCCCGGCGTCGGCGGCCTGGTCGATTTGACCGCAGGCTAACAGTCGCGCTGCGGCCAAAGGCAACTCCTCGAACGACCAGCCCGCGAAAGATTTGCCATCGAATACTACAAACAAGTTCGTTTTTTGCATTTTGATCTCACAGGCTTGGCAGGTTGGTCAGGACGTTCGGCAGGGTTGCAGGGTTGGTCCCCCCGGCAACACCGTAGATGTAGCGGCCAGCGAAGTTTTCCGGGAAGGTAACTGCAGTCACCTGCAGGCTTATGGAACTGGCGGCAGCGCCGGCAAGCCAGCCCGTGAAGCCCGCCGGGGCAACAACGTCACATGACGACAGCTTGGCGCGGATCTCATCAGACCCGCCAGAAGTGTTGGAGGTGAAGAACGAGTTGCGGGTGCCAGCCGGCGCGGGGACCACCCCGTTGGCGGTGGGCAGTTCCAGGGTCACGTCTCCAAGCATCACCACGCCGCCGCTGTAAAACAGGAATCCGGCCAGGTAGTTCGCGGCACCGTTAGTGGTCAGGTAATAGATAGGCTTGAGCTTTCGCTTAACCCCGGTCTGGTCGGAATAAATATTCAGCACACGCCCCAGGACTGCAATGGCTTGCGTCATGGTGTAGTCGGCCTGTAGCACGACATCACAGAATCCGCCTTGCGGCGTGATGGTCAACGCCATCGCAATGGTTTTCAACGGAGCGTCGGCCGTACCAGCGGCGGTGTCATCCCCAGTTACCTGGTTGACGTACAGTTTTTTGTCAAACCGGGGAACAGCTGCGATCGCCTTGGTTACAGCGGCGTTGATCGCATTGATTTTGCCTTCATAAACACTGATCAAATCTTTGCCGACGGTCACCAAGTCGGCTACTGAACTTTCCAAACTCATAGTTAATTCACTCCAAGGATTTTTCGGGAGAACAGGTTTTGCAGGCTGATCACCCCTGCCGCATTGGCGACAACGGCGGTCAGTAGGTTTTCGCGGTCAAGCTCTTGCCGGGCTTCAGCTGCCTTCATGCGTTCGAGCAGGCTGGCCAGAAACTCTCCGGCCACGATTTGCTGTTGCTCGATGCTGTGCAACTGCTTGTCCTGGGCGTCCAGTTGGTCCTTCTGCTTGGTGCCGCGCAGCATCTGTGCGAGTAGGGCCGCAGCCTGGGCTGCAAGCGGTGCAGCGAGTGTGAGATTGAGCCCGGCCGGGCTGCTTTTGATGGTGACGCTGTTGGCGGGCAACGCTTCAAGCGACAAGTCATAGGCCAGCAGCAGATCGGTATTGGCTGATTTGTACGTGAGAGGATCACCAGCGCTCGACCAGACCGCGAACAGTGTTCCGTCATCCAGGAAAAAGCCGACTTCGCGAACCCAGAAGGCAGCGGAGTCGTCAGCGATCGCAGTGAGATGGATCAACGTACTGCTCAGTTGCTCGCCGCCGGAGACTGGGTATTTCTCCACCAATGTACGCAGGACCTTCTGGTCACTGCTTGGCGTGTAGCCAGCGGATCCCAGGCCGATGTGGGTAATTTCGGCGGCCAGGCCGGTGCTGGTCGCATTCCAGATTGCAGCCAGACCGGCCTTAGTAATCACAGGTTGCAAGGGGGTGCTCATGAAACGGCCTCCATCGTGACGTGCACGACAGTGCGGGAGCGCGCTGCGTTGGCGGCTACCAGCACTGTTTGGTTGTTAATCGGTAAGCTCTGCGGCTCGACCGGGCATCGGACGACGCAGCGCGTGTAAGTCGCATCAGCTAGCAACAGGGTTTGGGCAGACACCGGCACAGGTACTGGCTGTGCTTCGGCTGAATGCCTCTGCACCTGGTGCTTCTCTGACGCATTGACCAGAGCGAGAGCTTGCCCGGCAGGCGGCATGGGGACCGGCTTCGCGTCGGCCGAGCGGCGCACCCGCTGCTGCAGCTGCGAGGCGTTGGCTGCTACCAATCCGTCATCGAAGCGCGCACCAAGCCGGAAGGTGTAGTGGCTGCGCTCGTTCTTCGCCGCATCAACCAGAGCGCGGAGGCGCTCCTCCAACTGTGGCGAGATGATCGAACCCTCGCCCGGCCGGTTGTCGTTGGCCCAGGCTGTGACCTGGAACGTGTATGGCGCGGCGTTGGGTATCTGGTGCCATTCCTTGAAGTCGGCGTTTACCCGCACTGCCTTGAGCACCCGGCGTATAGCCCCGACCGTGCCCTTGGTCTTGTGGACCGGAATTGCCTCGCGGATCAGTTCGCGGCGTTGGTCGTCGGTATAAGCCGCTTCCCAGCCTTCAACTTTCAAAGCCCAACCCAGCCAGGGCAGGAAGTTCGCCGGGCAACGGGCTGAGTCCGCGACTCCGCGGATAATGTCTGGGTCCAGGTCCTGATCCCGTGCAGCTTCGAGTGCACGCTCCAGGTACGTGGCGTTCGAGGGCAGCAGACTCATCCGACCACCTTCGTGCTCAGCGTGATATATGTGCAGTGCGGGTAGTGCCGTTTGTCACAAGTGATGTCGGCGGTGGGCTTTTTCAGATCCACCCGACGCACCCCCTGCACGTGCAGAGCGGCATAGACAGCCGACAGTGACAGTTGCCCTTCCAGATCCCTGGCTGCGGCAATTGCCCTATCCAGGCTGGCCCGGGATGCTTTTTGGACCACTGACGGCTCTGGTCCGGCCTCCAGCTCTAAGGTGGCCAGTACTTCAAAGCTGACTGGTTGACCCAGCTGGGCCCGAGGCCGATCTGTAACCGGCCGTACGCTTTCCTCGGAAAGACCCTGGTGCACCATGGCGACCAGCTCTTCCGGTTGTTCCTGGCTGTCTAGCCGTGGCAGTACCGCGAGAGACACATCCCCCGGCAGCGGGCTGGCCAGGCCGGCATCGTAATCGCATACCAGGACAATGGCCCCGGCCGGGAGCTGAGCCTTCAATGCAGCTGACAGGGGCAGCGAGCTGAACCTGGGCGAATCGACAGACACACTGGCGATGCTGGCAGAAGCACTAAGGCCATGGAATTCGTAAGCCCCGCGGCTGCCGGCGCTAGAAAGCGCTTCCAGCGACAGCCTGGTGCGGTAGCGCAGTGCTTCGTCGCTTTCCATCACTGCAGGTACTGGGGGCACTGCGTCCGGATCGGCCGGGCGAAGGGTTAGTTTTTGCACGCCGAAGTCGGCCGCGCGGTTCTCCAGGTCCGGGCCTTCGGCATACGCGAGAAGGCTGGCTTTAGCCGCGTCATTCACGCGCTGACGGAGCACCAGCTCGCGATAAGTGCTTTCCTCCAGCAGCTTGGTGACCGGGTCCGACTTCAAGGCGAGCCGTGCAGCAATAGCAGGCTGTTCGGCCACGGGATAGCTGCCCAGGTACTGGGCCTTACGTGTGACCAGAAGCGCTTCGAAGTCGAGCACTTCCACGACATCTGGCGGGGGCAGCAGGCTGAGGTCGATCATGCGGGTGGCGGTCATTGGGCTGCCCCCAGCTGGATTGGCGTTCGAATGTTCAAGGGCGCATTGGTGTCGTTTTGCTTCGCCTCGATCTCCAGCGTGGCGCTACCCGACAGGGAATCGACGTCCAGGCGCACGACGGCCAAAGTGATTCGCGGCTCCCACTGCATGATCGCCACGGCCGAAGCGGCGTACAGCCGCAGGCGGTTGGCTGCATTGAGGGGATGGTCGATCAGTTCGGGGACAAGGCTGCCGTAGTCGCGGCGCATTACCCGTGTACCGATTCGAGTCGTCAGGATGTCCACGATGGACTGGGCAATGTGGGCCTCTTCCGAGATGGGCTCGCCGGTGTGTCTGTTCATTTCACTGGCTTCCCGGTCTGGCCCGGTCCAGGCATTACGCCCGCGTGTGGGTGCTGCACCAGACTGATGCCTGCGGCGATGACGTCGATCGATACCTCCACCTTGCCGGTGACCTTCTGGTTGCCGGTCTGGGTGTAGTTCCCCTCATGCACGATGTCGCCGACGATGCGGATCCCGCCGTCGCTGATAACTTCGGACGTCCCACCGGCCGGCAGAATCGCGCGCAGGTGATGGGCGACGCTGTCGTACTCGACCACAGCGCCATCGGCGTAGGTTCGGCGTTTGAGGCCTGCACGATCGCCGTTGGCCGGGATCTGGTCACTGAACAAACCGGTGATCGCGATGCCGTTGGCCAGTTGTCCGCTGGGGGACAGCAGGATCACTTGCTCGTCTACCGTGGGTGGATCCCAATCCCTGTCGGCACCAGCTCGCAGCGCAAGCCAGGGCAACCAGGCAGTCAGAATGCCCCCAGTCTTAACCTTCACGCGCGGCGGCGCGTGCTGCACCTCGGCAATCGTGCCAAGGCGAACCAGGTTTTCGAGTAGACGGCTGAGTTCGGCGATTGAGTTCATGGCGCGATGGTCGCGCCACGCACGCGCAAGCGCAGCACGCTGCGCTTGTAACACGGGGGCCTACAGGGTGAGGTGGGAGAGAATGGCGTCCTTGAGGCTTTCCAGATCCGTGCTGCTGACGCCCAGCAACTGACGTTCTTCGTACTGGGCCGTAGGCCCGCGAGGGGCGATTCGGTCCCGCAAGCCGTATTGGTGCACGCGGGCTATGCGGCCAATCCGTCCGGAGAAACCGACCCCGATGCCTTTTGCATCGCCGCTGGCCTTCAGGTAGGTCGCCCGGCGGAGCTTCTGGAACATCTTGGCCTTGGCTTTCACGCGACCGACCTTCTCGCGCAGTTTGTGGGGCCGTCGCGGGGCGAACGGGGTGCCGTCAGGATTCCGCTGGCTTGCTATCCGCGTCTGTTGCTGCCGGCGCAGCTGTTGAGCAAGTGTGCGGGCCAGTTTGATGCGGCCAGCCGGTTCAAGCCGCTGCAACAGCGGCCCGGCGAAGTCCTCCAGGTCGTTGAGGCTAGCCATGGGCTGGACGCCGCGGGTGCATGGCCGGAAGTGCCATGGTCTCTGCCGGGGCTGGTGGCTGCCACTCCGCCACAAGTTCGCCACCCGCATACAGGCTCATTGGGCCGTGTTCTACGAAAGGCTCATACGGCAGCTCGGGAGCGTGGGTCACCTGGAACTTCCCATCGTCCTGGCGCTTCACCACCACGCGCTCGGTCAGCGCCAAGGTGATGCTCATGTCGACCTTGGAGCCATCCAGGATGTCGGCCTCGAACTTGATCCCTTCGGCTGACTTATCCAGATTCGCCATCAGCTCCGACTGGTTGACCCTTGCCCAGCCCAGGATCGGCAGCATGACGCTGTCCGGGTGGCCGGCGAAGTCGGTCAGCATGATCTGCAAGGTGTATCCATATTCGAAGGACAGGCTTGCAGCCGCAGTGCACCTCACCTTGCCAGCATCGACAAACATGATCAGGCGCTCGGGGTTGTTCTTCAGTCCTGGTACTGCTGCGAGCAGGTGCTCGCGAAGGCTATTGGGCTTGTTCATGGGTCACCTGGTGCTGGTAAACGAGATCGACCTGGGCGGCACATTCGGCCCAGGCCAGTTCGGTGCGCTCCTGGTCAGTCAGTAATTGGCCGTTGCGGTTTGGGGATGTCGCTTGCAGGGTGCACGGCACCACTACCGGACAACCACTGACGGTAAGCGTCGGCGCCGGTGATGGCGGGGCGCTGCCGCAGCCGGCGAGCAGCATCAGGCAAAGGCTTGTCAGCCCAGTCTTGCAGTTCCTTGATTTCATGCTTGAGGTCCTCGATCTGCTGCTCGCGCTTGGACAGGCCTGTACGCAGCTCCCCTTGGAGCGTCAGCAGCTTGTTTTGGCCGTCACGAACGGACGTTAGGGTGGCTATGAGTTCGTTGGTGTTGGCGAGGTTTCGGTCCGCGTCACCTTGTGCTCGATCACGCTGCTCTTCCAGGCGGTGTACGTTTTCCTGGGCGGTCGCGAGCATGTTTTGCTGACCCCAACCCCAAACGCCGAGCGCGATGGCGATGATCAGTGTTACGTCGCCGTAGTTCATTACGCCGCCACCAGCGCACGGTCCTGGTGGCGCTCGAAGGAACGCTGAAGTTTCACGTCATAAAGGTTTCGCTGGTAATTGGGACCGTTGTAGAGCTTGGCTACCGTCGCCCACTTCAACGCTTTGAGCGCCCTGTGCAGCACTTGGTCGGTCTCGATGAATCGCACGAATGCGTCCAGCTGGTCCGCTTCGCTGCGTTTCATGGCTGTCACAAAGTCTTGGACGCTGGAGTAGCCGAGCCTTTTCCAGTGGTAGCCCATCACCTGGAAGCCACCCCAACTGGCCGACTCCAGTGCGGCTTGTTCGTCGAACTGGCTCGCCTGGGCGAGGCGCTGATGCTCAGCAGTGCCTCCGATATAACCACCGGCCTTGGGGTTGATCAGGTTAGGCACCTGCTTGGCCAGGTCGGCTGCGCGCAGTTGCAGTTGCTCCTGGTCATCTGCCGGATCCCGTGCCACCTGCAGGCGTTCGTACATCACGTGGCGCTCAAACAGGATGACTGGTTTGCCGTTATCGAAGAATCCGCAACCTTGGGATTCAACCTCGTTCAAGGCATAGACCGCGGCTACTGGGATGCCAAGCCGCTGGGAGGCTTTGACCAGGTCCGAGTGTTTCAGCAGCTTCCGGACATCCAGTCCCATCAGGCTGGCCTGAGTTTTTGGCCCGGCCACCCCATCCGATACCAGGCCGGCCTTGAGCTGGTAGGCGCGTACAGCGTCTTCGGTGGCGTCACCGTAGTCGCCATCGGTCCCAAGCTTGGCGCCCTTGGCATTCAGCTTGCGCTGTAGGTCGCGAACTGCTTGAGAGCGATCGCCGTGACGAAGTGTGATCATGTGGCGGTTTCCTCTTTGCGTGTGAAGAACTTCTTCGCGGTGGCGCGGGTGAACTCGACGCCCAGCAAGCCGATGACGCCGCCGAAGAACGGGGCTGCGCTGATTGGAATGCCGATCAAGGACAGTCCATGGCTAGCCGAAAGAGCCAGGGCACCGCACAGCGGGGCTTCGACTGCCACTCGACGGATTCCGCCACCGCCGTAGATCACCCGAAGGGCAGCGATGACGATGGCAAGGCCGCCGGCGTACACGGCGGGCCAGTTGTGTTCGAGCCAGGCAGCGAGCCAAGCCCAACTCTCGGGGCGGTCAGGCATTTTTTCCTTCCTTGGTGAAGTGGTGTGCACGGTCAGTCCCATAGGCTCACCGTCTGGCGTTCGGGCGCAGTTGTCTGGATGTCGGGCAGCGTGACCAGAAGGCCGGCGGGCAGCACCGGGCCGTGGCTGGCCAGGCCAGGATTTGCATCGAGGACGGCTTCTGCTACCCCTGCGGTACGGCCGTAGTGCCGCCAGCACAGTGCATCGACAGTGTCGTTTTGCTGGGTTCGCTTCTGCTCAGCCATCACAGCAGCTCCACGGTGGTGCGCGATTTGCCCAGGAAGTCACGGATGGCCCAGCGTTGATCGCGGCGGTAGTCATCGATGGTCGGCGTCGATTCGTCGGCGTTCTTACTGCCGCTGGCGGTAGTGTCGTAACCGCGGTACCGCTCGCAGACCTCGGCGCCGGCGGCACACTCGACGGCGCGCACGTATAGGTGTGTGCGCTCAACATCGCTGAGGAACCCTTCGCCTGGGACGGTGGCCAGGGTAGTGAGGCCCTCGGCCTGTCTGGCGAGCCGCCACTTCGCCAGGTCGCGATTGACGCTGATGATCGCTGCGACTACGGCAGTTTCGAGACGGGCAGGGGTGACGCTGGAATCAATGCGCAGGGTTTGCCGCAGCTTGTCCAGGTCGATGGACGGCCAGAAGGGGTCGCTGTTGATGTGGATGCCCGGCACCGACTCGCTCGGTACCAGGCCGCCTGCAATGAATCCGCTCATGGTCGTGCTCTGAATAGGTCGGCGGTGGTCGGAACTTCACAGCTGAGCCAATGGCCGCTGATCCGCTCCGAGCCGCCGGGTTGCGTGGGACGCTCGGTTAGCTGGCCGGGCCAGCGAGTTTCTTGAGGAGGCGCTCGGCGCGCTCCAGGTCTTTCTTGCCGCCGCAGTTGTTGTCGAGCTTGATAGCGTGTTGCAGCAACTCGACGCCCGCTTCCACTTGGCCAGGCGAGCCCGGGTTGCTCTCGTCGAGGCCCTGCAGGGTTGCTCGAGCCAGTGCAAGCTTGAGCTTGGCCCGGGCTTCGTCTGGCATGTCCTGCTCTTCCGTGAGCAAGGCGGTGCGGAGCAGGTCGTCCACAGGGAAAGTGCCGCCGGCCTTCTGCGCGTTGAGCGCGGCCGTGGCGACTTCTTCGGCGATCAGGCAACCCGTGGTGCGGGAAAAGCGGTTCGGGGTTGGCAGGTTGTGCTTCAGCACATACTCGGCAATGTCCAGGCCACCCGGGAAATCACCAGCGTCGAAGCGCCAGATCATCACGGTGGTCAGCACGTCATCATGTGCGCCTTGGCCAGCCTCAAGAATGCCGACGACATACGGGACGTAATCGGGCAACAGAATGTTCTTGAGCCTGGCCTTGGCCTGCTTCGACTGCACTTGCTTGAGGCGCAGCTGGTCCTGCTGCAGCTTTGCAAGCATCAGCTCATAGCTGGTCAAACCTTCCATCATGGCCGCCGGCGCAGTGGCGGCCGCGTCCTTGGCGGCCAGCTTGCGCAGCCGGGTGCGTTGGGCGAGGGTCAGAGACATGGTTAGACCTTCTCGATGTTCTCGACCAGGGCGCAGGCGCCGAAGTCTTCCACGACATACGCCTCGTTCGACGACTGGTAGTCGGCGATCTGGTCGGCGTCCGGCTCATCGCGCACGTGACGACGGCGCTTCTCGTTCTGGTAGTAAATCGACAAGTTGGACAGAGGGCCTACCCAGACACCGCCTTCGATGAAGAACGGGGCGTCGTACTCGATCGGTAGGCCACCCAGGCGAGTTTTAGCAATGATGTCGTCTGCTGCGTTGGCTTCTTGGTTGGAAGCAGCACCGTTTTCCAGTGCCTTGAGCTGCTTTTCGTGCAGCAGAGCGTGGTCAACGATTACGACCAGGTCGGAGCGCTTGCGATGCCATGGGTCGAGCAGCTGGATGGCGTCGAACACCAAGGCGTCGAGGGTCTTGTAGTCGCCAGTAGCGCCGATGGTTACTTTGCCGGCCACCTTGCCTTCATCGATGACGCGCTCTGGCGCGCGCTCGCGCATCTTCTGCAGCCAACCGACGTTGACATCCTGGAGCAGCGGGTTAGCTGTCAGGTCGGTGTCAGCCGCAGCACTGGTGCCGTTGAAACCGATCATGATGCGGTCCAGGCCTTGCTGCTGAGCGATCGAGCCAGACAAGCGGGTCTGGAAGTCTTTGAACTTCGCCCAGGCGTCGAGCCGTGCGTAAGGGGTGGCGGTATCGAAGTTGGTTTTCTTGCAGGCGTAGGTGTCAGCGGTGAGCGCTGCAACGTCACGAGGTTGACGGCGTTTGCCAGAACCAGTGGCAGTCCGACCTGCGGTCGGGCCATTCACGCCCAGCAGGATGGCTTCGCCCTCCGCTTCGTCCACGCCGATGATGTTGATCTTTTTCAGGAACGCGCTGGATTCCTGAATGGCAGTCTCCAGCTTCTGCGCAGGGTTCGGTGCCACGGTGTAAGTCTCGGTCACCGAGCTGACATCGTTGATTTTGGCCTGGTTGGTCAGGTAGCCATTGAAGGCGATCCGGGTTGCTTTCTGCATGGTGGGTCTCCGAACTGGTGGTCTGTGGGGCTACGGGGATCAGTACTCGGCCTGGATCTGCCCGTCGCCACCGGTCACTGGTGGGCGTTGCGTCTGGGAGTGGTCTTCGGTTTCGCCCAGGCGCTTGACCAGCTCGTTGAAGTCCGTGGAAAGCTTGTCGTGGTCGGCCTGGAGCTTCTGGCGGGCGTTCTTCTCCGCGGTGAAGGCTTCGGCCTGCTCTGCGCCATGGGTTGCGATCTGTTCGATCAGCTCGCCCAAGGCGGTAAAGCTGGCGGCATCCTTGCCTTCCTTGTCCTTGCTCTTGCCGAGTAGTTCGCCGACCTTGTCGCGCAATGCCGCGAACATGGATGGGGTTTCGACGACTTCCTCGAATTTGAGGGATACCTCTTCAGCGGCGCTGAAAAGGTTGTCCTGGTGCTGCTTTCGAGCGGCCAAGCCGCTCTGCGAACTGAACTTGAGGGCTTCAGTACCCAGGCTGGCCGGGCTGTCAGTGACCGCCAGGCCGACCAGGTAGGCCTTGCCCGACTCGGCAAAGTTGAGCTGAACCTCTGCCGAGGTGTAGATCTTTTGGCCCTTCTTGTTCAGTTCGATCAGGCTCGCGGTTGGCTCGATCTTCCCGTAGAGGGCGAGCTTCTTCTCGCCGCCGATCTCGACCTCTTCGGCCTTCAGGGCCAGCACATCGCCAAAGGAACCAAACAGGCTGTCCGGGCCCAGGCCGCGGATGTGCTCGCAATTGAGGCGGGCACCGTATGTTTTCGGGTCATAAGTCGCGGCCATCTGCTCGATCCAAGAGCGTTCGATGGTGCGGCCGTCAGTGGTTGCGCCCTCGACGAAGATGCGGAACCAGTCGGAGCGGTAGTTCTTGGCGGGGGCGTTACTTGCGGCCATGTGGGCAGTCCTCAGTGCGGTGGCGTTGTGCCTTGCGATGAGGGGCATGGTCCGCAGCCGGGACACCAGCGGCAACGTGCTGCACTTGTAGGCCTCACGGCTACAGTGGGCGCCAGTGGGTGAATACGCGCGCGAGCGGCAGCATCGGCGCCATGAACACTACCGCCCAACCCACACTCGATCCGCGCCGCCAAGCCAAATTCATGTACTGGACGGGTTGGCGCATCACCGATATCGCCGCTTACCTGGACGAGAAAGAGAAAACCGTCCACAGCTGGAAGGCCCGAGACGAATGGGATAGGGCGGACAACGTCGAGCGTATAGGCGGCGCGCTGGAGGCGCGTTTGGTGCAGCTGATCCTCAAGGACGGCAAGACCAGCGGCGATTTCAAGGAGATCGATCTCCTGCACCGCCAGCTGGAGCGGCAGGCACGTATTCAGCGCTACCAGGGCGGCGGTACCGAAACCGACCTCAACCCGAACATCGCCAAGCGCAACGAAGGACCGAAGAAGCAGCCCAAGCGCAACGAGCTGGACGAGGACCAGATCGAGCAGCTGGTCGAGGCGTTCCGGGACAGCTGTTTCGATTACCAGCTCGACTGGTACCGCGCGGGTAACCAGCGTACCCGGATGGTCCTCAAAAGCCGGCAGATCGGCGCCACGTTCTACTTCGCCCGGGAAGCGCTGATTGACGCCATCACGACCGGCCGCAACCAGATTTTCCTGTCGGCCAGCAAGGCCCAGGCCCACCAGTTCAAGACCTACATGCAGGCGTTTCTTAACGAGGTGCTGGGCATCAAGCTTACCGGCGACCCCATCGTGCTATGGAACAACGCCGAGTTGCACTTCTTGGGTACCAACTTCCGTACCGCCCAGGGCCGGTCCGGGAACTTCTACTTCGATGAATTCTTCTGGGTGCACGGCTTCGCCGAGATCAACAAAGTCGCCTCGGGCATGGCGCTGCACAAGAAGTGGCGTAAGACCTACTTCTCGACGCCGAGCAGCATGGCTCACCCGGCGTACACCTGGTGGACCGGTGAGCGGATCAACAAGGGCAAACCTACCGCCCAGCATATCCAGCTGGATGTGACTCATGAGGCGCTGCAGCAGGGACGGCTCTGCGAGGACAAGATCTGGCGGCAGATCGTCACAATCATGGACGCCGAAGCCAGGGGCTGCGACCTATTCGACCTGGATGAACTGAAGCTTGAGTACGATGCTGCTGCCTTCCAAAACCTGCTCATGTGCCAGTTCGTGGATGATGGGCAGAGCATATTCCCGCTGAGCATGCTGCAGCCGTGCATGGTGGAAAGCTGGGATTGGCCAGGCTATAGCCCTTTTGCTGCCAGGCCCTACGGTGAACGTCCGGTGTGGGTGGGCTACGATCCGGCGGAAACCGGCGACTCGGCCGGCCTGGTGGTGGTGGCCCCGCCACTGGTACCGGGAGGGAAGTTTTTCGTCCTGGAGAAGCACCAGTTCCGCGGGATGGACTTCAATTCCCAAGCCGAGACCATCCGCCAGATTACCAAGCGCTACAACGTGGCTTACATCGGCATCGATACCACCGGCATGGGCAGCGCCGTCGCGCAGCTGGTGCGCCAGTTCTTCCCGGCATTGCGCACCTTCAGCTACAACCCCGAAGTCAAGACGCGGCTGGTCATGAAGGCCTGGGACGTAATCAGCAAGGGTCGCCTGCAGTTCGATGCCGGCGCAACCGACATTGCCCAGTCGCTTATGGCCATCCGGAAGACCATCACCCCCGGTGGTCGCCAATTCACATACACCGCGGGCCGGAATGAGGCCACTGGCCACGCCGACCTGGCTTGGGCGCTCTTCCACGCGCTGCACAACGAGCCGCTCGAAGGACAGACCGCAACCAACACACGCATCATGGAGATCTTCTGATGGGCAACATCGATCAGGCCGGCGCCTTGCCGGCGCCCGCGGGTGAGCTGCTCGCCAACCCCAGCGCCCGGGCCGAGGCGTTTACCTTTGGCGATCCGGTACCGGTCCTGGACGGTCGGGAGATCCTGGATTACCTGGAGTGTTACGACAACGGCCGCTGGTATGAGCCGCCAGTGTCGTTGGACGGCTTGGCCCGGTCATCGAAGGCGAGCGTCTACCTGCAGTCTGGCCTGATCTTCAAGCGCAACGCCCTGGCCAGGACCTTCAGGCCCCACAGGCTGCTGAACCGCCAGGCCTTCGAGCAGATCGTCATGGACCTGGGCTGGTCGGGCAACCTGTACTTGGAGAAGCGTGACAACATGCTCCGCGATACCCTCGGCCTTCGGCCCTGCTTGGCCAAGTACATGCGCCGCGGCTCCGATCTGCAAACCTACTTTCAGGTGCGCGGCTGGCGGGATGAGCACGAATTTCGGCCCGGCAGCATCTGCCACCTGCGTGTGGCCGACATCAACCAAGAGGTCTATGGCCTTCCCGAGTGGCTGCCGGCGCTCCAGGCTGCGTTGCTCAACGAGTCGGCCACATTGTTCCGGCGCAAGTACTATCAGAACGGCAGCCATGCTGGGTTCATCCTGTACATGACCGATGCCGCCCAGAACGAAGACTTTGTCGACGACCTGCGAAAGGCGATGAAGAGCAGCAAGGGCCCGGGCAACTTCCGTAACCTGTTCATGTACGCGCCCAACGGCAAGAAGGACGGCATTCAGCTGATTCCGATCAGCGAGGTGGCAGCGAAGGATGACTTCGGCGCGATCAAAAACATCAGCCGCGACGACCAGCTGGCCATGCTGCGGATACCGCCGCAACTGATGGGAGTGGTACCGCAGAACGCGGGTGGGTTCGGCTCAGTCCGCGACGCAACAGAGGTTTGGGCTATCAACGAGCTGGAACCCGAGCAGGCCAGGCTGCTGCAGATCAACGAGTGGTTAGGGGAAGAGGTCATCCGCTTCAACCCATATGAGCTACCCGCCGACAAAGCCAACTGACACCGGACATTAAAAAGCCGCCCATCGAGGCGGCTTCTGTCAGATTTCAATGCCAGTATGCTCAACAATCTTTTTCTTGATGAAACCTTTGGCCAGGTCCTTGAGGAGCTCGAGACCGAAGCCGCCCGCTGCGCTAGCACCCTGTTGGGTCTTCGCCCAGATCTCGTTGTCGCGAACAGCATCTACAAAGTCGTGGCCAGCCCACGTCAGACGCCTGAATTGAAGTCCATTGATTGGGCCTTTACCGCCCTGGTCAACCAGGCCTGCATCGACGGCTAAGGCGTAGTGGTAACGTACTTGGTCATCTGTGTAGCCATCAATGGATAGCTCGCCCGGGCGATAGCACAGTATCGGGGCAGCTTTCTCGCTTGCAACCTCAAGTTTCAGCAGCAACAGACGCAGAAGATCCATATCCCGGCGCATCACGTTTCTCCGACTATCCGCGGTTTCACCTCGATCAATGACGAATCGAGCCCTGCCGGCTGCGAATCCTCTTCTGGTGGGTACGCGAAGGCGAACACCAGATGCTTTTCAAAAAACTGAAGTCCCCAAAAGCTGGTCCCATCATCTGAAATAAAGACTTTGTACACGAAGGTGCCACCATTCAGCTCGACCCGTGAGGAGTGCCTCAGAAGTGTCTTGATCTGGTCACCAAGCCCAGCTTCCATCGGCTCGGGCGTCACCACATGGATTTCTGCATCTCGGTGAAGGATTACTCCAGACTGCTGCCAGTAAAGCCCCCGGACTATCCGCTGAACCACTCGTTCGTAAGCATCTCGATCAAAGGGAATAGCTACCACCGGCTCCAGAACTCTGTTGCCGTGCCGTTTCCCATAGCCTCGTTTGTATTTCCCCAACACCTGGTTAGCAAGGCGTTTGTTGTTGCGAATCGTTCCTGCTAACCCATCGATGACTGGTTGAGTGTCTTCACGGAACTCCCCAGTGCTAATGCCAATGATCAGCTTGAATTGCTCATCGTCCTTGCTTCCGGCGTTGTTACAAGGAATACAAGCGGGGACCTTGTTCCAAGCGATGTTTGAGGGTCGGGGCTTAGGGTAAATGCATTGCGGAGGGAGGTGATCGCCATGACCTCCAGTCGCGGCCCGCTCGCCACATAGCACGCAGAGCTGCTTTGGTTTGCCGTCACTCATGTGTCGTTATCCGTACCGGTTGTCGATTATCCAAAGACGGTAAGTGTCGCCTGCGTTGGGCACGGCCGCAATTGCTGTCGACCACACACCAACACCCGGCGCGCGCCCTCGTCCCCCCGCCACGCCTGCGGGCTAAACGTGTCGGAATTTCCGCACCCCTGCGTAGCTGCTCAGCCGGCCTGGTTATTGGGCTGCTGGGGAGAACTGGTGCGTCTGGTCTTCTGCGAAACCCTGCACACAAGCGGCATTCGAACGGCGCAGAGCTGATCCTGAAGGGTTAATTGGCAGAGATAGGGGGATGTCTCGAAAAAAGAGTAACAAGCGTAACTGTGGGGGATGGGTAGTGCTGGAGGCCCCGTATTTACTGGGCTTCGCTTGTTACAAAGAGAAGTAATAGAAAGGTAATGGGAAAGGTAATTTTCGCTAAGCCTTTGATTTTAAAGGGTTTGCTGGATGGAAAATATCACTTAAAGAAAGAGTAATCTGATTACTTATAGGTTACTTAAAAATTACTTTCTGGATCTGCGGCGAGCCCGCGAAAATCAAGGGCTGCGAGAGATAAAACGGTCAAGATTACTGAGGTTACTCTTTTTTAGGCATGCCTGTACTATGGCGTTCGACGGATTCACCGCGAGCGCGCATGCGCGTAAGGAACCTTACTTTCGTCGTCCTCTTTCCACTCGGCTGGGGAGCACGTACAGGAACTGGGCTAAGGCAAGTACGAATTCGATGACGCGCTCTGCATCATCGGTGCTTGGCATATCCGCCTCTTCGTCAGCGTGCCGCTCGTCGTTTGCATCCAGTCGGACCTCGTGCGCCCAGGCTGCCATCTCTTCGGTAATGAGGTGCTGCTTGGCAGCATCATTGATTCGGCCATGCAAACTGCCTTGTTTGAAGCCCTTGTCCTTCAGCATCGCGTCGACAGCTGACGCCGCCAGCATGACTGCACCGGACGGTGCATGGATGCTGGAGATTGCTTGCTCCAGGTAATGCTTGGCCCGTCCTGGTACAGCTGCATCGACAGAAGCCTGCGTCGGCCACAGATCATGAATTTCGGGGTATTGACTTCCATCAGGATACGCAGCGGTCAGTAAAGCTCCGCCACAGGTCTTGCAGTAGTAACAAGCCCAGTTGCGACGCACTCTGCCGCTGGCATTTTGCGTCTGAAAGCGACCGGCGCTTAACAGGTTGGGCTTCGCAACGCTGCAGTGTGGGCAGCGCTCGAGGTGGATAGACTCTTCCTGTCTCACTCAATACTCCCCAACCGGCTGGGCTACCAGGTCGATCAAAAAGATAGCTCTTGGTACGTGCGTTGGTACGTGCAAGGCGTAAAAAAAGGGCCTGCATTGCTGCAAGCCCTTGATTTATATGGTGCCGGCACCAGGAATCGAACCCGGGACCTACTGATTACAAGTCAGTTGCTCTACCATCTGAGCTATACCGGCAATGGGGCGTCATTATAACGATCGTTTGGCGCCTGTAAACCACTTCCTTGCGAATGTTCGCAAAAGACCTAAGTCACCGGCCCAAAAGGAGAATTTTCCTACCAGCCGCGGTGGATGGTGTTGACGCTTGGCTCGCTTTTGCCCGGGTTGAAGAACAGCTTGTCGTTGTCGCAGCCGCGCTTGCGGCAGGGGCTTTCGGTGCGCAGGGGCAGGCCGTTGTCGCCGCCCAGTTGCATGCCGGGGTGGTTCCAGCCCAAGTTGCTGTTGTGGTGAGGCGAGGGGCCGCTGGCGCAGCCGGTGATGGCCAGGGCAAGGGTCAACAAAGCGAAGGATTTGGCTCGGGTCACGATGGTCGGGTCCGTTGGTCCATTGTCGGTTCTGGCGCAACGCCAGACGGCCGCGGGGCTGGCGGGCAGCGCGCGACGTCACTTTTTAATGATTTGGGGGGCGGATGATACACCGTTACGGCGGGTGAGCATTAGCCTTGTGTTGCCTGGTATGGCCTCTTCGCGGGTGAACCCGCTCCCACAGGGGGCCGTGTAAGCGCGGCTATCTGTGTAAGGCAATTCTGAACCATGGGGCTAAAAGCTTCAGAATCTGGATGCTTCGGAAGTATCCTACGCGCGCCGCCGAAGTATCGCTGTTGTCGGGGAAGTGGCTCACAGATACCGTTTTCGGGTCGCTCAGGCGACCGGGTGTGAGAGCCCGACTTTGAATAAGCGCTACCTGTCATGGTGGCCGTACGTGGGCAGACCTCGGTCTGGCCGGGCTTCCTTATTCACTCGGTTTCTCACCCCGCGTACGGCTGCCGCCCCAAATCCGTGAGAAAGATTTTGGCAGCCTCCTTTCGTGAATGAGGATTTGCCATGAAACAAGATGAGCCAGTCACCACCGCAGGCGTGGAAACCTTCCTTGCAGCCGGTAACCCATCCCTAAATCTGCTTCGCGTTCAACCCGGCGTTCCGGTGGACGCTGCCTACGAGCATGTCTCGATCCTGATGGGCTACATCAAGCACCTGGTGCGCGAGGGGGATATGGAGGATGACCATAAATTCCTGGGGGCTGCCGATTACCTGTGCGACATGGCCAAGGCGCTGATGAACGATATCGAGATCGCCAAAGGTAAGGCGCACTGAGACTTTGAGAGGGGCTGCTTTGCAGCCCTTTCGCGGCACAAGGCCGCTCCCACAAAAGCCGCTTGCGCCAACCATAAGAAATGTTTATGCACAAGTGGCATTGGCGGCTTGCGCGAAAGGCATGCCGCATCGCTACGCCGCTGGTCTTTGCGCAAATGCCTGTTTTTACTGGCCTGCAGCTGCGACCAGGAATAAGCCAAACCCTTGAAATAGCGCTTGGATCCAACAGGTAATCAAAAGCTTGTTCACAGACTTATCCACAGGTTGTGCTGCGGCTAAAGGTCACGTTCCGCGAGTATCAGCAGGTTGCGCGGGGTCAGCGGGTAATCGCAGAACAGGCCCAGGCGTACTTCATAGCCTTGTTCTTCGAGGAACAGGGCGCGATCAAGCACCAGCCACAATTCCAGCGGCCGGCGGAACAGGTTACGTACGCGCTCCAGGTTGCGTACCTCGGCCAGTCGTTGCCACCCGGCTGCTTCCTGGGCGGCCCAGTCCGGGTTGCCGTTCAAGGGCAGTTGTTTGAGGTCGGCCAAGTCGCGGCAGTACTGCTCGAAGGGCTTTTCCAGCCAGGCGACCGGCAGCGACGGCGTTGGCAGGTATTCGCCGGTCTGGCGCTGCTGGCGTTGCAGCAGGTCGAAGCCCAGACGGCGGGCCATCGAGGTGTCGCGCTGGCGCCGCACGCGGGCGCCGGCAGTGACGGTTTCGCTCAGGGGCAGGCCCAGGTCGTCCAGCGACAGCTGCAGGCTCGATGCCTGCGCGGCTGTGGATAACGCTTGGTACTGCGGCGCCGCGATGCGGTTGTAGCAGCAGGGGGCTACGGCGAGTTGCCGGCAACCTCGCTGGCTGGCCAGTTGCATCAGGCGTACATGCAGGTCGCCGCAGGCATGCAGGGCTACCACGCTTTTGTCGCTAGCCAGGTGACGGGCGCTGTCGCTGGCCATCACATCCTGGTGTACGTGCTGTGCTGGCAAGTGATGGTGTGCGCTAAGGGCCTGGCCGGCGGCGACCAGTTCGGCGTCGTACTCCAGGCAGGTCAGCTGTTGGCCGGGTTGCAGCAGGCGACGGCCGAGGTGGCCTTTGCCGGAGCACCAGTCCAGCCAGTGGCGCGGCTGGTGGTGGAAGGTCAGGTGGCTGGCGAAGGCTTCGATCTGCTGCCATTTGCGGCCGGGGACGGCGACGTCCAGGCGGTGGGCGGCGGGTGGCAGGTCGGTTTGCGGGAGGCTGCCGAGGGCGGCGAGCTTTTGGGCTTGTTCGGCCAGTTGCGGGAAGGGCGCGGGCAAGCGGTCAGTGGCGATTTCGGCTTCGGCGTCTGCCAGGGAACATTGGCGCAGATGGGCGGCAAGCTCGGGGTGGGTGGTTTCCCAGGCCAGTTGCAGGGTGGTGAAGGGGCGCGGTTTCCACAGCTGTTGGTGCTCGATCAGGAACTGGTCGAGGGCCTTGAAGCGGGTGCTTAGGTGGTGGCTATGGAGGTGGCTGGGCATGGGTAGATGTGTGTTGGGTTTGAAGGCCTCTTCGCGGGTGAACCCGCTCCCACAGGATTAGCACAGGTTTCAAGGCCTGTGATGTACCTGTGGGAGCGGGTTCACCCGCGAGATGGCCAGTAAGGTCTCAGCGACCCTGGCAGGCATCCACGCGCAGCCAGCGCTCCAGCAGCTTGAAGCCCTGCACCAGCAGGAACGAGATCACCAGGTAGAACACGCCTGCGGCAAAGAAGATTTCCACCGGCAGGTAGGTACGGGCAATGATGGTACGGGCCATGCCGGTCAGTTCCAGCAGGGTCACGGTGCTGGCCAGGGCACTGGCCTTGAGCATCAGGATCACTTCGTTGCTGTACGCCGGCAGGCCGATGCGCGCAGCACGGGGCAGCATGATGTAGAACAGCGCCTTGCCCCGCGACATGCCCAGCGCCCGCGCCGCTTCGATCTCACCTTTGGGGATCGATTGCAGCGCGCCACGCAGGATCTCGGCAATGTACGCGGCGGTGTGCAGGGTCATGGTCAGCACCGTGCACCAGAACGGATCGCGCAGGTACGGCCACAGCGAGCTCGAGCGCACCGCATCGAACTGCGCCAGGCCGTAATAGACCAGAAACAACTGCACCAGCAGCGGCGTACCACGGAAGAAGAAGATGTAGCTGAACGGCACGGCGCGCACGTACCAGTGGCGCGAGGAGCGGGCGATGCCCAGCGGGATGGCCAGGATCAAACCGGCAACCACGGCAATGGCTACCAGCTCCAGGGTCAGGACCGCACCCTCGGCCAGGCGCGGCAGCCATTTGAAGATGACTTCCCAATTCATTATTCAGCCCTCGCAAAGCCGCGAGCGGCGCGTTTTTCCATGAAGTACATGCCGGTCATGGCAATGACGGTCAGGCCCAGGTAGATGCAGGCTGCGACCATGTAGAAAGTGAACGGCTCCTTGGTCACGGTCACGCCGATTTGCGAGTGACGCATGATTTCTTCCAGGCCGATCACCGACACCAGGGCGGTGTCCTTCATCAGGATCATGAACAGGTTGCCAAGGCCGGGCAGGGCGATACGCCACATCTGCGGCAGGATGATCCGCGACAGGATGCGGCCCTTGGACAGGCCCAGCGCCAGGCCCGCTTCACGGTGGCCCTTGGGGATCGCCAGGATGGCGCCACGGAACACTTCGGTGGCGTAGGCGCCAAAGCACAAGCCCAGGGCGATTACACCCGCCGCGAAGGCGCTAAGCTCCAGGCCCGGCATGTTCAGGGCTTCGCCGAGGCTGTTCATCAGCCCGACGGTACCGAAATAGATAAGCAGTACCCACAGCAGTTCGGGCACGCCACGAACCAGGGTCGAGTAGAAGCCGCCAAGCCATTGCAGGGGCTTGAGCGGTGAGGTTTTGGCCAGGGCGCCGAGCAGGCCCAGCACCAGCCCCAGCAGCAAGGCGCAAAGCGCCAGTTTTACGGTCATCAAGGTGCCGGCCATCATGGCCGGACCGAATCCGTGCAGGTCGATATTCATGGGCAGGTCATTTTAGGGACTGGCGCGCCACGTGGGCGCGCCGGTCAGGGCGGGTCATTCGATGCTGAACGGGAAGTACTTGTCGTTGATCTTCTTGTACGTGCCGTCGGCCTTGATTTCTGCCAGGGCTTTGTTCAGCTCGTCGCGCAGCTTGGTGTCACCTTTGCGCACGGCAATGCCGATCTTGTCGCTGTCCATCACCGGCTCGCCCTTGAACTCGAAGTTGGAGCCGTCTTTGCTTTTCAGCCACTCGTACTGCACGTACTTGTCGGCCAGGATGCCGTCGATGCGGCCAGAGACCAGGTCCAGGTAGGCGTTTTCCTGGGTGTCGTACAGCTTCACGTCCACGCCCTTGAAGTTGTCTTCAAGGTAGGTGCCGGCCAGGGTTGCACGCTGGGTGCCGATGACCTTGCCCTTCAACGACTCTTTGTCAGTCTTGAAGTCGACGTTTTTCGGCGCGATGAACTGCAGCTTGTTGGAGTAGTACGGCTCGGTGAAGTCCACCGCCTGCTTGCGCTCGTCGGTGATCGACAGCGACGACACCAGGAAGTCGAACTTCTTGGCGTTCAAGGCCGGGATGATGCCGTCCCAGTCCGAGGTAACAACCGAGCATTCGACTTTCATCTTGGCGCACAGGGCGTCGCCGATGTCTTTGTCGAAACCAACCACGTTACCGCTGGCATCCTTGTTGTTGAACGGTGGGTAGGCGGCTTCGATGCCCATGCGCAGTTTTTCTGCGGCCATGGCGTTTGCCGACATCACCAGCGTGGCAGCAGCTGCCAGGAGAAACTTCTTGTATGTGTGCATGTATTGCTCCGTTAGCGGTGGCTTGACATGAATTGCTTGCAACGCGCCGAGTTCGGGTTCTCGAAGACCTGCTGCGGCGATCCCTGCTCTTCGACCAGGCCCTGGTGCAGGAAGACGACTTCACTGGACACATGGCGGGCAAAGCTCATCTCGTGCGTTACCAACAGCATGGTACGGCCTTCTTCGGCCAATGCGCGGATAACGTTAAGCACTTCCTGGACCATTTCCGGATCGAGGGCCGAAGTGGGCTCGTCGAACAGGATCACTTTAGGCTTCATGGCCAGGGTACGGGCAATGGCGGCACGCTGTTGCTGGCCACCGGAAAGCTGGGCGGGGTAGCTGTGGCGTTTGTCGTAGATGCCCACCTTGTTCAGCAGCGCTTCGGCGGCTTCGATGGCCTCGGCCTTGCTTTGGCCGAGCACGCGGCGTGGCGCCTCGATGATGTTGTCGAGGATCGACATGTGCGGCCACAGGTTGAAGTTCTGGAAGACAAAGCCGATTTCGCTGCGCAGGCGGTTGATCTGGCGGTTGTCGGCAGCGACCAGGTCGCCGTTTTTGGCTGCCTTGAGCTTGAGGGCTTCGCCAGCAACCAGGATTTCGCCCTGGTGCGGGTTCTCGAGCAGGTTGATGCAACGCAGCAGGGTGGATTTGCCGGAGCCTGACGACCCCAGGATGGAGATCACGTCACCGTCGCGCGCGGTCAGCGAAATGCCCTTGAGAATTTCCTGCTCGCCGTAGCGTTTGTGCAGATTGCGGATTTCCAGCGCGGGCGTGGCCTGAGCCATGTGCGGTCCTCATGTGTTCGGGTGCGTTCCCAGCTATTGGCGGCCTTCCTGGCGTGCGCCAAGCTAGCATAGCGGCATTATGGCGGCCAACAGGGTTGCCAGGGACTGTGGGCACTGGTGGGGCAGTTTGTCGCATCGCTACAGCGTAACGTCGCGCAGATGTCCGCGAAGGTCTCGCCCAGCACCAGAGCCTTGATGAAAAAAGGCGCGATGGTGCCAGCTTTAGCCCGCTCATGGAAGCGGTTTTGGCCCATTCGAGGGGTAAATCCGACCTTTAGGTCAAAGGTGTTCTCAGGGGGCAGCCTTATCTGTGGACGCGCCACAGGCTAAAGGGTTGTACCTCAAGGTTGCACTTTCTGGCATTGCGGTGGTGCACGGGTGTTACCGAGGAGCACCTTTGGTGCGTTTGTAAGTGGGTATTTCAGTAATCCGATGATTTGGCGTCCTTTCGGTCAAGCCGTGGCCGAAAGCCCTCCAAACCGCGTGCTAAAAGGCCCGTGAAATTTTCTGACGAATGCATTCAGCAGATGGCGCGCTTATTGCCAGTAGGAAACCGCCGATTGCAGCGACGCCTAGGTCAACCCTTGGCGCGCTCCGTACCCGCAGTCGGAGTGGTCCACTCCTTACAAAGGTAGTTTTATGAGCGGTAACAATTCCAATGACCTCGCTCAGGGGCTCAAACAACGGCATGTGACCATGCTGTCCATCGCTGGTGTCATCGGTGCCGGCCTGTTCGTAGGCTCCGGCCACGCCATCGCAGCTGCCGGCCCGGCCGTGCTGCTGGCTTACGCCGCCGCCGGTACGCTGGTCGTGCTGGTGATGCGCATGTTGGGTGAAATGGCGGTCGCCTCACCTGACACCGGTTCGTTCTCTACCTATGCCGACCGCGCCATCGGGCGCTGGGCCGGTTTTACCATTGGCTGGCTGTACTGGTGGTTCTGGGTGCTGGTGATTCCGCTGGAGGCCAACGCTGCCGCGGCCATTCTGCATGCCTGGTTCCCTGCGGTGGATCTGTGGGCGTTCTCCCTCATCATTACCCTGGCGCTGACCCTGACCAACCTGTGCAGTGTGAAGAACTACGGTGAGTTCGAGTTCTGGTTCGCCCTGCTCAAGGTGCTGGCGATCATCGGTTTCATCGCCGTGGGCTGTGCGGCCATGTTCGGCTTTGTGCCGAGCAGCCAGGTGAGCGGTGCCAGCCACCTGTTCGATACCCAAGGCTTCATGCCTAACGGCCTGGGCGCAGTGCTGGCAGCGATGCTGACTACCATGTTCTCGTTCATGGGTACCGAAATCGTCACCATTGCTGCTGCCGAGTCGAAGGACCCGGGCAAGCAGATCAGCCGCGCCACCAACTCGGTCATCTGGCGTATCTGCCTGTTCTACCTGGTGTCGATCTTCCTGGTCGTTGCCCTGGTGCCGTGGAACGACCCGGCCCTGGCCGAAACCGGTTCCTACCAGACTGTGCTGAGCCGCATCGGCGTGCCGAATGCCAAGCTGATCGTCGACATCGTCGTGCTGATCGCCGTGACCAGCTGCCTGAACTCGGCGCTGTATACCTCTTCGCGCATGCTGTTCTCGCTGAGCAAGCGTGGCGACGCCCCGGCGATCGCCCAGCGCACCACCAAGGCGGCAACCCCGCATGTGGCGGTTTTGCTGTCCACTGCAGCGGCTTTCCTTTGCGTGTTCGCCAACTTCGTGGCCCCGGCCCAGGTGTTCGAATTCCTGCTGGCCAGCTCTGGCGCCATTGCCTTGCTGGTGTACCTGGTGATTGCCGTGTCGCAACTGCGCATGCGCGGCCAGCGTGAGGCCCGTGGCGAGAAGATCACCTTCAAGATGTGGCTGTTCCCGGGCCTGACCTGGGCGACCATTGCCTTCATCGTCGCCATTCTGGTGGTCATGGCACTGCGTGAGGATCACCGTGCGGAGATCATCGCGACTGCGTTGCTGAGCATTGGTGTGGTAGCGGCTGGATTGCTGGTACACCGCAAGCGCGAAGCTGCCGGGCGGGTGGCGCTGGACAACTGATCCGCGCTGGCTGTAATGAAAAGGCCGCGCCCTGTAGAGGGTGCGGCCTTTTTTGTTGCCTGTACCGGCCCTATCGCCGGCAAGCCAGCGCCTACAGGAATCTTTGCACTCAGGCCTGTCATGACCCTGTGGGAGCTGGCTGCCGGCGATAGGGCCCTTGCAGGTTAAATGGCCCTGTCAGCCAAACTGCTTCTGCTGTTGCTGCTGCTTGGCCACCAGTTCGGATGCGGTGATGTAGGCAGCCTGGAACTCGTCGCTTTCCAGCCAGGCCATGGTGGCCTCTTCGTCGGCGCCGTCCAGCCATTTGCGGTAGGCGTTGAACACCAGCACGATGTAGTCGGTGGCGTGCTCTTCCTTGTGCCCCTTGAGCACCAGGGCCAGCAGTGGGTCTACCAGGAACACCGAGATCATCGGCACCAGGCCGCCTTCCTGGGCTTCCTTCATCTTCTCGAACATCGCGTCGTAGCTGCCCGACTCCATCGCCTTGTTGTATACCTGCTCGACGCTGGCGCTGTCGCCGGCACTGGGCTTGACCGCCTGGCCGCTACGCACCATGCGGTTCTGCTTGGCCTTGCTGGCGGCGCGCTTGGCGCGTTTCTGTTGCTTGGTAGGGGTGGCCATGGGGGCTTGAGTCCTTGGGTGGTGCTGGAAAAGTGCGTATTGAATCGCAGATGGCAGTGAAACCCAAGCGGCATTGGCGGGTCTGACTCAGGCTGCCCGGACATTCGGCATTCGCTCAAAGGACATTCACGGATGAAAGCACCCGTCATGCTCGGCCTGCTGGCCGCCGCTCTTGCCGGCTGCGGCAACATTGCCGCAGTCAAATCTTTCAATACCCCCTACGGCTCGCCCAGTGGCGGTGACACCGCACGCCTGCGGGTAATCGCCGACGGTATGGTACGTGCGGTACCGGAAAAGGACTGTGTGGACTGGTACAGCCCCGGTGCCGGAGTAATTGCGGTACCCACCAAAGGCTTCGCCGACCGCAATGGCGAAACCTTGGGCATGCCGGCCAGTGTATCTGCCCGGGCGGGTGACGCAGTCAGCGAAGTGCTGGTGCCTGCCGGTAAGCCGTTTACCCTGCACTTTCTCGATGGGGGGCGCTCGGCCGGCTATGACACGGTGCAGAACTGCCTGGGCATGTTCTCGTTCGTGCCGCAAAAAGGCGCCGACTACGAGCTGGTGGTGCACGGCTACAGCGCCTGCGGCGGCACGCTCAAGCGCCTGGACAAGGCCGAGGACGTGGCCCGGCGCAAAGCTGATTATTGCAGTGCCATGGCCAACTTCTAGGCCCTTCAGGCTGGTTGGGCGACCAGCTCGTCTTCTTCGAAGCCGCGAGCGGCCTTGCCGACCAGCAGCGCATCCGGGGCGTGGGCCACGCTGTGGTCCTTGCCCGGGTAGTCCAGCGAATGCAGGAAGTGGCGGATGCAGTTGATCCGCGCGCGCTTCTTGTCATCGGACTTGATCACCGTCCACGGCGCATCGGCGGTGTCGGTGTGGAAGAACATCGCTTCCTTGGCCGCGGTGTAGTCTTCCCACTTGTCCAGCGACTTGATGTCGATGGGTGACAGCTTCCAGTGTTTGAGCGGGTCGTCCCGGCGTGAAATGAAGCGTCGCAGTTGCTCTTCGCGGTTCACCGAAAACCAGTACTTGAACAGCAGGATGCCGCTGTTGCACAGCATTCGCTCCAGGTCCGGTGTCTGGCGCATGAACTCCAGGTACTGCAGCGGTGTGCAGAACTCCATCACCTTCTCGACGCCCGCGCGGTTGTACCAGGAGCGGTCGAAGAACACCATTTCACCCGCTGTGGGCAGGTGCTGGATGTAGCGCTGGAAATACCACTGGCCCTGTTCCTGCTCGGACGGCTTCTCCAGTGCGACGATGCGTGCGCCACGTGGGTTGAGGTGCTCCATGAAGCGCTTGATGGTGCCGCCCTTGCCTGCGGCATCGCGCCCCTCGAACAGGATCACCACACGCTGGCCGGTTTCCTTCACCCAGCTTTGTACCTTCAACAGCTCGATCTGCAGCGCGTGCTTGGCCTTTTCGTAGTCCTGGCGTCGCAGGCGTGTGCGGTAGGGGTAGCTGGCCGGCAGGTGGGCCGAGGTGCTGTCTTCGTTGCTGCCCTTCGGGGCGGTGGCAACTTCCAGTGCAGCGGGTTGCTGGCTGATACGGGTGATCGTCGGTTCCGGCTTGCGCTGGCGTGGGCGGCGCGTGCGGACTGGAGTGATGGGGGGTTCGC
>NZ_JBWKXT010000044.1:0-10589 GCF_059423245.1 Pseudomonas sp. GW460-LB5
CCCCCCTTGAGGCCGCACTGCGGCTTTTTTTGTTTCACGATGACTCCAGTACCGCAATTCGCTGGACTACGCCAAGGCTCGATACAGCAGGTTTATCAATCACTTAGGCGAGTTCAACATATGCCGGTGCTTTCCGAAACTTGACCCGGCTTCCCTTCGCGTGGCTCCCATGCGGCTCTTGGAAACCGGGCTTTCCGAGGAGTCATCATGGCGAAGATCAAGCTCACCAAGTCCGCAGTTGATGCGGCACAACCCCAAGACAAGGCCATCGAACTGCGGGATACCGTGGTGCCCGGCTTCCTGTGCAAGATCACCCCGGCGGGCCGCAAGGTGTTCATGCTCCAGTACCGCTCGAACGCGGGCGAGCGCCGCAAGCCCGCCCTGGGCCAGTACGGGGAACTGACGGTCGATCAGGCACGCACAATGGCGCAGGAATGGCTGGCCGAGGTGCGCCGGGGCGGCGACCCGAGCGCAGCCAAGAATGCCGCCCGCAAGGCACCGACCATGAAGGAGTTTTGCCACACTTTCATGGAGGACTACTCCAAACAGCGTAACAAGCCCAGCACGCAGCGCGGCTATCAGGGCGTCATTGACCGCTGCATCATCCCGATCATGGGCCGGATGAAGGTACAGGACGTGAAGCGCCCTGACGTGGCGACGCTGATGAAGAAGCTGGCCTACAAGCAGGCGGAGGCCAATCGCACCTTCGGCGTACTGCGCAAGATGTTCAACCTGGCCGAAGTGTGGGGGCTGCGCCCGGACGGCACGAATCCATGCCGCCACGTTCCGATGTACCCACCTGGCAAGGAAACCCGGCTCATCGTGGACGATGAACTGGTGCGGATCTTCCGCCAGTTGGAGCACTTGGAGGCGGAAGGACTGGAGAGCTACGTCATCCCGCTGGCAATCCGCCTGCAATTCGAGTTTGCCGCCCGCCGCTCCGAAATTTGTCCACTCGAATGGGATTGGGTTGATCTGGAAAAGCGCCGCGTCGTCTGGCCCGACAGCAAGACCGGCGGTATCTCCAAGCCCATGAGTGAAGAAGCCTATCGGCTACTGTCTACCGCGCCTCGCCGGGAAGGTTGCCCCTACGTCCTGCCGTCGCCGAACGATCCGACCCAGCACATGACCCACGGTGAGCATTACGGCGGCTGGACGCGCGTGCTCAAGGCCGCTGGCGTTCCACACGTTGGCACGCACGGCATTCGCCACCGGGCGACGACAGACATTGCCAACTCGGGCGTGCCAACCAAGGTGGGCATGAAGCTCACAGGTCACAAGACCGTGGCGATGTTTATGCACTATGTTCATACCGAAGACAAGCCGGTGCGGGAGGCGGCCGAACTGGTGGCGAATCGGCGGCTGGCGATTACTGGGGCATCCCGTTCCATGGAGGCATCAGCATGACAAGGAAGACGCCTGCGGCAGTGGGGAAACCTGCGGCCGGCTATGCCGGCATCCACGGTGGCATTGTGGAACTGCTGGATGCGGCGCGCCGGGCAGCGGCGCGCAGTGTCAATGCGTTGATGACGGCCAGCTATTGGGAGATTGGCCACCGAATCGTCGAAGCCGAGCAGAAAGGCAGGCGGCGGGCCGGTTACGGCGAGCAGTTGATGGAGCAGTTGTCCGCCGATCTGACGGCCCGATTCGGGCGTGGCTTCGGTGTCAACAACTTGGAGAACATGCGGCGTTTCTTCCTCGCATACCCCCAGCCTGAGATTTCCCAGACACTGTCTGGGAAATTGGGAAATGAGTCGCCTGCCGAGAAATCCCAGACAGTGTCTCGGAAATTCGACCTCTCCGAACTGGCCCAGGTCTTCACCTTGCCGTGGTCGGCCTATGTCCGGCTGCTGTCGGTCAAAGATGACCATGCCCGTCGATTCTACGAGACAGAGGCGTTGCGCGGCGGCTGGAGCGTGCGCCAGCTCGACCGGCAGATCGGCAGCCAGTTCTACGAACGCACGACCTTGTCCAAGGACAAGGCAGCGATGCTGGTCAAGGGCTCGGTGGCCAAGCCCGAGGATGTCGTCACGCCCAATGACGCGATCAAAGACCCGTATGTGCTGGAGTTCCTCGACCTCAAGGATGAGTATTCGGAATCCGACCTGGAAGCGGCCTTGATCCAGCGGCTGGAAGACTTCCTGCTGGAACTGGGGGAAGGCTTCACCTTCGTTGGGCGGCAACGTCGGTTGCGCATCGATCAGACCTGGTATCGGGTTGATCTGTTGTTCTTCCATCGCAAGCTGCGCTGCCTGGTCATCATCGACCTGAAGCTAGGCAGTCTGACCCATGCTGACGTGGGCCAGATGCATATGTATTGCAACTATGCCAAGGAGCATTGGGCCTATGCGGATGAGAATCCGCCGGTGGGCCTGATCCTGTGCGCAGACAAAGGCCATGCCCTGGCGCGGTATGCGCTAGATGGCTTGCCGACCAAGGTGATGGCAGCCAACTATCGGACGGTACTGCCGGATGCCGAGTTGCTGCAAAAAGAGTTGGAGAAGACGCGGCGCCTGCTCGAATCGCGCGGAGCGCTTTCCCTCAAGGACGACAAGCCATAGTCGTGCGTTCCGGCGTTTCGCCGTCGTGCTCGCGGGCTATGCCCTGTGCCTCGTGCCGAATCACAGCCATTCGGCGCTGACCCCTTGACGCCTCCGGCCTGGATCGTTGATCCGGGCCTGTGCATGCTGCGCACTTGCCAACGGCGGGTGTGTGGCTGAGTGGGGTGTAGGCGGTCTTGCTGTTCCCTTCACCGTATCACGGCGTTCTCGCCGTCAATGACTGCGCGTGCTCGCACGCTTGCGGCCTGCCGGCCGTCTTCGATCCATGACTGCTTGCGCTGCGCCGTGCTGGCCACGGTTCCGGGCAATTCCGCCCGAGCAACCGGAGTACGATCATGTCGCAACTGTCCTTTTCCTCATCCGATTTATCGCTGTTGGTGCGCGACGCACACGGGCGCTATCTGCCGGCGTCGGCCGACGACATTCTGGAAGCGGCGCGCCACGTGATCGACCGGAAGATGCAGCGCGGTGCCGAGTTCACTTCTCCGGCGGCAGTCAAGGAGTACCTGCGCACCAAGCTGGCCGGCTTCGAGCATGAGGTATTCGCGTTGCTGTTCATGGACACGCGCCATCGGCTGATCGAATACCGGGAGATGTTCCACGGCACCATCGACGGTGCTTCGGTGTATCCGCGCGAAGTGGTCAAAGAGGCTCTGCGGCTCAATGCGGCAGCGGTGATCGTCAGCCACAACCATCCGAGCGGGAACCCGGAGCCAAGCGCTGCCGACCGGGCGCTGACCCAACGGCTCAAGGAGGCGCTGGGCCTGGTCGATGTGCGGGTGCTCGATCACGTCATCGTCGCGGGCAGCGCCACGGAGTCATTTGCCGAGCGAGGCTTGATCTGATCCTGGGGCTTCGGCCCCTTTTTGCTTCGACAAATGGAGGTGAAGGAAGGGGCCCCACTGAGTGTGTGGATGCAAAAGTCACCGAAGCGACTTCTGCACCGCTCAAGCACCGCCCCGTACTTCCTGCCATTGCTGACCATACGCATGAGTCGATGCTGAATGGCGCCCTTGCGAGAACCGGCTTCAGCCACTGGTGAACCAGTAGAAGATGAGGGGACACCCTTCCTTCGAGGGGAAGTGTAACCTAATACGCCTGCTTCAGCTCCTTCTTCTCTAAAGAATTGAGGAGATCAATATCCTTCCAATCCACTTGCGCATGGCTTGTACTAATACCTGCCAAAAATACCTGAAAATCCGCTTTGCTGGGCTGGGTAAATTGAAGGATTTTAAATAGGCTTTTTATCCAAGTGGTCTTTTGCTTATCAGGCACGTAGGGGCACGAAAGGAGATCGAGTAGGAGGTGGGCTTTTTCGCTATTCATCAAAATATCAGAAAGATCGGATAGTTTTTCCACTGCCGCATCCAAAAGCTTCTTTCGCAACCCTTGGTACATGTTGGAATCTCGCACATAGAACAGAGAGGCAACAATGGTAAAGTATGTCAATTTTCCCGCACTAACAAAAAGCTCATCAATAATCTCTGGTGGCAACAGGTGATTATCCCCCAGCTCCCGCGTTGCTAGCGCGATATTAAATGATTCAAGATGTACAAATCCTTCAATATCGCTGGCATGTTTCATGCCACATTGATCATGCAGTAACGAGCAGGTTAGATCGAAAATCTTTTGGTGTACGGTTGGATATCCGGCGGATAGATGTTTCTTGCTGAATCGTGCGGCCAAAATCAAGGATGTACTAAGTTTGTACGACGCACCAACCGAGGGAGCAACACTGTAAAGGAAGAACAACACATCGAGCAGCACAACAAACGCATCAACATATCCACTATCTTGGATGGCATCAGAGGGATCATCATGATTCACCAGCCTCTTGACTCGCTCAGTAATTACTGAAATTAAGAACGAGGCAATCTCATCGTAGGTCGCGTCATTTGAATGACATAGAGCCTTCACTGAGTCAATGTAGCTTTTGGTTAATTTCCACGTGTTATGAATTTCTCTGGGGCTGAGCACCCCCATCCCAGTTTGATCCAGAAACTTGTCAAAAAATGAATTGGCTTGTTGCCCAGCATCATAGACAAGCCTTGCCTTGGATGAGGAGAACGGCCTCCCTATGCATGTTGACTTTGCTGTATTTGTATGAAGATTGAAATCAATTAGAACGTCTGCATACTTATCATGAATTCTATTCGCAATGGACTCATTTCGAGCAAATATAAAAACATCATCTACGTAGCGTCGAAATTCATAGTCCTGCTTGAATTTTAAATCCGCTAGCGATTGAATTACCCTTCTATCAATTTCCTGAAATAGTATCTCAGCAAATACCCGGCTCACCTCAGGCCCTATTGGGATTCCATTGGTTTCATTATGATTCCCGTGACGAATGACCCCATCAAACTCTTGGGCAAAGGTCGAGGAGACAGAGACATGCGATTTTGTGAAGGGCTTATCCTTAACTGCCCAGGAAAGGCAGTGTGTATAGATACTGTCAAAACATTTTGTGACATCAAGCGTCTTTAAAAAAGAAAACCTCTTCTCCAGTGCAAGATAATCTCTCGAGTTGAAGAATTTATACAGACGGTCATATCCTCGATACGAAAAAAATGAGGGCGCATGCTTGGCATATCTATCGAGACCATCGAGAGCGATGGAGCCGGTTTTGTATTTATTAATATTTTCCCAGGAGCTTTTTGAATAAAAGCTGCTTGCAACCGTTTTTGGCGCGCGGATAGATGCCGGACTTATTGAGCAATAATGAATTATTAGTTGCTCATATTTTTCATAGAAGATCCTGGCTTTCCATTGAGAAGCTGGATGCAATAGAGCAAGACGCCGAAAGCTCTTTGAGTCCTTCTTGATTTTATATGTATATGGTATGGTCGAGTTTGGTGGTTTACTGACCCCCTCATACAAAACCAGAGATTTGATGACGGCACGTTGCACGTGTCCGACGCTATCTAGGGCGGCAATCTGATCATAGAGACCATCATTTGAAAAAACGATTGGGGTTTCAAATGGGGTAGTCTCAGTAATAAGAACCCTGTTGTAGTCGCTGCGACGAATTCTATTTTTCTTCATTTTATCGCCCTAGTAAATCCAGCAGCTCTGGATCTGAGATATTCTTGTCGCCGAGAAGTGAATGAAGCTGCGGCTACTGTGCCCCTTTGCAAAACTTCGCGTTAGCAATTGACGTTTCTGATGCGCAGAAAGCATTGCATTCGTTATCGGAAAAACTCGGCCATTTTTCGAGAGCACTGCATTTCTCAGAAATCTATCCAATTCCTTCAGACCGGCAGCACCTTCTGATACCAATGGATAGCTATGATATATTCCAGCGATTTTCTTCCCGCCAGCTTTCGGGTTGTAAACACTGAAATTCTGCGTCAAAAATGCTACGCGATCACGGAGTAATCCCCAGTCATTCGACTTGGCATAGCTTAGAAATGATCGAACAATTCTTGTTTTCATTCGTTTGATCTTTTTCCTTGCAATATCCACGTGGACTTTTCGATAAAGCTCCCCATCCTTCGTTTTTCCCGCTTCCTGTTTCGTGGGATTTTTGACCAAAAACTGATACCCAAGATAGTCGAACTGAAGGAGGTTTGGCGCGATTGCGGAACTTTCCTTTTCCACCCTGGCCGCCGCTGCGACAATATTTTTCTTATCTGGATTTAATTCAAGTCCGGGAGGAAGCCAAGTGCACAAATCACGCAGAAAATCTTTCTCCTCCTCTCTTGCCGACGAGACAATAATTATGTCATCGACATAGCGAGAGTAGTAAAATGTATTGCTGGCCCAGCGTACCTTCTGATCGAAATCCCGCATCAAAATTTCCGATAGGACAGCACTAATAGACAGCCCCCTTGGTACGCCACGGCCTCCAATTGCAGCATGGGCGTTAAGCAGAGACTCGATTAGTTTTCTGCTATGCGGACTCAAATTCTTGATGCTGGTAACAGCATCAAGGACATGATCCTTCTGGAAAGACTCGAAGAATGATCGAATATCCAGACGATAAACCCGATAGGGAACTCCTTCTTCTAAAAGGAGCTTGAGGTTTTTGACGATCTGAGATCGCCCATCCACGGCTAGTGAAGTACACCTCTTTAAGTTCAGTCGAAGTTTTCGCTCCACCAGCTCGTCTTGATGTCTGGCCAAGCGATAAACAGTTTTCCCTTTAAGAGGAAAGCCTGTCAGAGGTGCGGATGGGGGATCAAAATGGGAAATGGCAGATATAAGTGCTTGACTGAGGAGCTGGTCTCGCAAGGCAGCTTGACCAGCAGCAGGAACCCCGAGGAAATCTCTCTTCCATAGCACGCGTTCAAGCGTCTTGATACAAAAAGATTGATCGAATGAAGATGACCTCGACATCTACTCCTCCCCTTACTTCAAATCGTTAATCAAAAATGCAGCCTAGTACGGATGCCCGTGTCTCATAAGCCGATGTCACTTCATCGCGAAAATCAATAGCGTGTACAAATAGATATTAAGCGAAACACATGCTTGCGTCTCCGCTTCGCAGACCGCGCTGCTCCAGGTTCGCTATTCGCTCATCCCTGACGGGACTGGCTATCGCCAGCCTTCCACATCCCTGACGCCTCCGGCCCGGCTTCCAGCTTCGGGCCTGCGCGCTTCGCTTGCGTGCGGTCGGCACACAGGGATGGCCGTTGCCTTGTCCAGCCGTCTCCCCTGACTTCATCACCTTGCTCGCGACTGTAGCCCGCGGCCGTGTGCCGTCAAGGCGCGCAGGGCCGTGTCCTCGGCTGCGCCTGCGGGCCGCACCAACCCTGCACTTGTTTCCTTGACGGCCCCCGTCCGCGCGCTCCTGACCGTCGCGGGCGATGAACTCAGGAAAGACGGTGGCAACAGGGCCAACCGGGTTCCTCGTGCCGACCGCACCGAACAGCCGAAAGGCTGGGCTCCGAATCTAGGAATCCGGTGTGCGGTTTGAACAGCAAACCCTTTTCGTCAGGAGAAATGCCATGCAACTCGCATCCCGATTCGCTTCCCGTTCCCCGTCGCTGCGCAGCGATTACCCGCTGTCCGATGACCAAATCCGCCGTGTGGCCCCGTCCATCTTCGCGGACGCCCCGCACGAAAGCCGTTCCGAGCGGTACGCCTATATCCCGACCGCCGCTGTGCTGGCGGAACTGCGCAAAGAAGGGTTCCAGCCCTTCATGGTGGCGCAGACCCGAGTGCGCAACGAAGACCGCCGCGACTTCACCAAGCACATGATCCGGCTGCGCCATGCCAACCAGATCAATGATGCAGAAGCCAATGAAATCGTCCTGCTGAACTCGCACGACGGCACCAGCAGCTATCAATTATTGGCTGGCCTGCTGCGCTTTGTCTGCCAGAACGGATTGGTATTCGGCGACACCGTGGCCGATGTGCGCGTACCCCACAAGGGCGACGTGGCCGGGCACGTCATCGAAGGCGCTTACGAAGTGTTGAGCGGCTTCGACCGGGTGAAGGAATCCCGCGATTCCATGCGCGCCATCACCTTGAACGATGGCGAATCCGAAGTGTTCGCCCGCGCCGCGCTGGCCCTCAAGTACGACGACCCCGACAAGCCCGCACCCATCACCGAATCGCAAATCCTGATGCCGCGCCGCTTCGACGACCGCCGCCCGGACTTGTGGAGCGTGTTCAACCGCACGCAAGAGAACCTGACTCAAGGAGGCCTGCGCGGGCGCAGCGCCAACGGACGCCGCCAGCAAACCCGCCCGGTGCAGGGCATCGACCAAAACATCCGCCTCAACCGTGCGCTTTGGCTGCTGGCCGATGGCATGCGCCAGTTGAAAGCCTGAACCCCCCACGCGGCAGGGGCAGGCAGCAGCCCTTGCCGCTTCTCTCGCTGCTGCATCCCAACCGCTAGGAGTTATCACCATGAACGCCGTTACCCAAACCGAAACCCGCGCCATCGAAACCACCGCCGCGCCGCTGGAGGTGGCTGACCCGACCAAGAACCTGATTTTGGTTCCGCTCTCGCAGTTGCTGCCGCGCCGTTCCAAGCGCAACGCACGCAAGACCCCGCGCCTGTCCGTTCCCGAACTGGCCGCGAGCATCGCCCGCATCGGCCTGCTTCAAAACCTTGTCGTTATCCTCGCCGCCGATGGCGAGCAATACGAAGTGGTGGCCGGCGACCGCCGCTTGACCGCATTGAAGCTGCTGGCGAAGAAGAAGCGCATCGCCGCCGACTTTGAGGTGCCTTGCCTGCTGGTGCCGGACGCTTCGGCCCGTACCGTCAGCCTCGCGGAAAACCTGCTGCGCGAGCAGATGCACCCGGCCGACCAGTTCGAGGCGTTCGCCGCACTGGTCAAGGAAGGCCGTCCCATCGAAGACATTGCCGCCGACTTCGGCGTGTCCCCGCTGGTAGTGCAGCGCCGCTTGAAGCTGGCCAACGTCTCGCCGCGCCTGCTGGCCGACTACCGGGCTGGAGCCGTCACGCTGGAACAGTTGATGGCCCTGACCATCACCGACGACCACGCCGCGCAGGAAGCCGCGTTCTACTGTGCGCCCGAATGGCAGCGTGGCGCATCCGTGCTGCGCGAACGCCTGACCGAACGCGAAATCGACGCCACGCATCCGCTGGTGCGCTTCGCCGGGCTGGACGCCTACACGGCGGCGGGCGGCGGCCTCCGCCGCGACCTGTTCGCGGAAGGCGATGCCGGAACCTACCTGACCGACGCCGTGCTGCTGGAAACGCTGGTGCGCGGCAAGCTGGATGCGCTGGCCGGGGACGTGCGCGCCGAGGGTTGGGCGTGGGTCGAAGCCGTGCCGCACATGAGCTACGCCGAGCGGCAGGCGTTCCAGAACGCACCGCGCCAGCGCCGCGAACCGAGCGCCCGCGAAGCCCGCCGCATCGCATCGCTGCAAACCCGCCTCGATAAGATCGACGCCGAACTGGAAGAAGCCTATGACGCCGAGGACGAGGACAAGACCGAGGCGCTGGAACCGCGCCGCGAACAGGTCGCCGGGGAACTGCAAGCCGTGGAGCAAGCCTTGCAGGGCTATGCCCCGGACGTGCGCGCCGTGGCCGGTGCCATCGTCACCCTTGACCGCAGCGGCGAAGCCGTGATTCATCGCGGGCTGCTGCGCGAAGCCGAAGCCAAGGCGCTGCGCACGCTGGAACGCTTGCGGCAGGGGTTCGGCAGCGCGGAAGGCGAAGCCGGGAACGACGACGAAGGCGAGGACGCCGAGCAGCCCAAAGCCGCGAGCCTGTCCGACCGGCTGGCGCAGCGCCTGAGCGCGCACCGTACCGCCGCGCTGCAAATCGAAGTCGCCCGGCATCCGCAAGTCGCGCTGGCCGCGCTAGTGCATGGCATGGTGCAGACCGTCTTGCAGGACAGCCACTACGGCCGCGACCTGCCGCTGGGCGTGCGCCTGACCGTGCAAGACCGGCTGGAAGGCATGGCCCCCGACTGGCCCGATTCGCCTGCCGCCGTGGCCCTGCGCGAGTTGCAGCAGGTTGCGGGCGAAGCGCTGCCGCAGGACAGCGCCGAACTGTTCGGCGTGCTGCTGGCGATGGAGCAAGGCGAACTGGTGCGGTTGCTGGCGGTATGCGTGGCGGCGACCGTGGACGTGGTGACGTCCCGCGCCACGGCGCACCAGCCGGGCGCGGAACTGGCGCAGGCCGTGGGACTGGACATGGCGGCATGGTGGCAGCCCACCGCCGAAGGCTACTTCAAGCACGTTTCCAAGGCGGTGATTCTGGAAGCCGTGGGTGAGTTTGCGCCGTCGCACGCTACCCGGTTGGCGAAGTTGAAGAAGGCCGACATTGCCAGCGAGGCGGAACGGCTGGCCTATGGCACGGGCTGGATGCCCGCAGTGTTCAAGAGCGGACACGACACGGAGCCGCAGGAAGATGCGCAGGACGTGGATGCGTCGGAAGATGCCGCCGACGAAGTGGAGGCCCACGCACTCGCCGCGTGAGGGTGCAGCATGGCCCCGGCGTGATGCGCCGGGGCTTCACCAAAACCGGGCGCGGTAGGTCTGCCGCGCCCGGTTTCAACGTCCACAGCAAAATCGCGCCGTCGCCGCCTTCGATCAGGCGGCGAC
>NZ_JBWKXT010000044.1:10599-55219 GCF_059423245.1 Pseudomonas sp. GW460-LB5
CCGCGGGCGCGCGCGCAAGTGTATTGCGCGCGGTACGGCGATCGGTGCCCGCTGGCGCGGGCAAGGTTTCGATGGCTCCCCGCCGCAATGGGCGGAGCTTGTGGGGCTACGCCCCGGCTTGCTGCGGCAGGTTGTGCCAAGGCGTGCCGTCCTCGACGCTGGCGGTTCGCGCCTCTACGTCACGAAGGGCGGTTCACCGACACGCCGCCCGGCCTTGCCTATGGAACTTCCACGCCACGCCTCAAGTACGTCGCCGCAAGCGGCGGCGGGGGCGTTCTCGCCTGTCGTTGGGAGATTGACCTTGCCCGCGTCAGAGCACAAGCCAGTGCAGCCGTCACGCGGGGATGCCGAGTTGGCCACGTCTCCATTCGGGAGCGGGCGGCCGGTGCGTCCTTGGCTTGTCGTGAATCCTGGCGAGGGAACGGCTGCGCCTTGGGCTTCATGGCCGCAACCTTCCAGCGAAAACAATTTCCCCTGCGCTGCGCGCATTCCTCGCGGCAAAAATTGTTTTCGCTTCCAGGTTCTCCACGGTGTTGCGACCGCTGCGCGGTGCGGCCAGCCCATCCCCCGCCGGCCGGATCACAACAAGGACGCACTGGCGCGACCTTGTTCAACCCGAAAGGAGAAACATCATGGCTAACATCGGCACCTTCACCGCAGAGAAAGACGGCTTCACCGGCACGCTTCGCACCCTGACGCTCAACGTCAAGGTCAAGCTGGTTCCCAACGACAAGGGCGACACCGAGAACGCCCCCGACTTCCACCTTCAGGCGGCCGGCCACGAGATCGGCGCGGCGTGGAAGAAGACCAGCCAGGCCGATCGTCCGTACCTGTCGGTTTCGCTCGATGACCCTTCGTTCCCGGCGACGGTCTATGCCCGCCTGATCGAGAACGAGGACGGCACGCACGACCTGATCTGGTCGCGCAGCAAGCCCAAGGCGGCCTGACGGCCGCCCACCGCGCCCCGCCCATTGCGGCGGGGCGCAACTCTATGCACGCATGACCTTATTCCAGTCGATGCTATGACCGGCAGCTTCAAGCTCACGCGCAAGTGCCTGTTTCCAGCCCCCGCCGCTATCCATCGTCTCCCAAACGACACCGGCGAAATCGCTTGGAATTTCCACCGCCCCGCGTTTGAGAGCACATACCTTGTCTCTGCCCAGGCGACCAATGAAGTACCCCAACTCCAAAAGCACATTCTGACGGGCTCTGGGCTCAGGCGTTCCTCCTTTTACGCAGCCCTCATCGTCTGGCGTAAGCAGAACTACTGCGAAACCAACGTCACTGTGAGCAACCACTTTTTCGATAATCGTTCGTCCTTGGTTAGCCTGTTCGTGCAAGATGATGGCTTCAAGCCCGATTCGCTCAAGAAATCGTGCCACTGTTTCACGAGCACCATCATCGTGACCATGAACAATAAAGACCTTACGCGAAAATTGAGCTTTTAACATGGCATCCGTGCTCCCCTTGGCCTGGATATAACTCTTGTAATCTCGCACAAAGGGAATGATTAGCTGACCAGTAAGTGCGTGGATTCCAGCAATGACCTTTTTTCCGGAATAGAAAAAATGGTGTCCGAAGTTGGTAGCGTAGCCGGGATCTGCCGCCAGCTTTTCGATTAAAAGCAACGTCAACCCCAGCGCCTGTTTGGGCTCATCTGGCCAAGCAAGCTGGGCGCTTCCAACCATGCTGCCCCCGGTCTTTTCACTTTCAGCGATGAACGCCTCAACGTCGAGACCTTCCGTGAGCTCGGCGTTGTATGGCTCAAGGTCGGGATGTCGTAGCAGTTGAGCCAATTTTTTGAGAGGTCTTTCGTACGTTTGAAGCTGTGAGGACTGCAAGTCTAGAACTGCATTGTTTATTTCCGAGAATAAGTCTTTAGCCATCACTCATCCCCGTCCGACTTCAATCTAGCTTCGGCCGCTTTTTCAAGAATACTCTCCCGATACTTTTCCTTCATTTGTTCTGCGAGAGGGCCAACGATAGGGTTCGAAGAATATTCCCCTAAGCGCTCGTCGATCATTCGATTGACCGATTGAATTGCGCCCTCAATGCTGGCGGGATCATTTGGATCAAAGTTTACGACTCCCAGTTCGCCGTCCAACTCGCTCAAGGCGCGCTGCGCATCTTTCAGGTTTTTCTGAAGCTTATCCAGTCCGGTAATTTTGAACACGACTCACCTCCTTTTATTTATTCTGAGGATCGGAAAATGATGAGACTTCCCGAGCAATGTGATCCATTAGTTCGTGGACGCTTTTTGGATCACTACCTGCATACGCAAGGACCAGAAGCGTGAGTGGGTGAACATCCAGCACGGCACAAACATCTTCAATTTTATTCAATGTTGGGCTTTTCAGCCCTCGCTCCAGAGAGCTGAGGTAAGTCCGGCTGGACACATCCGAGAACGCCTCCTGGCTCAGACCACGCGCCTTTCTGATCCGCCGCAGTGCATCGGGCAACGATGGCTTGAACGCTGTCATTCTGAACTTTCCCCAAAATCCAGAATGACAACCTGTTGCGCCCTATAGGGCTACAATCTATAGTGTGCATTTTTATGTCTTTGCTGAAATCCGCAACTGCGGATTTCGCCGGAATCGGGAGTCGCGTCCGTGCCTTTCCTGACCGCCACAATTCCGCTTCTGCGTTTCCGTGCATATACGGATTCGATGGCTTGTGCCTTCGTGCTTTCTCGCCAAAGCACGCATCCGCTTCAGCGGTTCCGCGCTTCGGTGGAAAATCGTATCCGTGCATGCTCGGGTGCGTGGGGATTCGAGTCATGACACAGCCGCTCGTCACCGCTGAACAGCGGGCGCAACTGCTCGCCGTCGGCGAGGCACGCACCGCTGGTCGGAGCATCGACCCGATGCCGACGGTACGGCTGTTCACTCCTGACGCGCACGCCACCTGGCTGCTGGCCGCGCTCGATCCGGTCGATGGCGATACGGCATGGGGGCTGATCGACTTGGGAATAGGCATGCCCTGCCTGGGCCATGTGAAGCTGTCCGATCTGGCGTCCATCGTCGGGCCGCACAAGCAACCTGTGATGCGCGATCGCTACTTCCAGCCGGCGCGGCTGCTGTCGGAGTACCTGCGGCTGGCCGAGGAAAACGGCTCGATCACCGACTGACCAACCCCAGCCAACGACAGCGCATTCTGACTATTTCAGTCTTACCCAAGACCCGGAAGGTCTAAATCCACACTCTTGCACCGAAGCGGTGCGCTTCTGCTGGAAACAGTCATGATCTTTGGCGCGGGCTGCTGCACGGTGCTCCATGCTGCGCACCATTTTCGTGGCGGCGCAGCCGTCGCATTCAGACGATTTCCGCAATGCCCTGGAGCGAATCAGTCTTGACACCAGCAGTTACAGCTTACCCCGATCGCGATGACGACTTGATGGCGACTCGATAGCTCCCGCATGGCGGAATCCGTGGCGACGTTCCTGCTGAATGACAGGAGGTTGCGTCATGGCTGACCCGAGCGCCGAACACTGGTATCCAACCGCCGCGTATCTCTACACGCTGCACCTCGACGGCCCCGCGCTGGCGTGGGAATACCTGCGCCGCCACCCCGACTACCGCCGCGACTGGCTGCGCCGTCGCCGACAGCCAGAGGCCGCCGGACGCTGGGGACTGCGCCTGCTGGAAGATCCTGCCCTGGATGCGCGCGACGCGCACCCGACCTGGTTCCCTGACCATGATGCCGTCGTGCAGCTCTACCCGGACGCCGACCCGCCGCCCGATGCGGCGGCCTTCGCGTTCTGGCGCATTCCCGGCCAGAAGCATCTGATCCACGATGGCAAGCGCTTGGTGGTGCTGGCACGCTGGCCGGGCTGCTGCCTGCGGCTGGTGATCGCTCCCGGCCTGGCCGATGGCATGGCCTACGCCTATGCCATCCGCGCCTGCACCACACCTTGCGTCCGCTATCAGGCGCTGGCGGCCGAGCTGGACAAGCTGGCCACCGCTGGCGACGCCTTACTCGCGGGAATGGCACGGCCACGACCGACACTCGCCACATTGCTGGAGTTGAACACGCTCCAGGCGCTCGACGGCACCCTGGCGGGCGCGTCCTTGCGCGACGTGGCCGAAGGGCTGTTCGGCGCCGATGCGGTCGCGGACGACTGGCACGCGGACAGCGCCTTGCGTGCCCGCGTTCGCCGGCTGGTGCGCCGGGGCGATGCGCTGATGCGCGGCGGCTATCGCCGCCTGGCACAGCTTCCGTCTGTTGCACAGGGACGCGCCGCATCCCCTGCAAAACGTCCCTGAACAGGAAGCCTAGCTTTCTTGAAAGTGCCTCTATCCGGCCGCGTGGTGTGGCTGGGCTTGATGGAGGTACATCCCATGCGACCTGCTCCCTTGCGGTCTGCCGCCGCTGCTGTCGCTGCGCCAGCGCAGCCCCAACGCTACCTGACCAACGACGAGGCCGCCGAGTACCTGCGCCTTAGTCCTCGCACGCTGGAGAAGCAGCGCGTGATCGGTGGCGGCCCCAAGTTCCGCAAGTTCGGCCGCCGCGTCATGTACGCGGTGGCCGACCTCGATGCCTGGGCCGACCAGCGCAGCTACGAGGCCACGTCCGACCCGGAATATGCCGAGCGTCACGCGGGCGACTACCGTGATGGCCGCTGATCGTCGGCTCGCCGGTGGCCATCGTCATGTCCAGCCCATCGCTGCCGTCGGGGCAGCGATTGCAGCAGCGCGAACAGCTCGACCTGTTCCGCGCACTGCCCGGCGACATGGCGCCGCGCGACAGTCAAGACCTCATGGCCTTTCCGTTCTTCTCGCTGGCGAAGTCGCGGCGCACAGCGCCGATCGACTTCCGCAGCGGGAACATCACCATCCGCGTGGAAGGCACGGCCGAGCACGGCATCGCCACGATATGGGATGCCGACGTGTTGATATGGGCCGCCTCGCAGATCGTGGAGGCGCGCGACGCGGGCATTCGCCCGTCGCGCTGGATACGCGCCACGCCCTACGAGATCCTGCGCTTCATTGGACGAGGAACATCCCTCAACGACTACCTGCGCCTGAAAGCTGCGCTGGATCGCCTGCAATCGACCAGCGTTGCCACGTCCATCCGCGAAACCATCGGCCGGCGCTTGCACCGCTTTTCCTGGGTGAACGAATGGCGCGAGCTGGCCGACGCCAGCGGCGTGCCGCTGGGCATCGAATTAATCCTGCCAGATTGGTTCTACGCGGGCGTGCTCGACGCCGCCCTGGTGTTGACCATCGACCCGGCCTATTTCCGCTTGAAGGGCGGCATCGAGCGGTGGCTGTACCGCCTCGTGCGCAAGCACGGCGGGCGGCAGGAACACGGCTGGCAGTTCGACTTCCGGCACCTGCACCGCAAGTCCGGCAGCGCGGCGCGCTTCTCGGACTTCGCCTACGACCTGCGCGTCCTGGTGGCGCGGCAGTCGCTGCCCGGCTACGTCCTCGGCATCGAGGCGATGCCGGAAGAAGGATTGGAACTGCTGACCTTCCGGCCCGTGCTGCATACGGCACGGGGATAACTGCGGTAAAGCCTGTGGACGGCCTCGTGCTATCAGGAGTACCGGGTATCGTGCTATCGGGAGTACGCCTATCGTGCTATCAGGAGTACGAAAACGCCGCAAAGCCAGTAACGGCGCGGGTTTGCGGCCCCTCTAACTTACCTAACTATAAATCTCTAACTTTTAGTAGAAGCGCGCCGTTGCGGTGGACAACCACGAAACGGCACAGCGAACAGCGTTTTGCACGGCAGGCGAAGTCCGGCTTTCCAACATGGGAGGCCGCGTCATGATCGTTGCCTTGCTCAATCAGAAAGGCGGCGTCGGTAAGACCACGCTCGCCACGCACATCGCCGGCGAACTCGCGCTGCGCGGCCAGCATGTCGTCCTGCTGGACGCCGACCCGCAGGGTTCCTCGCTGGACTGGACGCAGCGTAGAAGCCAGCAGGGCTTGCCCCGGTTGTTCAGCGCCGTGGGCCTCGCCCGCGAGACACTGCACCAAGAGGCACCAGAACTCGCCAGGCGGGCCGATCACGTCATCATCGACGGCCCGCCGCGCATCGCCGCTCTGGCGCGCTCCGCGCTACTGGCGGCAGAGCGTGTGCTGATTCCCGTGCAGCCCAGCCCGTATGACCTTTGGGCCAGCGCCGAGATGGTGGCGCTGATCCGCGAGGCACAAGTCTTCCGGCCTGCGCTGCGCGCGGCCTTCGTCATCAACCGGCGCGTCAGCACCACCATCATCGGCCGCGAAGCGCGGCAATCGCTGGCGGAACAGCCGCTGCCAGCGCTGCGCGCCGAGGTTCGGCAAAGGATCGTCTTTGCCGACAGCGTGGCCGCTGGCCGGCTCGCCCGCGAAACCGCGCCAGACAGCGCCGCCGCACGCGAGATCGCTGCGCTGGTCGATGAACTGCTGCGGTGGCCGGCATGAGCAGCGACAGCACCACCCGCAACGGTTCGCGTGCCAGCAAGCGCGTCGGCATCGGTGCGCGTCCACCCGCGAATCCGCACGCCGAGGTGTGGATTCGCCAGGGGGATGCCGATGCGCTCAACAAAGGCGACCTTTACACGGCCCGCCTGACGCTCGACGTGACGCCCGCGCTGCGCGCACGCATCAAGATCGCCGCCTTCGGCCAGGGCGTGACCGTAGCCGAACTGCTGCGCGGCCTGCTGGAGCGGGAGTTTCCCCCGGAGAACACGCCATGAACGCATCCGCTTTGCCTGCGGCGAACGCCCCCACGGCTGCGCTGCTGCACGCGCCTTCGGCACCCGCCGGCTTGGCCGGCAACGTGCCGTTAACGCGCGTTTCGCTGGCCTACATCGAACCGCGCTTCAAGCTCTACCTGCGCTTCGGCGAACCGGCGCGCACGCTCCAGCTTGACCGCTGGCGGCGCTGCGCGGTGTTCTTGCCGAACGCGGTTCTGTGCCGCATCCGCTGGCAGGCCAACGACTACGGCACGATCCGCTGGCAGCTCATGGTTATGCAAGCCGCCACGCCGCTCGATGCCGTACAGCGCATCCCTGGCGTGCAGCCAGGCGCACGCCTGCTGCTTCACGCCGAGGGCGAGAACGCCGTGCGCGCCGTGCTGGAACGCATCGACGGCATCGAGGCGCTGGGCATCGCCCCGTCTGCCGTCTCGCCCGCGTACTGGCGCACGCTGGGCAACCGGCTCGCGGCGCGCTTGCGGCTGCCCGAATACACCGCCGAGCGGCACGCCGCTTGGCTCGCCGGAAAGGTGCTGCCATGACGACCGTTTCCGCTTCGTCCGCCCCGCCGCGTCCTCGCTCGCACCTGCGCGCTCGTATCGTGCTCGCGGGTCTGACCGCCTGCGGCCTCGCTGCGCTGGCCTGGGCGGCTTTCGTGTCGCCGCTTCCGCGTCTGACCTACAACCCGTCCGACAGCGTGGCGGTCGGCTGGTATCGCATCGAACCGTTCGACCCGCGCACCGCCTCGCTGCCACGTCCGTTGTCCGTGGACAGCATCGTGCTGGTGCCGCTGCCCGACAGGGCCGCCATGCTGGCTGCGCAGCGCGGCTACCTGCCGACCCGCGTTCCGCTGCTCAAACGTGTGGGCGCAGTCGCGCCGCAACACGTTTGCATCGTCGCCGGGCAGGTACGCATCGACGGCGTGCCTGCGGCCGCCGCGCTGCCTGCCGACCGGCTGGGCCGGCCACTGCCATCCTTGCAGCTTTGCCGCCGTCTCGAACCGGGCGAGCTGTTCCTGTTGAGCGTGACCAATCCGGCGTCGTTCGACAGCCGCTATTTCGGCCCGGTCAGCGCATCCGCCGTGATCGGCGTCGCGCACCCGGTCTGGCTGGAGACACGCCCATGATGGCCGCCGATTCACTGCACGTTGCCGTGCCTCTCATCGTGCCATCGGGAATGCCGTTCCGGCTGCCGCCGCCGTGTCGTCGCGCGTGCAGCGCGGGCGCATTCGCGCCGCGCTTCGCGCAACATTCGGCGCAGCCGTCCAGCGTGCAGGCGTCTTGCCTCGAACGCGCCCGGCCTGCGGCCATTGGCGCGTTCGCCGGCGGGCTGGCTGCAAGCAGCGCAGCGCCGCCGGGCCGCCGACGCCCGGAGCGACAGCGAGGGGCAAAGGCGGAAGGCAAGACAAAAGGACGCGGCACCGGGCCGCGTCGAAAGCCTGTCTGCACATGGGGTTGGCGCGGCACGGAGCGGCTTCGCCGCCGTGCCGCTTGGGGCGCGAGGCCCACGCCAATGCAGGCATGTCCGCGTGCTTCGCACGACCGGACATGCCAGAGCTTGCAGGGGGCGCAGCCATGACCGACCGCCGCGACGATGATTTCCGCATCCGCCCCAGCGCCCCGAAGAACCAGGGCCAGGGCTTCGTCTCCAAGGTGCTCAAGCAGGCGGGCAAGGCCAGTAGCGGCAAGTCGTCGGTGCGTCGTCCTGGGGGAGCTGGCAAGGGCGCAGGAACCGGGCATCGGCCCGGCTCGCGTCTGGGGCGCGGCCACACGGCGGCGCGCTTCGCCGGGGCGAAGCTGACGCCCATGTCGCGGCGCGTGACCATCAAGACGCTGTTGGTCAATCAGCGCCAGGCCAGCCCGCAATCGCTCGCCAAGCACCTGCGCTACATCGAGCGCGATGGCGTGGGCCGCGATGGCGAGCCAGGCCAAGCCTACGGGCCGCAGACCGATGCCGCCGACCTCGACGCCTTCAAGGAACGCTGCGCCGACGACCGGCACCATTTCCGCTTCATCCTCTCGCCGGAGGACGGCGCCGAGTTGGAAGACCTGCGCACCTACACGCGGCACCTCATGGGCCGCATGGAGGCCGACCTGGGCACGGGCCTCGATTGGGTGGCCGTCAACCACTGGAACACCGACAACCCGCACACGCACATCGTCGTGCGCGGACGCGACGACACCGGCAAAGACCTCATCATCGCGGGCGACTACATCGCCGATGGTTTCCGCCATCGCGCCGCCGAACTGGCGACCGAATGGCTGGGGCCGCGCACCGAGCTGGAGATCCAGCAGACCTTGCAACGCGAGGTGGAACAAGAGCGATGGACGAGCTTGGATCGCACGCTCAAACGCGAGTTGGGCGACGATGGCTTGGTGCATGTCGAACGCCTCAACGAGCCGAGATTGCAACGCCAGCGCCTGCTGCTGATCGGCCGCCTGCAACGCTTGCAGCGCCTGGGCCTGGCCGACGAGATGCAGCCGGGCACCTGGGCCGTCCATACCGATGCCGAAAAGACGCTACGCGCCCTGGGCGAGCGTGGCGACATCATCCGCACCATGCAGCGGGCCATGCGCGGCGAGCCGCGCGAACTGGCGGTGTTCGACCCGGGCGACGATGGCCGAACCATCCTCGGCCGCGTGGCCGCGAAGGGGCTGGCCGACGAGCTGCGCGACCGGGGTTATCTGGTCATCGACGGGGTGGACGGCAAGGCCCACTATGTTGCGCTCAACGCCCGCGACGAACTGGCGAACTATCCGACCGGCGCCGTGGTGGAGGTGAAGGGATCGGCCGACGTGCGTGCGGCCGACCGCAACATCGCCGCGCTGGCGAGCGATGGCCTGTACCTCACCGACCACCACCTCGCCATCGCGCAGAGTCAGGCCGTGCCGGGCCGCGATCCGCAGGAAGTCGTCGCCGCCCATGTCCGCCGGCTCGAAGCCCTGCGCCGAGCCGGCATCGTGGAACGTGTCGCCGAAGGTCTATGGAAGGTGCCGGACAACCTGCCCGAGCAGGGCCGTCAGTACGACGCGCAACGCCTAGGCGGCGTGGCCGTGGAACTGAAATCGCACCTACCCATCGAGCGACAGGCCCGCGTGATCGGCGCCACGTGGCTCGACCAGCAGTTGATCGGCGGCGGCACCGGCCTGGGCGAACTGGGCTTTGGTGGCGAGGCCAAGCAGGCGATGCAGCAGCGCGCCGACTTCCTGGCCGAACAAGGGCTGGCCGAGCGACGCGGCCAGCGGGTGATCCTGGCGCGTAATCTGCTGGGCACGCTGCGCAATCGGGAGCTGGCGCAGGCCGCTAAGGACATCACCGCCGATACCGGCTTGGAGCATCGCCCGGTGGCCGACGGGCAGCGCGTGGCGGGTATCTACCGGCGTAGCGTCATGCTCGCCAGTGGGCGCTACGCGATGCTCGATGACGGCATGGGGTTCAGCCTTGTGCCGTGGAGGCCGGTGGTCGAGCAGCGGCTGGGCCAGCAGCTTGCCGCTACGGTGCGCGGCGGCGGCGTGTCCTGGGAGATAGGACGGCAACGTGGGCCTGCCGTCGGTTAACTTCCCGCGATAGCAGTGCCCGGCATGGGGGTTGCACAATAAACCGATTGACGGTCGGTTTTTCGTGGTGGATACTCTTGAGTTCGAGTCAAAGCTCGGAGCCGACAACATTGACCAACCACAGCGTACCAACACTTGGCGATCTCGAAATCGCCGTGCTCGAAGACATCTGGCGCTTCGGCCCGTCCGACACCAAGGCGGTGTACGCGCGCATTGGGAAGTCTCGCTCGATTTCCTTGAACACAGTGCAATCCACGCTGGAACGTCTGTTTCGCAAGGCCATGCTCCAGCGCGAAAAGATCAGCCATGCCTACGAATACTCGGCACGAGTATCTCGCCGGGAACTGATCCAGAAGCTGGTCGAGTCCACGGTGCGTCGTGTCGCAGGCCCGCAGCCGGATGCGTTGTTGAGTGCCTTTGTCGATCTTGCTGCAAGGGCGGATGATGACCAGCTCAAGAGGCTGGAGGAGTTGATTGCCCGTCGTCGCGCTGAATTGGATCAGCCGTAATGATGAGTTATGGCCCACTACTTCAGTTCGCATTGCTATCCGGCTTCGTGCTGGCAGTAACGCTTACCCTGCTGATTGGAACCTGCGAGCGCCCATTACGCCGTGCGCTGTCAGGAAAGAGCCCCTATCAGCGAGCAAGAGTGTCTTGGTGGATGCTGGTAACACCCGCATTGGCGGGTATTGCCTATACGGCCATGACTATCGCCATGCCGTCGATGTTTGATGATTCGGCCAGATTTGCCGCTGCCTGCTCTGCGCACGCTGACACGCTCCTGCACCTGTGCGTTTGGCACCCGAGCGGCAATGGGCAAAGTGCCTGGCTATGGGGAGCATTGGCATTGTTGGCGGGATACGCGGTTTGGCTGGCATTACGGGCCGTAGTGGGCCTTTGGCGTGCTCGTCGAACCCTTGCCTCGATGGTGCGCCTGAGCTGGCGTCCGGGGTATCCAGACAAACTTCGCGTGCTTGATGTCGATCAGCCTATGGCGCTGGCCTGTGGCGTCGGGAATGGCCACATCCTGCTTTCAACCTCGTTGATGCGGCGACTCGACCCAACGCAATTGCGCGTGGTGCTGGCGCACGAACAGGCTCATATCGCCAATCGAGATGTGCTGCATCGCCTGATCGCTGTCGTGTTGTCGAGCATCCAGTTGCCGGGCACTCGTCGCCGGCTGTTGCGCGATCTGGAACTCGCCTTGGAACAGCGTTGTGATTTCGCTGCTGCAAACGAAGTGGGATGCCCTGTCGCCGTAGCCGAAACCATCGTTGCAGTAGAAAAGATATTTCGGCAACACGCCAAGGAACAGATGCCGTTGGCTATGGCGTTCTTTTCCGATTTCGTCCCTGAGCGTGTCGAGGCGTTGCTGTCGTCCAAGCACACGTCTGTCTCATACCTGGGGCCGATGCTAGGCATTCTTGTTCTGGCGTTTTGCAGCCTATCTACCGGCTGGCTGCATTCCGTGACCGAATCTCTCATCACTGTGATGACGAGGTAAGTCCATATGCGCGCGTGCTGTGTTTTTTTGCCTGAAAAACCGATTGATGATCGGTTTATGACGATTCCACTAAGGCGTGTGCGAGCAGCCGTGACGCGGAATCGTTTGCTCGCCACCTGTCGTCGTCGTGAGGATTTTCATGAATTTGATCCGCTTAGTAGCCTTGGTGTTTGTCGGAGCCTGCGGTACATCCACCGCCCTGGCCGCCGAACCCCTGCGATTGGAGGAGGCTGTCTCCCGCGCACTGGCCGCCCACCCATCCATCGCCGCCGAAACGGCGCAGCTCCAGGCCGTTCGAGCGCGCACACAGCGCGAAGCCCTGCCACCGCCTTACACCATTGGCGGCGAGGTTGAGAACGTCGCTGGGAACGGCAACCTGCGAGGTATCCGCTCGGCCGAAACGACATTGCGCATCGGTCGGGTCATAGAACTCGGCGGCAAGCGCGAGGCTCGCCAAACGCTGGGACAAGCCGAGCTGAGAGAACAAGAGCACCAAGCCACCAAAACACGGATTGACTTGGCTAGTTCAACTACGGCCCGCTTCATTGAAGTGCTCGCCAGGCAACAGCGATTGACCTATGCCGAGGAACGCATCAAGCAAGCGGAGCGCACGCGGCAAGAGGTCGCCGCATGGGTCAAAGCCGCACGCAATCCTGATTCAGATTTGCAGGCCGCCGAAATTGCGGTCGCGGAGGCCCAACTGAATCGTGAGAGTGCTGAACACGAATTGGCAAGCGCCAAGATGACTTTGGCCGCGAGCTGGGGGGCAACGATCCCCGACTTCGGCGAGGTCGTCGGTGACCTCCAAACCTTGCCGACCGTGGCGCCATTCGAGACGCTGGCTGCCCGTTTGCCCATGACGCCGGAACTGTGGGCTTCGCGTTTGCAGGCCGACACCATCGGCGCCCGCCGCCGGCTCGCGGAGGCCGAAGCCAAACCCAACATCGACGTCAGCTTGGGCGTGCGGCGTTTGGAAGACTACAAGGATCACGGCGTAGTGATGTCGATCTCGGTGCCGCTGGGCAGCCCGACGCGCTCTGGATACGCGGTGTCCCAGGCCAATGCGGAGCTTGCTGCGCTTGAAGCGCGGCGTGACGCCGAGCGCTTCGAGCGCCACCAGGCGCTGTTCGACAAATATCAGGAACTCACGCACGCACGGACAGAGGCTGACTCGCTACGCGCACGAATGCTGCCTATGGCTGAAAGCGCTTTGGCAACGACTCGTCGCGGTTTCGAGCAGGGCCGATTCTCCTATTTGTCGTTGGCTCAAGCGCAGCGAACGCTATTCGATCTGCGCGCGCGCGCTGTGGAAGCCGCCACTCGCTATCACCTTCTGCTGGTCGAGGTGGAACGCCTCACCGCCACCGTTGAGGACACCGCACCATGATTCGCATTCTTTCCCTGTTGCTACTTTGTGTGTTTGCCGCTGCATGCAGCCCTGGCGGCGACAAGCCCAAAGAGGCGGCCAGCGCCCAAGCCAGCGGAAGCTATGAGCGCGGCCCAAACAATGGCCGGCTACTCCGCGATGGAGACTTCGCTTTGGAAGTCACCATCTACGAAACCAACGCCCCCCCACATTACAGGCTCTACGCCTATCGTGACGGCAAGCCAGTCGCCCCCGCTGATGTTGCCGCAACGATCAAGCTCTCCCGTTTGGATGGCGAGGTCAACCAATTCACGTTCAGGCCAGAAGGCAACTATCTGGTCGGCAGCGGTGAAGTGACCGAGCCGCATTCTTTCGATGTCGCCGTGTCCGCCGAACACGCCGGAAAGAGGTCCACTTGGTCTTATGAATCCTATGAGGGCCGCGTAAGCATTCCGGCTGGTATCGCCAAGGATGCCGGCATCAAAACCGAATCAGCGGGGCCGGCGGTCATCCGAGACGTTGTGCGGCTGATGGGAACCGTTGTTCTGGATGCCGACAGACACGCAGCGGTTCGCGCACGCTTTCCTGGCATCGTGCGATCAGTGAACGTGCAGCAGGGCGAACGAGTCCGCCGCGGCCAGACACTGGCCATCGTTGAGGGCAACGACAGCATGCGCACCTACCCGATTACCGCACCATTCGACGGCGTGGTACTCGCACGCAACACGAACGTCGGTGATGTGGCCGAAGCAGGTGCGCTGTTCGAGCTGGCTGACCCGTCCTACGTATGGATCGACCTGCGCGCCATCGGCACCGATGCCGAAGCCCTACAGCCAGGGCAGCCGGTACGAATCCGGTCAGCCACCGGGAAGACCGAAGCCAGCGGAAAGATCCAGCGATTGTTGCCGGTGGCTGGCAGCGGCCAGAGCGTCATTGCCCGCGTCAGCATCCCGAACCCGGAGGGGCGCTGGCGCCCCGGCATGACCGTGGCGGCCGAGGTCACAGTAGGCACGCGCAACGTACCGCTGGCGGTAAAAGAGTCCGGGTTGCAGCGATTCCGCGACTTCACCGTGGTTTTCGCACAGGTTGGCGAGACATACGAAGTCCGAATGCTCGAACTTGGCGAGCGTGATGGTGAATACGCCGAAGTGACTAGCGGACTCAAGCCCGGCACGAACTACGTGGCCGAGCAAAGTTTCCTGATACGCCAAGACATCGAAAAGTCTGGCGCAAGCCACGATCACTAAGGACGCGGACATGCTCGAACGTATCATTCGCGCGTCCATCGCGCATCGCTGGCTCGTGCTTCTATTGGTGCTCGCCCTGTCCGGGCTGGGCGTCTGGAACTACAGCCGCTTGCCGATCGACGCGATACCGGACATTACCAACGTCCAGGTACAGATCAATACCGAGGCACCAGGCTACTCGCCAATGGAGGCGGAGCAGCGCGTCACTTTCCCGGTTGAGACGGCGCTCGCTGGCCTCGCCCGGCTGGACTACACCCGCTCGATTTCCCGCTACGGCCTGTCGCAAGTCACTGCGGTCTTTGAGGACGGCACCGACATTTACTTTGCCCGCCAGCAGGTTGCCGAACGCTTGCAGCAGGCATCTTCGCAACTTCCGGCGGGCCTGAATCCTTCTCTCGGCCCGGTGGCAACCGGCCTGGGCGAGATATTCATGTACACCTTGGAACCCGAGAAGGGCTACGAGGAAATCTGGACGCCGACGGCGCTGCGCACATTGCAAGACTGGTCGGTGCGTCCGCAGCTCCGCAATCTGAAAGGCGTCACCGAGGTCAACACCATCGGCGGTTACGTGCGTCAGTTCCACATCACACCCGATCCGGTCAAGCTGCTGGCCTACGAGTTGACGATGAACGACGTGCTGAACGCCGTTGCGCGGAACAACGCCAACGTCGGTGCCGGCTACATCGAACGTCACGGCGAGCAGTACCTGATCCGCATCCCCGGACAGGTAGGCGACATCGAGCGACTGCGGAAAATTGTCGTGGCAACGCGCGATGGGCTGCCACTCCGAATATCCGACGTGGCGGAAGTTCTGGAGGGTAGCGAACTACGAACCGGCGCGGCCACGAAAGACGGCAAGGAGGTCGTGCTGGGAACGGCATTCATGCTGATTGGCGAGAACAGCCGAGCGGTTGCACAGCGCACGGTGGAAAAGCTCGCTGAAATCGACGCGACACTTCCCGAGGGAGTCCGAGCACACGCGGTTTATGACCGCACTCAACTCGTTGACCGCACCATCGCAACCGTGCAGAAGAATCTTCTGGAAGGCGCGTTGCTGGTGATTGCCGTGCTGTTCATGTTGCTAGGCAACCTGCGTGCAGCCCTGATAACCGCAGCGGTCATTCCGCTTGCCATGCTGCTGACGATCACCGGCATGGTGCAAAACCGAATCTCGGCCAACCTGATGAGCTTGGGCGCACTGGATTTCGGCCTGATTGTCGATGGTGCGGTCATCATCGTGGAGAACTGCTTGCGCAGGTTCAGCGAACGACAGCACCAGCTCGGTCGGCTGTTGACCCGCGATGAGCGTTTCTCGCTGGTTTCGAGCGCCAGTGCAGAGGTCATCAAGCCTGCCCTGTTCGGATTATTCATCATCACGGCGGTTTACCTTCCAATCTTCGCGTTGTCGGGTGTGGAAGGAAAGATGTTCCATCCGATGGCGCTTACCGTCGTGATCGCATTGACTGGTGCGATGGTGTTGTCCCTGACTTTCGTGCCCGCTGCGGTCGCGCTGTTTGTCACCGGCAAGGTTTCCGAGAAGGAAACCAAGGTGATGCGCGGCATCAGCCGCTTCTATGCGCCACTTCTCCAGAAGGCAATCAGGCTAAGGGTCGCCGTTGTCGCGGCGGCGTCAGTGTTGGTAGTGCTGTCTGGTTTGCTTGCGACGCGCCTGGGCACCGAGTTCATCCCCAATCTGGATGAAGGCGACATCGCCTTGCACGCGATGCGGATTCCCGGAACGAGTCTGACCCAGGCGATTGGCATGCAGCGCCAGTTGGAAGCGCGGATCAAGGAGTTTCCAGAGGTTGAGGAAGTCGTTGCCAAGATCGGTACTGCCGAGGTTGCGACTGATCCCATGCCTCCTTCGGTGGCTGACACCTTCATCATGCTCAAGGATCGCAGCGAATGGCCTGATCCGCGCAAACCGAGAGCCGTACTGCTTGCCGAACTGGAAAAGGCGGTGAACACCATTCCCGGCAACAACTACGAGTTCACTCAGCCCGTGCAGATGCGCATGAATGAGTTGATCGCGGGTGTCCGTGCCGAGGTGGCGATCAAGGTGTATGGCGATGACATGGAGCAACTGGCCCAACTAGGCTCCAAGATTGAAGCCGTGGCCGAGAGTATCGAGGGATCTGCCGACGTGGCACTCGAACAGATTACGGGCCTGCCGCTGATGACAATCACGCCGAACGTGGATGCACTGTCCCGGTACGGCCTGGCGATCGACGACATACAGCAGACGGTGGCAATCGCTCTTGGTGGTGCCGTCGCTGGCCAAGTGTTTGAGGGCGATCGCCGCTTCGATATTGTGGTTCGGCTGCCCGAAGCGCAGCGCCAAGACCCTAAAGCACTGGCGACACTGCCCATTCCCGTTCCGACCGGCGCTGCTGCCGCACCGGGCCAAGCCGCTTACGTGCCGCTCGGCCAGCTTGCGTCAATCGAAGTGGCTCCCGGCCCCAATCAGATCAGCCGCGAGAACGGTAAACGCCGGATCGTCATTACCAGCAATGTGCGCGGACGCGATCTAGGGTCGTTCGTGGAAGAGCTGCGTGAGCGCGTAAGCCGCGAAATCACACTGCCAGAGGGCTATTGGGTCAACTACGGGGGCACGTTCGAGCAACTCATTTCGGCGAGCCAACGGCTGTCCGTCGTCGTGCCGGCTGTACTGGTTCTGATCTTCGGCCTTCTGTTCATGGCCTTCGGCTCGGGCCGGGACGCCACGGTCGTCTTTAGCGGCGTGCCATTGGCACTGACAGGCGGCATTGCCGCATTGTGGCTGCGCGATATTCCGCTTTCGATTTCGGCAGGGGTTGGATTCATCGCCCTATCCGGTGTGGCGGTGCTCAACGGCCTGGTGATGGTGAGCTTCATTCGCAAGCTGCACCACGAAGGCGCGCCGATTCACGATGCCATCGTGAACGGAGCGATGACGCGGCTACGCCCGGTGCTGATGACTGCGCTGGTTGCAAGCCTTGGTTTCGTACCGATGGCCGTCAACGTCGGAACGGGCGCGGAAGTGCAACGACCCCTCGCAACTGTCGTCATTGGCGGCATTGTTTCCTCGACGCTGCTGACGTTGCTAGTGCTGCCGGCCCTATATCGCCTCATTCATCGGGGGCGCAACGAAAGCCAGGACACCGCGCCGGCGTAAGCACGACGCCAATTTCAACAGTTCGCATGGTGCGGCAAACAGGAAAGGTGCTTGCCGCACCCGAACCGCAAGGGTTTTTAGGAGAGTAATTGAGGTATGAAATTCATGCGTGAAAGATCACTTGAAGTAATGCCGGATCACCATCGACCGACCTGGCAACGGACTTCTTTATTTCTTATGGCGACGATTATCCTGCTGTTCGCGTGCGCGAATCAGGCGCTCGCCCATGCCGTTGCGGAGGGCGATAAGGGCTACATCCAGGAAATATCCGGCGTCAACCTCATCCCTTTTATGTATCTAGGGGCGAAACATATGGCGACGGGATACGACCATATCCTGTTCCTGCTTGGCGTGATCTTCTTCCTGTACCGGATGAAGCATATCGCCCTGTATGTGACGCTATTTGCCATGGGCCACTCAACCACGATGCTGCTTGGCGTGTATTTCAACGTCGGGATAAACAGCTACATCATCGACGCGATCATCGGTCTTTCGGTGGTTTACAAGGCGCTCGACAACATCGGCGCATTTCAGCGATGGCTCGGCTTCCAGCCCAATACGAAAGTCGCAACAGTCGTATTCGGACTCTTTCACGGATTCGGTCTGTCAACCAAGATTATCGAATACAACATCTCGCCTGATGGCCTGATTCCAAACCTGTTGGCATTCAATGTCGGCGTTGAAATCGGGCAGTTGATCGCGCTCGGCACCATTCTGATTGCAATCAGCTACTGGCGCCGAACAGCAAGTTTCTGGCGCCATGCGTACACCGCCAACGTAGCGATGATGTGTGCCGGATTCATTCTGATCGGCTATCAGCTCACCGGCTATTTCGTTTCCTGAATCAAACACGGAGAAAAACCCATGTACAACGTATCCAAGCCAACCCTCGACGACCTTCCATCATCGAAACAACTGCTGCGCTCGACGCTTATTGCACTCGTCGCCGCCATCGCAATTTTGGTCGGCATCGTCCTTCCCTCCGAGTACGCGATCGACCCAACAGGGATTGGTCGCGTACTCGGCCTGAAGGAAATGGGGGAGATCAAGACGCAATTGGCCGAAGAAGCCGCTGCGGATGCCGCGAAGGATGCGGCCAAGCCCGCTGCCGCAACGGCAGGGAACGCAGGCACCGCCGCGCCTGCACAAGCACAGAACGCCGCGCAGGCGGAGAACGGCGCCGCTTGGCGCGATGAAATGCGCGTCGTACTCAAGCCCGGCCAAGGGGCGGAGGTGAAGTTGAGTATGAAGGCCGGCGAGCAGGTCGAGTTCAATTGGGTTGCCGAAGGGGGCGTTGTGAACTTCGATACCCACGGCGATGGTGGCGGCCAGTCCATCAGTTATGAAAAGGGTCGCGCGGTGCCCGCTAGCAATGGCGTTATCCAGGCGGCCTTTAGTGGAAATCACGGTTGGTTCTGGCGGAACCGTGGCGACGCTGACGTGACGGTGATTGTTCGCACTCGCGGTCAATACATGGAAATGAAGCGCGTCTTGTGATTGGCAAATTGGTTACGGGCACATGTCCCATGCACTCCGGCTTTCCTGCCATGCCAATTGCATGGCAGGAAGTCGAAGTTTCCCGCCCTGCCACGTAGGCCGGGCCTTACCCCAGGAGATATTGAAATGAACATTCGTCCGGTTTTGATTGCAGCTCTAGCTAGCGCCTCGCTCGCTTCGCCATTCGTGATGGCCCATACCGGCGGGCATGACGACGATGCGAAGGCCATACCGAAGACATGCGAGCAATTGGCAGATACGAAGCGGTATATCAGTGACGTGGCTTATCCCGAAGTAAAGAAGCTGAAAGAGCAGTGCGACGCCACGAAGAAGAAGCCAAACGTGGCGCAATCTTCTGCGGAACGCCGCCCGTCCAACGGCGGCAACTGATTGTTCAGGGCGTAGCCGCGACTCACAGGTCGCGGCTACCGCCTGCGATGCGCGCTCGTGGGAGCTATTCGTCTATGGAGTTAAGACATCTAAAATACTTTCTCGCCGTGGCGGAGGAGCTTCACTTCGCTAGAGCTGCGGAGAAGCTGCACATTGAACAATCTCCACTTTCTCGCGCCATTAAGGAGCTAGAGGAGGAACTGGGTGTTGTACTGTTTGCCCGTACCACACGCAGCACTCGACTAACACGTGCAGGTAAGTTATTTCTGGAGCATGCCCGCCGAGTATTTGCTGTTCTGCAACAAGCGCGCGACAGCGTAAAAGCAGCGGCCAATGGATTTCACGGTCAGTTGCGGGTGGCCTTATCGGACGGCATTACACCGTCGCGCCTTCCGGCAGTGCTCGCCTTATGCCGACAGGAAGAACCTGAAGTCGAGATTCGCTTCTCCGAAGTGCCGTTGTCGCAACAAATCAAGGGGCTACACGACGATCTTTATGACGTAGGATTCGCGCAATCAGACGAAGTGGGCGAAGGCATCGTCGCTATACCCGTCTGGAGCGATGCACTCATGGTCGCTGTACCTGCTCGACATCCTCTGCTAGCGCATAAGCGCATTCCGTTGGAGGAACTGCTCCGCTACCCTCTGGTTCTGTGCGATCCACAGGTTTGCGAAAGCCACGCGAAACACGTTGATCGGGTACTGCGCCGTGCGGACATGGAACCCCTGATCGCGGAGCGTGTGGCCTCCTGCGATTTGATGATGGCGCTTGTATCGGCCGGCTTCGCGCTTGGCCTTACGGGTGCAGCACACATTACAGCTAGCAGAGAACCGGGCGTGGTGGCTCGCCCCTTGGCATCACGTGTCCCACCCCTGACAACCTATCTGCTGCGCCCTATAGGCGAACCAGCGGAGGTTCTGGCTCGATTCATTGAGCGCGTACAGGCCATCGAATCTCTGGAATCTCCCAGGCCCATGCTGGGCCGCAATCTCGATCCCCCGGAGGAACCTGCGCCATGAAGAAGATCATCCTTTTCTTGCTGGTGGCGGTGTTGACCGCCTGCGGCCAGTCCGAAACGCCTCAGAAGGCCAACACATCGGAAGCGAATATCCCAACGATGGAGGAACTGGCAGCCAATCCCGAACGGTTGAAGGAACTACGCCAGCAGTGCAAGACGGATCGGCCCAAGCTGGGTGACGTGCTCTGCAACCGGGTGGCCGAGGCCACGCGCAAACGGTTCTATGGTGACGGCGAAACGCCCTACACGCGGCCGAAGGAATCGCCCAAGTTCTGATCGTTGGCAGTTCGCCGCATCGGTTTCAATTTTCTGTTCGACACGCCGCAATGCGCTATCGCTTGCGGCGTTTTTCTTTGGTTCGACGCCGCGCGAATTCTGTCTTTTTGCTCGACGTTTCTGCTCGAAACGGTCTTTGACCGGCACCGACCCGGCACCGATTCTGACGCTTGCGGCACGCCTTTGTGCCGCTTCTTCCATGAGGAATCAGCTCAGGAGAAATCGGAGGCCAGGTCATGCAAGGGACGAGCGTGCTGTTCGGTCAGATCGCCGTGGTATTTGGCATCGTGATCGCCGGAGTGTGGGGCGCCACACAATGGACAGCAGCAGCCCTTGGCTACCAGCTACGCCTTGGCTCGCCCTGGTTCGATCTTCTCGGCACGCCGATCTACCACCCATGGCGCCTGTTCGAGTGGTGGTTCTTCTTCGACGCCTACGCGCCGCGCGTGTTCGACACCGGCGGCGCCATCGCGGGCGGCAGCGGCCTGCTGGCGGTGGTGGTCGCCATCGGCATGTCGATCTGGCGCTCGCGGCAGTCGCGCCTGGTCACGACCTACGGCTCGGCCCGTTGGGCGAACGCGGATGACATTCGCAAAGCGGGCCTCACGCTGCCGGCCGGCGTGTTCCTGGGCCAGCACGACCGCCAGTACCTTCGCCACGAAGGCCCGGAACACGTCCTGACCTTTGCGCCTACGCGATCGGGCAAGGGTGTCGGCCTCGTGGTGCCGACACTGCTTTCCTGGCCTGCATCCGCCGTCGTCCACGACATCAAAGGCGAGAACTGGCAGATCACCGCCGGCTGGCGCTCGCGCTTCTCTCATTGCCTGCTGTTCAACCCCACGGATGCGAAGTCGGCGGCCTACAACCCGCTGCTGGAGGTGCGGCGCGGCGCGCATGAGGTGCGCGACGTTCAGAACATCGCGGACATTCTGGTCGATCCCGAAGGCGCGCTGGAGCGCAGGAACCATTGGGAGAAAACCAGCCACGCGCTGTTGGTCGGTGCGATCTTGCATGTGCTCTACGCCGGCGAGGACAAGACGCTGCGCGGCGTCGCCAACTTCCTGTCCGACCCGGCCAGCCCGTTCGAGCTGACCTTGCACCGGATGATGACCACGCCGCACCTGGGCGATGGGCCGCATCCGGTCGTCGCCTCTGCGGCGCGCGAAGTGCTCAACAAATCGGACAACGAGCGTTCTGGCGTGTTGAGCACCGCCATGTCGTTCCTCGGTCTGTACCGCGACCCGACGGTGGCCGAAGTCACCTCGCGCTGCGATTGGCGCATCGCCGACCTGATCGCTGCCGAGCATCCGGTGTCGCTGTACCTGGTGGTGCCGCCTTCGGACATTTCGCGGACGAAGCCGCTCATTCGCCTGATCCTCAACCAGATCGGCCGGCGCCTCACCGAATCGCTCGACGGCTCCGACGGCATCGAGCGCCGCCACAAGCTGCTGTTGATGCTCGATGAGTTCCCGGCGCTGGGGCGCCTGGACTTCTTCGAGACGGCGCTGGCCTTCATGGCCGGCTATGGCATCCGCAGCTTCCTCATTGCGCAGTCGCTCAATCAGATCGACAAGGCGTATGGGCAAAACCACTCCATCCTCGACAACTGCCATGTGCGCGTGACGTTCGCTACGAACGACGAACGCACCGCCAAGCGCATCTCCGAGACGCTGGGTACGGCCACCGAGCTGCGCGCCCAGCGCAACTATGCGGGCCACCGGCTGGCGCCGTGGCTCGGGCATCTCATGGTGTCGCGCCAGGAAACGGCCCGACCGCTCCTCACGCCCGGCGAGGTGATGCAGCTTCCGCCCGACGAGGCCGTGGTGATGGTGTCCAGCGTGGCGCCGATCAAGGCGAAGAAACTGCGCTACTACGCGGACGCCAATTTCAAGCGTCGCGTGCTGCCACCGCCCACGCTGGCGAACCAGCAGTACGCCGACGCGCCGCCGTCGCGGCCCGACGACTGGAGCGGGCTGGCGATTCCGTCCGTGCCCGCTGCACCTGCCACGGCATCCGCCGATGGCCTGGAGAACTCGGCTTCGGCCGACGACGGCGGCCCGCGCCGTCAGCCCGAACTCTCCGAAACCGTCGCCTACGACCCCGAGCTGGCCGCGCCCGCGGCCGACCTTGGGCTACTCGATGACGACGACGATTTGCCGCTTCCCCTTCCTCGCCAGCTCGATCCAGCCATGCAGCGCACGGCCCGGCTGGCTTCCCTCGACCCCAACGACGGAATCGAGCTATGAGCCACTACCGCCTCAACTTGTTCATCCAGCCGGAGCACGCCAAGCGCCTGGACGAGCTGGCCGCCAAGAAAGGCGTGTCCAAGTCGTCCATTGTCGCGGCGGCGCTCGCATCGTGGCTGTCGCCCGACGCTGCCGACCAGCGCGAGGCGGCCATTGCCAAGCGGCTGGATCGCCTCTCGCGCCAGGCCGAGCGAATGGAGCGCGACCAGAACATCGCCATCGAAACGCTGGCGCTGTTCATCCGCTACTACCTGACCGTGAGCACGCCGGTTCCCGAGGCGCACCAAGACGCGGCACGCGCGCAGGGCAAAGCGCGCTTCGAGCAGTTCACCGAGAAGCTTGGCCGCCACCTGCTGCGGGGCCGCAGCTTGGTGCGCGACGTGGTGGAGGAACTGCATCCCGATCCGATGCGGATGGAGGACGCGGCGGCAGCCGCCCAAGCGCGGGAGCGTGCGTCATGAGCGCCGTTCCCCAATCCATAACCGCCACGTCGCTCGACCGCCGCATCCAGATGCTGCGCACGGCGATGGGGCCGCTGATCGCCGCCGCGCTCGAAGACCCGGACGTGGTGGAGGTGATGCTGAATCCCGATCGCACCCTTTGGGTGGATCGGCTTTCCAGTGGGCGCGCGCCGATGGGCGTGGAACTGCCCGAGGCGGACGGCGAGCGAATCATCCGCCTCGTGGCCGCCCACGTTGGCGCGGAAGTGCATCGCGGCCAGCCGCTGTTGTCCGCCGAGTTGCCCGAAACGGGCGAACGCTTCGAGGGCATCTTGCCGCCGGCAGCGCCGGGGCCGGCCTTCGCGCTGCGCAAGCGCGCCATCGGCGTGATTCCGCTGGAGCGGTACGTCATCGACGGGATGATGACCAGCGCGCAAGCGGGCTTTCTCGTTCGCGCCGTGCGCGAGCGGCAGAACGTGCTGATCGCCGGCGCCACCAGCAGCGGCAAGACCACGCTCGCCAATGCTTTGCTCGCCGAAATCGCCGCCACCGGCGACCGCGTGCTGGTGCTCGAAGACACGGTGGAGCTGCAATGCGCGGCCCGCGACCACGTTCCCCTGCGTACCCGCGCAGGCGTGGTGTCGATGACCGAGCTGGTTCGCTCGTCCATGCGCCTGCGGCCTGATCGCGTCGTCGTTGGCGAAGTGCGCGGCGCCGAGGCACTGGATCTCATCAAGGTGTGGGGCACAGGCCATCCGGGCGGAATCGCCACGATCCATGCCGGCTCCGCGCTCGGCGCGCTGCAGCGCCTGGAGCAACTGATTCTCGAAGTGGCGGTGAATCCGCCCCGTGCGCTGATCGCCGAAGCGGTCAACGTGGTGATCCACATCGCCGGGCGCGGGCGCAAGCGCCGCATCGAGAGCATCGCTCGCGTCGTCGGCTTCGACGGCGTGGGCTACCAACTGGCGGACGCGCTGGAAACGCCGTTTCCCGAGCTGCCGCCACTTCCCGATGCCGCACCCGCTGCGGCGACTTCCCCATCCCCTGACTCACTTGGAGAACTGCCATGACGCAGATGACCATTCCTGCTTTCCGTTTTTCTGCAAATCCGGCTTTGCGTCTTGCGCGGCTGCGCTGCCTGGCCCGCCCTGCGGGGCAAGGGCTGCTGCTGGCCGCGCTGCTGCTGTTCCTGGCCGGAACCGCACAGGCCGCCGGTTCCTCGATGCCGTGGGAAGGCCCGCTGCAATCCATCCTCGAATCCATCCAGGGGCCGGTGGCGCGAATCGTCGCGGTCATCATCATCATCGCCACGGGCCTCGCGCTGGCTTTCGGCGACACATCCGGCGGATTCCGCAAGCTGATCCAGATTGTCTTCGGTCTATCCATCGCCTTCGCCGCTTCGAGCTTCTTCCTGTCGTTCTTCAGCTTCTCCGGCGGGGCGGTCGTATGAGTGCCCCAGACACCTTCGCGGACGGTTTCGAGGTGCCGCTGCATCGCTCGCTGACCGAGCCGATTCTGCTGGGCGGTGCGCCGCGCACCGTGGCGATCGCCAACGGCACGCTGGCCGCCGCTGTCGGGCTGGGCCTGCAACTGTGGATTCCCGGCGTGGTGCTCTGGATCGTCGGCCATTCTTTGGCGGTGTGGGGTGCGCGCGTCGATCCGCAGTTCATGCAAGTCTTCGCCCGGCACATCAAGCATCGCCCGCTGCTGGACGTGTGAGGGGAGGACGCCGCGATGCTGAACCTCGCCGAATACCGCCAGCGCCCGGCCTTACTTGCCGACTGGCTGCCCTGGGCCGGGCTGGTCGCGCCGGGCGTCGTCTTGAACAAGGACGGCAGTTTCCAGCGCACGGCCCGGTTTCGCGGGCCTGACCTCGACAGCGCGACGCAAGGCGAGCTGATCGCCACATCGGCGCGGTTGAACAACGCGCTGCGCCGTATGGGATCGGGCTGGGCGCTGTTCATTGAAGCCGAGCGCCGTCCCGCTGCCGACCATCCGCACTCGGAGTTTCCTGAGCCGCTGTCGTGGCTGGTGGACGAGGAACGCCGCGCCACCTTCGAGGACTCTGGCAATCACTTCGAGAGTGGCTATCACCTGACGCTGGTGTACCTGCCGCCCGAGGAATCGCGCGCCCGCGCGGCGGGGATGCTGTACGAGAACCGGCCCACCGATGGCGTGGACTGGCGCGAGCGCCTGACGGCCTTCGTGGCGGAAACAGATCGCGTGTTCGACCTGCTCGATGGCGTGATGCCGGAAATCGCCTGGCTCGATGACAGCCAGACGCTGAGCTACCTGCACGCCACCATCTCGACGCGGCGCTACCGCGTCGGCGTGCCCGAAGTGCCGTTCCACATCGACGCGCTGCTGACCGACTCCGCGCTGGTCGGTGGCCTGGCACCCATGCTGGGCGACCAGCACCTGCGCGTGGTGTCGGTGCGGGGCTTTCCGACCTCGACCTGGCCGGGGATTCTGGACGACCTCAACCGCCTCGGTTTTGCCTACCGCTGGAGTACGCGCTTCCTCTGCCTGGACAAAGCCGAGGCGGAAAAAGAACTTTCCCGTCTGCGCCGCCAGTGGTTCGCCAAGCGCAAGAACGTCATCGCGCTGCTGCGCGAAACGATCTTCCAGCAGGAAAGCCCGCTGGTCGATACCGACGCCAACAACAAGGCCGCCGACGCGGACGCCGCCCTGCAGGAGCTGGGAAGCGATCAAGTCGCCTTCGGCTATCTGACGGCGACCGTCACCGTCATGGACGAGGACGCCGCCGTCGCAGACGAGAAGCTGCGCATGGTGGAGCGCGTCATCCAGGGGCGGGGCTTCGTGACTATCCCCGAAACGCTCAACGCCGTGGATGCGTGGCTGTCGTCCATTCCGGGCAACGCCTACGCCAACGTGCGCCAGCCCATCGTCTCGACACTGAACCTGGCTCACATGATGCCGGTGTCGGCGGTATGGGCCGGGCCGGAGAAGAACGACCACCTCGACGGCCCGCCGCTGATCGTCACGCGCACCGATGGCGCCACGCCGTTCCGGCTGGTGACGCACATCGGCGACGTGGGCCACACGCTGGTCGCGGGGCCGACTGGCATGGGCAAGTCGGTTCTGCTCGCCACGCTGGCAATGCAGTTCCGCCGCTATCGCGGCTCGCGCATCTTCGCGTTCGACATGGGCCGCTCCATGCGAGCCACGATCCTCGGGCTGGACGGCGAGCACTACGACCTGGGCACGGATGGCGAAATCGCCTTCCAGCCACTCGCGCGCATCGACCGTGAGGGCTACCGCACCTGGGCCGCCGAATGGATCGAAGGCCGCTTGCTGCACGAAGGCGTGGCGGTTGGCCCCGACGAGAAAGCGGCCATCTGGTCGGCGCTCGGCAGCCTCGCCGGTGCGCCGGTGGAGCAGCGCACGATGACGGGGCTTTCCGTGCTGCTGCAATCGAACGCGCTGCGCCAAGCGCTCGCGCCCTATGTGCTGGGCGGCGCGCACGGCAAGCTGCTGGACGCCGATCACGACCGGCTCGGCATGGCCGACGTGCAGTGCTTCGAGATGGAGGAGCTGATGCACAGCAAGGCCGCCGTCATGGCCGTGCTGCATTACCTCTTTGCGCGTTTCGATGAACGCTTCGACGGCGCGCCCACGCTGCTGATCCTCGATGAAGCGTGGCTATTCCTCGATGACCCGGTGTTTGCCGAGCGTATCCGCCAGTGGCTCAAGACGCTGCGCAAGAAGAACGTCAGCGTCATCTTCGCCACGCAGAGCCTCGCCGACATCAAGGATTCGAGCATCGCGCCCGCGATCATCGAGAGCTGCGCGAGTCGGATTTTCCTGCCCAACCCGCAGGCCACCGAGCCGCAGATTCGCACGATCTACGAGGGCTTCGGCCTCAACAGGCGGCAGATCGAAATCGTCGCCACCGCGCAGCCCAAGCGCGACTACTACTACCAATCCCGTCTCGGCAACCGCCTGTTCGACCTCGACCTGGGGCCGGCGGCGCTGGCCTTCGCGGGCGCGTCCACGCCGCAAGACCAGCGCGACATAGACCGCCTGCTGCTGGACGCCGGCGCACCCGGCTTCGCGGGCGCTTGGCTGCGCCATCGCGGCCTCGATTGGGCGGCCGACCTGCTGCCCTCGTTCCCCGGCCTGGCGCCGGGTTCCCTCCGTACCACCGACCACCCACAGGAGAGCCTGTCATGAAGAAGCGCCTTATCGCCGCCGCCGTCGCGGCCATGCTTTGCACCGCCACCGCTCATGCGCAATGGGTCGTGGTCGATCCCACGAACCTCGTGCAGAACACGCTGACCGCGATCCGCACGCTGGAGCAGATCAACAACCAGATCCAGCAGCTCCAGAACGAAGCACAGATGTTGATGAACCAGGCGCGCAACCTCGCCAGCCTGCCGTCCAGCGTGGTCGGCCAGTTGCGCGCCAATCTGGCAACGACCGAGCGGCTGATCGCCCAGGCCCGAGGCTTGGCCTATGACGTGACGAATCTGGATCGGGAGTTCGCACGCCTGTATCCCGAGCAGTACGCCGCCACCGTCAGCGGCGACCAGATGTACCGCGACGCACAGGAGCGTTGGCGGAACACGCTCAACGGCTTGCAGACCACGATGCAGATGCAAGCTCAGGTGTCGCAGAACCTGGGTGAAGACGAGAGCGTGCTGGCCGATCTCGTTGGCAAGAGCCAGTCGGCCGAAGGTGCGTTGCAGGCGATGCAGGCCATGAATCAGTTGCTGGCCTTGCAGGCCAAGCAGTCGATCCAGTCGCAGCGGCTCCAGATCACGCAAGACCGGGCGGCGTCGCTGGAGCTGGCGCGGCAGGCGGCGGCCACGGAGCGCGCCCGCGAAGTGCGGCGGCGCTTCCTGGGCGAAGGGACGCCGTACACGCCGCAGTCCGTGAACTTCTACGGCAACTGACGGGAGGCCGCCATGCGATGCGTCCTCGCCCCGTCTGTTGTGGTGCTTGTCGTGCTGCTGGCCGCTTGCGGCAAGCAGCCGGCCGACAACCTTGCCGATGCCCTGGCCGTCGATCCCGTGCGGCTCAAGGCATTGCGCGCGCAATGCGCGGCCGACCGGCAGGCCACGGGCGAGGACGCTTGCCGTGCCGCCGCCGAAGCCTTCCGGCGGCGCTTCTTCTCCGGCAAGGCCGGGCCGGATGAATACCAGACGCTGGCCGACCTGCCGCCGATCCCGCCGAGCTTCGATGAACCGGCCGATGGCATGGCGCCGGCCGTTCCCGCCGAGCCGGAGAACACGCCATGAATGACGTGACCATCATCGACCAGTTCCTCAACACCTTTGCCGCGTATATCGACTCGGGTTTCGGGCTGCTGCGGGGCGAAGTGGCGTTCCTCACGGCCACGCTGATCGTCATCGACATGACGATCGCCGGCCTGTATTGGGCCATGAGCCATGCCACCGGTCAGGGCGAGGACGTGATCGCCAAGCTTCTGCGCAAGGTGCTGTACGTCGGCGCCTTCGCCTACATCATCAATAACTTCAACTGGCTGGCCAGCATCGTATTCCGCTCGTTTGCGGGATTAGGCATAACCGCCACCGGCTCGGCCATCACGATGGAAAACTTCTTGCAGCCGGGCCGGCTGGCGAAAACCGGCATCGACGCCGGGGCGCCGATTCTGGAGCAGATCGGTGAGATGGCGGGCTTTCCCGAAGTATTCGTAAACCTCGACCCCATCGTGGTGATGTTCCTCGCGTGGCTGGTCGTGGTCTTGTGCTTTTTCGTGCTGGCGATCCAACTGTTCATCACGCTGATCGAGTTCAAGCTGACCACGCTCGCCGGATTCGTGCTGGTGCCATTCGCGCTCTGGAACAAGACCGCGTTCCTCGCGGAAAAGGTCTTGGGCAACGTGGTGGCCTCCGGCGTCAAGGTTCTGGTGCTGGCCGTGATCGTCGGTATCGGCTCGGGCTTGTTCGCTCAGTTCCAAGTCCATCCCGCCGAGCCGTCTATCGACCACGCGCTGGTCATCATGCTGGCCTCGCTCACCTTGCTGGCGCTCGGGATCTTCGGCCCCGGCATCGCCACGGGCCTCGTGTCCGGTGCGCCGCAGCTCGGCGCTGGCGCAATGGCCGGTGCTGCTGTCGGCGCTGCCGGCACGGCCGTCGCCATCGGCGCCGCCGCGACGGGCGTGGGTGGCGCCGTGGCTGCTGGCGCGCGCATGGCCCCGGCTGCCGCCAAGCTGGCCGGTAGCGGTGCGCGCGCCGCCACGTCGGCGGCCAGCAGTGCGAAGTCGGCGTTCCAGGCCGGTTCCGCCGCCGCTGGCGGCGGCGCAAAGGGCGCGATGGCGGGCCTAGGCAACGTCGCCAAGACCGGCGCGCAGTCCGCCGGACGCGCCGCAGCATCCCGTGCTTCCGCTGCCGGGCAGCGGATGGCCGCTCCGTTCCGTGCTGGCTGGAATGGCTCGACGGCCGACGCTGGCGCGTCAACCGGTCAAGCCTCCGCAGGAGAAGCCCCCGCAGGCGGCGCCGCTGCACAGAAGCCGGAACAACCCGCCTGGGCCAAGCGGCTGCATCGCCGCCAGCAACTCACCCACGCCGCGACCACCGCCGCGCACACGCTGCGCGGCGGCGACGGTGGCGGCTCGGGGCAAGGCCCGAGCCTGCGCGGCTCCGACGACTAAAGCGATTCACAAGGAGAACTGACCATGCGATTCAGAAAACCGCAGGTGCGCTATGCCGGCACGCCGCAGCCTGCCACGCCGTACCAAGCTGCCGGCCAGGTGTGGGACGACCGTATCGGCTCGCCGCGCGTGCAGGCGAAGAACTGGCGCCTGATGGCCTTCGGCTGCCTGACGCTCGCGCTGCTGATGGCCGGCGGCTTGGTGTGGCGCTCGGCGCAGTCCATCGTGACGCCCTACGTCGTGGAAGTGGACAACGCGGGCCAGGTACGCGCGGTCGGCGAAGCCGCCACGCCGTACCGGCCCAACGATGCGCAGACGGCGCATCACATCGCGCGTTTCGTGACGCTGGTGCGCTCGCTGTCCATCGACCCCATCGTCGTCCGCCAGAACTGGCTCGACGCCTACGACTACACGACCGACAAGGGCGCGGCCGTGCTCAACGACTACGCACGGGTCAACGACCCGTTCGCGCGCATCGGCAAGGAGTCGGTGACGGTGCAGATCACCAGCGTCGTGCGCGCCAGCGACACGTCTTTCAACGTGCGCTGGACGGAACGCCGATACGTCAACGGTGCCGCGGCGGGCTTGGAGCGGTGGACGGCCGTGGTGTCCATCGTGCTCCAGCCGCCACGCACCGAAGAACGCCTGCGCAAGAACCCCCTGGGCATCTACGTCAACGGCCTGTCGTGGAGCCGTGAACTGGATTCTTCCGAAGGAGCCAAGCCATGAATGATCTTTTCCGCAAATACGCGTTGCCGTTGATCCTGCTTTCCCTCGCGGGCTGCGCCACGCAGGGCAAACCGCCGCCGACCATCTCGCTCGATGAGCCAGTGCAGGCCCAGCCGCTGCCGGAGCCGCCCGCGCCGGTGGAAGTGGTCAAGGTGCCCGAGCCGCTGGCGCTGCCGGCGCAGTTGAAGCCATTGCCCGAGGCAGAGGACGCCAAGGCCGCGCCGGAACCGGCCGACGAGAAGGTGCGCGTCTCGCGGGCCAATACGGAGGCGCGCGTCGCGCCCACGCGCGAGGGCTACGTCAATGCGATTCAGGTCTGGCCCTTCACTGACGGTGCGCTGTATCAGGTCTATGCGGCCGTGGGCCGCGTGACCGTGATCGCGCTCCAGCCGGGCGAGGAACTGGTGACGGTGGCCGCCGGCGATACCGTGCGCTGGATCGTGGGTGATACGTCCAGCGGTAGCGGCGCCGACCTGCGCGTGAACGTGCTGGTCAAGCCAATCCGTTCGGCCCTAAAGACCAATCTCGTCATCACCACCAGCCGCAGGACGTACCTTCTGGAGCTGGCTTCTACGGAAAAGACGTGGATGGCGTCGGTGTCCTGGGAGTACCCGCGCGACCGGATGCTGGCTTTGCAGCGCCAAGCGCAGGCGGCCAGCGCCGCCGCGCCGGTGGACTCCGGCTTGTCGCTGGAAAACCTGCGCTTCCGCTACGCGGTCAGCGGTAGCAACCCGCCGTGGAAGCCGCTGCGCGCGTTCGACGACGGGCAGAAGGTCTATATCCAGTTCCCCGCCGGCATCGCGCAAGGCGAGCTGCCGCCGCTGTTCGTGATCGGGCCGGAAGGCGACGGGCAACTGGTCAACTATCGCTTCCGCTCGCCGTACTACATCGTGGATCGGCTGTTCGGCGCCGCCGAACTCCGCCTGGGCGGAGACAAGAGCGACGTGGTGCGAATTGAACGCACGGACGGCGTTGCGCGGAGGAACTGACCATGAGCCAGGACGACACCCCCGACCTCGCCACGCCGCAGGCGGGCAAGGTTGCGCCGGAGGCGGTGGCGCTGCGCGCCCAGCCACGCCCGGTCACGCGCCTGAATCGGCGCACGCTGGCCATCCTCGCCGGCGGCCTGTCGGTCGCCGTGCTTGGGGCCACCATCTGGTCGCTGCAACCGCAGCGGCGCGGAGCCAACGAGCAGACCGAGCTTTACAACGTCGATCGCGTCTCGAAGTCCGAAGGGCTGGATGCGCTGCCGACGGACTACTCGAAGCTGCCGCCAGCCTTGCCGCCCGATGTGCCCGAACTGGGGCCGCCGTTGCCCGGCGACCTTGGTCCGGCCATCGTCGCTTCGCAGCAGCCGGTGACGCCGGGCTATTCGCCGCCAGGCCATGATCCCGAAGATGCCTTGCGCAAGGAGGCGGACGCGGCGGCGGCCTCGTCGGTGTTCTTCCGCTCGGGCGGCCAGGGTCAGGGCCAGGCCGCCGCCACGGTCGCGCAAGCTGCGCCGGGTGCGCCTGGTGTTGCAAACACACTCGCGGCCTTCGATCCTCTCGCTGCCGGGCCTGCCTCGACAGCGGCCCAGCCCGCCGACCCGACCGCCGTGCAGAACCGGCAAGACCAGAAAGAGGCATTCCTGAAAGCCGGTTCTACGGAAACCCGCAATTCCGGCCATCTGGCGCTGCCCGCATCGCCCTATCAGGTGATGGCCGGAACGGTGATCGCGGGTGCGCTGGTGACGGGCATCCAGTCGGATTTGCCGGGCGACGTGATCGCCACGGTGACGGAGCCGGTCTATGACACGGCCACGGGCAAGTTTCTGCTGATCCCGCAGGGCTCGCGCATCCTTGGCAAATACAACAGCCAGGTCAGCTACGGACAAAGCCGCGTGCAGGTGGTGTGGAATCGCGTCATTCTGCCCGACACATCCTCGCTGACGCTGGACAACCTTGTCGGCACCGATCCGGCCGGCTACTCCGGCCTGGAAGACGACGTGGACTGGCATTGGAATCGCATCGTTGCCGGCGCGGTGCTGACGACGTTGCTGGGCGTAGGTGCCGAGCTGGCCGCGCCGGAGAACCGCCAGGATGGCAACCGCATCGTCATCGCCGGGCGCGATGGCGCACAGGACAGCATCAATCAGGTCGGCCAGGAAATCACCCGGCGCAACATGAATATCCAGCCGACGCTGACCGAGCGGCCGGGCCTGCCCGTGCGAATCATCGTCAACCGGGATCTGGTGCTGCGGCCGTACCAGCCGCTGTTCTTCAATCGGGGAGCTTCGCAATGAGCACGACCAAGAAGCTGCGGCTCGGGCCGCTGCCCAAGACCGAAAGCGTCAAACTGACCTTTGCCTGCCCAGCCAGCTTGAAAGCCGACCTCGACCGCTACGCCGCGCTGCACGCGCAGACCTACGGCGAGGCGGTTGATGCCATGACGCTGATCCCGCACATGCTGGAGGCGTTCATGGCGGGGGATCGGGGATTCAGGAAGGACACGGCGACCCGGAGCGCGCCATCGAAGCCGACATGATGGCGTCGCATACCAACGGCATCCATCGAACGCGCAGCCCCAGGCTGCGCGTTCTTCATTCTGGATGCCGCTATGTCTCTTGGGCTATGATGACGCGACAGGCCCGCCGTTCCTCGGCAATCCAGCACGACACAGTGCGATGCGGCTTTCTCCCCCGACGCTCTTATGTGGCTCCTAGCCGACGAAGCCGTGGTTCTGCAAAGCGGCCGCGAAAAGAGCTAACCTACTGTCCCATATATGGTTTCAAGCCTTACGTGCTTTGCACGCAAGACTTGACACCGGCACTTTTTTGTGTCCGGGCCGCGCATTGTCGCGGCCTGGTGCTTTCTGGAGCATTCCCATGGCTGGATTCTTTCACGGCGTTACCGTAACGAACGTCGACACCGGTGCGCGCAGCGTTGCGCTACCGTCCTCCTCGATCATTGGCCTGGTCGACACCTTCACCGAAGGCGCGGGCGCCACGGCTAAGTACAACGACCTTTACCTCATCACCAACGACCGCGAGGCGGTCGCGGCCTGGGGCCCCACTGCAGCGATCACCAAGGCTTGCCAGGCCATCTTTACCCGCGCTAAGGCGGTTATCGTTGCCTGTGGCGTGGCCAAGGCCACCGATGCCGCCGCACAAACGTCCTCGATCATCGGTGGCGTGCTGGCCAGCGGCAAGCGTACCGGCCTGCAGGCGCTGCTGGACGGCAAGAGCCGCTTCAACGCCCAGCCGCGGCTGATCATCGCACCCAAGCACAGCGCCACTCAGGCGGTGGCCACCGCAATGGATGCGCTGGCCGGCAAGCTGCGCGCTGTGGGCATCCTCGATGGTCCCGGCACCACCGACGAGGCCGCCATGCTCTACGCCAAGAACTTCGGTTCCAAGCGCTTGTTCATGGTCGACCCTGGCGTGCAGCAATGGGACACCGTCGCCAACGGCACGGTCGACGCGCCGGCCTCGGCCTGGGTAGCCGGTCTGTTTGCCTGGACCGATACCGAATACGGCTTCTGGGCCTCGCCGTCCAACAAGGAGTTCGTCGGCATCACCGGCACCACCCGCTCGGTCGAGTTCCTGGACGGCGACGACACCTGCCGGGCCAACCTGCTGAACAACGCCAATATCGCGACCATCATCCGCGACGACGGCTATCGCCTGTGGGGTAACCGCACCCTGTCGAGTGATGCGAAGTGGGCCTTCGTCACCCGTGTGCGGACCATGGATATCGTCATGGACGCGATTCTGTACGGCCACAAGTGGGCGGTCGACCGCTCGATCACCGCGACCTACGTCAAGGACGTGACCGAGGGCCTGCAGGCGTTCATGCGCGACCTCAAGAACCAGGGCGCGATCATCAACTTCGAGGTCTACGCCGACCCGGTGCTCAACACGGCTAGCCAGCTGGAGCAGGGCAAGGTGTACTGGAACATCCGTTTCACCGACGTGCCGCCGGCCGAAAACCCCAACTTCCGCGTCGAGGTCACCAACCAGTGGCTGACCGAAGTCCTCAACGCTGCCGCCTAAGGAGCCCCCGACATGGCATTCATTCCCCAAATTCTCGCCAACACCAACCTGTTTGTGGACGGCAAAAGCTTCCAGGGCGATGTGCCCAGCCTGACCCTGCCCAAGCTCACCCTAAAAATGGAGGAGTACCGCCCAGGCGGCATGGATATGCCGATTGAGATGGACGTGGGCATGGAGAAGATGGAAGCCAACTTCACCACCACCGGCGTGCGCAAGGACTCGCTCAAGTTCTTCGGCCTGGCCGACGGAAACGCCTTCAACGGCGTGTTCCGTGGCTCGTTCAAGATCCAGAAGGGCGAAACCCTCGCGGCCGTGGTCACCCTGCGCGGCACCCTCAAAGAGGTGGACATGGGCGACTGGAAGGCCGGCGACAAGGCCGAGTTCAAGTACGGCATTGCCGTCACCTACTACAAGTTCGAAGTCGGCGGCGAAGTCATCTACGAGATTGATCCGGTCGGCATGAAGCGTGTCATCAACGGCACCGACCAACTGGCCAGCCAGCGCGCCGACCTCGGCCTGTAACCCCCTTTCCCCTCACAACCCTTTCCGAATCAAGGACACCCTTTCATGAGCAAGCCAACCCCGAAGTACCTGACCCTGACCGCTGAGAACGTCACCGTTCGCCTGTCCAAGCCCGCCACCCTCAATGGCGTTGATCAAGCCACCATCACCCTGCGCGCGCCGACCGTGAAGGATGTTCGAGGCGCGGGGCAGACCTCGGACGGCGACGATGAGCAGCGCGAGCTGAACCTGTTCGCCTCCCTAGCCGAGGTCGGTGTCAAGGATCTGGAAGACCTCACTTACAAGGACTACAACCGCATCGCCACCGGTTACAACTTTCTGGTGCTCGAGGACTAACTGTAATCCCGCGACCCTCAAGCACGCCGCCAAGCGTCTCGCGGCCGAGCTGCATTTCTCGGCTGCTGAAATCATGGCCATGTCGTATGCCGACATGGTCTGGTGGCTGACCGATTGAGCTTGCATAGGGGGTACCGATGGCAAGCAAGGTAGCGTTATCGCTGGTGATCGGCGGCGCGGTCGCGTCGTCGCTTGGCGCCGCGTTCAAGACCGCCGAAAACGGCATCCAGAAGCTGGAAGCCAAGGGCAACAAGGCCAAGGTGCTGAAAAGCACCATTGGCGAAACCATCAAGCTGCGCGAGGAGTGGAAGCGCGCGCACGACAGTGGCGCGGCCGGTGCCGACAAGCTGCAGCGCAAACTGGACACCAACCTTGATGCCTTGCGCAAGCAGGGTATCGAGGTCGGCAGGCTTGGGCGCGAGTATCAGCGCCTGGGCCGCGAGGCGCGGGCCGCCGAGTTGCAGATGAAGGGCCACCAGCAGCTGCAATCGGGTAAGGAATCGCTCAAGTCGAATATCGGCAAGGCGGTGGTGGCCACGGGCATGGCCGCTGTGCCGACGATGATCAGCGCGAACTATCAAGCGGTCATCCGTGACATTGCGATCAAGGCCGACATTGCCAACAAGCCCGAAGAGCAGCAGCTTAGCCGGACGGTGATCGACACGGCCAAAGACACGGGCATGTCGCGCAATGACGTGGCCGACCTGGTCAACCAGCTGGTCGGTGCCGGCATGGAGCTGGACAAGGCGCTGTCGTATGCGCCGGTCGCGGCCAAGTTCGCGGTGGGCCAAGGCGCCTCGGGCGTCGACACCGCGTCGATGATCCAGGCGCTGGAGCAAAACGCCAAAATCAGCGATCCGAAGGTCATGCAGCAGGCGCTGGAGGCTATCGCCTACCAAGGCCAGGCGGGCAGCTTCGAGGCCAGCGACATGGCCAAGTGGTTCCCGCAGCTGCTGGCCGGCATGGAGAAAAACGGCATCACCGGGCTGGATGCGGTGACCTCGCTGGGCTCCATGCTGCAGGTCCAGATGAAGACCGCCGGCAGTTCCGACGAAGCGGCCAACAACTTCAAGAACTGGATGGAGAAGATTGGCGCCGGCGATATCAAGAAGGCTTACAGCGATGTGGGCATTGATTATCAGGCGTCACTGAACACCGGCCTGCAGAAGGGCATGAACGTCATTGAGGCGTCCATGGCCTTGGCCATGCGTTACGTCGAGAAGACCGACCCCGCCAAGGCCAAGCAGATCAAGGACGCCCAGGCCAAGATCGACAAGGAGGTCGACCCGGAGAAGGCCAAGGCGGCGCTGGAAGCCCTGGAGAAGACCCTGCGCACCGGCGATATCTTCGCCGACATGCAGGTCAAGGCGGCGCTGACCGCCTACGGGCAGAACCGGGGCCTGTATGAGGAACTTAAGGCCGACTCCAAGAAGGCCTCGGGCATCCTCGACAAGAACCTGGCCGAGCGTCGTGAAACGTCGGCGCAGCAGTGGGCCGAGCTGGGCCAGGCGGTGGACGACTCCATGCGCAGCATTGGCGATGCCATCCGCCCGGCCACCGATCTGGCGGCGCAGGGGCTGACCAAGGTCGCCCGTGGCATCACCTCGCTGTCGGATCAGTTCCCGTCGATTGCAATGGGTATTGGCGGCATCACGGCAGCGGTCTTGGCGTTCATGAGTGCGCGCAGCGCCCTGCGGATCGGCCGGGGGGTGTTCAACATCGCGCGCGGCCGTGGCCTGGAAGGCATGGCGGGGCGCGTGGGGCGTGCTGAGCGGGCGCCGATCGAACTGCCCAAGACCGGTAACAAGGTGGTCGACACCGGCCTGGGCCTACTGGGCAAGGTGTTTTCGGCGGGCTCGAAATCGCCTGGCCAAGCCGATGACCCCGGCGCCGCCGCCAACGACACCCAGCGCGTTTTCGTGGTCAACGCCGATGCTATCGGCGGGATTGGCAGTAGCGTTGCAAATAGCGGCCCTGCAGGGCCTGCTAGGGGTAGTCGCAGAAGTCGGCGCCGGGAGCGTCGGCGCGCAGGTCGGCAGGGTGCTGTGGTACGTCCCGCGCCGGCTGTCGAGGCCCCCAAGCCGTCCAAGGCAGCCGTGGCCAAGGTTCGGCCGGTGCCTGCAGCGTTGTCGGCCCTGACCGCCACTGATGACCTGGGCAAGGTGGCGCGCTCGGTGCGGGGTATCACCCGCCTGACCAAGCGTCTGCCAGGTGGCAACATCATGGATGCCGGCACGGCCGCGCTCGATGTTGCGCTGAACGCCAAGAGCCAAGACGAGAAGGCCGAGGGTTATGGCGGCGCCGCCGGCAGCCTGGCGGGCACCCTTGCCGGTGCTGCAGCCGGGGCCGCCATTGGCTCAGTGGTGCCGGTGATCGGTACCGCTGTGGGTGGTGCGGTCGGCGCTGTCCTGGGTGGTATGGGGGGCGAGTCTTTTGGTGGCTGGCTGGGCAAACGCTGGTTTGGTGATGAGCCGGCCGACGGCCAAGCCGAGCCGGAATCGCCGCCGGCACTCGGTGAATCGTTACGCGTAACGATGATGCCGGCCAAGGAAGTCGAGCCTGAGGCCGCTACGGCGCCGACCAAGGCTGATCCAGCGCCTGCAGTGGGCGATACGGTGCGCAATACGACCAAGCCCGCACCGGCGCCGGTGGAGCCGCTGGTGTCGGACGGTCCGCGCGACCAAGCGTCGACAGACCCATTCCAGGTGCCGGCACTGACGGCCGGCAAAGTGCGGTTCCCTGGTGCTGATCTGGTGCCGCCGAAGGCTGAGCCCGAATCACCTGCAGCGCCCAAGGCGCAACCCGAACCGTCTGCGCCGAAGTTGGGCGATACGGTGCGGGCGACCACCACGCCGCCCCCGGTGCTGGATAGTCCGAGCGATGAGGGGTCGAAAGATCCGTTCATGGTGCCGGCACTGACGGCCGGCAAAGTGCGGTTCCCTGGTGCTGATCTGGTGCGGCCGCAGACTCTACCCGATGCCCCAGCAGCGCCCGAGGCGCAACCCGAACCGGCGCCGCCGAAGTTAGGCGACACGGTACGGGAGGCGATCACGCCGACCCCGGTATTGGATAGCCCGAGCGATCAGGGGGCGAAAGATCCGTTCATGGTGCCTGCACTGATGGCCGGAAAAGTGCGATTCCCTGGTGCTGATCTGGTGCGGCCGCAGGCTAAGCCCGAACCGAAACCCGAGCCCCCGGCGCCCAAGCTGGGGGCGGCAGTGCGGGAGGTGGCCACCCCGGCACCGGTGGAGCCGGTGGTGTCGGATGGTGCGCGCGCCAAGGCGTCGAAAGACCCGTTCCTGGTGCCGGCACTGACGGCCGGTAAAGTGCGGTTCCCAGGTGCCGACCTGGTGCGGCCGCAAACGCAAGCCCCGCCGCCGGCATCTTCCGGGCTGGGTGATGTGGTGCGCGAAATGGCCAAGGCGGCGCCACCGGTACCCAAGCTGCCCGAGGTAGTCCAGCCTGCTAAGACGGCCGGGCCACCGCCGGCGCCGAAGGTGGATCAGGCGTTTTCGTTCTCGCCAACCATCAAGCTGGATGTGCAAGGCGATGTGAAGGACCCGTCCCAGCTGGTGCGCGAAATGGAAGCGCCTTTGCGCAGTATGTTCGAGGCTTTCCAGCGTGAAGTTGCATCGCGCATGTCCTCGGCGCAGTTGTTCGATCAACCCCACGTTTAAGGAGGACCTATGGCCTACATGGAGCAGCTGGAATCTTCCCTGTCCAGCCTGGTTGCAGCGGGGGAGGCCGGCCGGAAAAGTGCCGACGGCATGCTGGTACCGCTCAACGGCGCTATCAGCAGCATCACCGGTGCCGCGTCCGAGCTGGAGGGCATCCCGTTTCTACCGCCCGAGCTGGGCGCCAAGGCAGGCCGATTGGTGCGCAGCATCGGCGTTGCGCAAGCCCGTGTCGGGCAGGTGACGTCGATGTACAGCCGCGGCGTATCGGGCATCAATCAGGTGCAAGAACGCCTCGGCACGTTCAAGCAGATGGCCAGCAAGGTGTCGTCGGAGGTCGGCCGGGTGGCTGGCAAAATCAGCCCCTCCCTGTCCAACATCCTGCCCAGTGGCGGGCTGTTGGCCTCGGCCACGCCGACGCCGGAGGCTGTGGCGCCGTTCCCGCACCTGCTGATCATCCAGCCGCATGAGCCGAATGCCCAGCCGTATTACTTCAACCTCGGGACGGCCGCGTTTGACGAGTTGCGCCGGCAGGCGTCGTTTCGTTGGGCGGGGCAGGAGCGCCTGCGCCGCAGCGTGGCGCAGCAGGCCGTGGGCCTGGGGGAGGAAAAGATCACGCTCAAGGGCGCGATCTTCCCCAACCACAAGGCCGGGCTCAAGCAGCTCAACACCCTGCGCTCCATCGGCCGCAACCTGCGGGCGTTGAACCTGGTGACGGGCTACGGCGAGGTGCTGGGCGACTGGTGCCTGGTCAGCATTGAAGAAGAACAAAGCCACTTGTTGCCAGGCGGCACCCCTCGAAAACAAGGCTTCACCCTGGAGTTTGTGAGCTATGGCAACGACCTGCAGAACGTCTGACGGTGATCTGCTCGATGTGATCTGTCAGCACCATTACGGGCACCTCAACGGCACGGTCGAGGCCGTGCTCGATGCCAACCCGGATCTGGCCAGGCAGGCGCAGCCATACCGCGCCGGCCTGCTGATCCTGCTGCCGGATCTTCCGGCGCCTACAGTCGAGCTGCTGCAGCTGTTCGGCTAACCCGCGTTACGCGTAACGGACCCCGCCAAGTGCGGGGTTTTGCATTTCTGGAGCCCTGCATGAAACCCACGTATCAAATCGTCGCGGATGGCAGCGACATTACCGCGCTGATCAATGACCGGCTGTTGCTGCTACGCACCTCGGACAAGCCCGGCATGGAGTCGGACGAGTTCGAGCTGCGCATTGACGACCGCGACCAGGCTGTTGCGCTGCCGGCACGCGGTAGCAACGTCGTGGTCATGATGGGCTACGAGGGCCAAGGGCTGACCCGCTTGGGCGCCTACACCGTCGACGAGGTGGAATTGAGCGGGCCGCCCGACACCATCGTGATTCGCGGCAAGGCCAGCGACATGCGCGGCAGCGGCAAGACCGTGCGTAGCGGCAGCTGGGAGAACGTGCCGCTTTCGCAGATCGTTGGCGAAATCGCCAAGCGCAACGGCTGGGAGGTGTCTTGCCCGGTCGACACCAAGGTCGAGCGCGTCGACCAGCGCAATGAGTCGGATTACAACTTTGTCACCCGTCTGGCCAAGCAGTACGACTGCACCGCCAAGGTGGCCGAAAGCAAGCTGCTGGTCATGCCGCGCCAAGGCGGGCAAAGCACCACCGGCAAGGTGCTGGCGGTAATCACCATCAACAAGACGGACGTTTCCCGCTACCAGTTCCGCCTCGGTGATCGTAATTCGCAGAAGGCCGTGAAGACCCAGCACCAGGACCCGAAGACGGGCAAGTTGCAGGTGGTCGAGCTGGCCAACGACGAGTCGCCGGACGGCCTGCCGCCGGTGCACACCGACCGTCATGTCTACCCCAACAAAACCGCTGCCCAGCAGGCCGCCAAGGCGCGCCTGGCTGCGTTCAACCGCAGCACCGCCGGCGTGCGGCTGGAAATGCCCGGCCGCACCGACCTGTTTGCCGAACGCTCGATCAACGCCCAGGGCTTCAAGCCGGGGCTCGATGGCGAGTACCTGGTGGACGGGGTCGAGCAGGTATTCACCCAGTCCGGCTGGACTACGACCGTCGAGTGCAACGGCGGCAAGAAGGGCAAGGCCAAGGCCTCGGGCAAGAAAAAGAAAGACACCAAGCCGCTCAAGGTTGAGCAGCTGTAACCCCACGGCCGCGCGCGGCCGACACTGGAGCAAGCAATGGCATTATCCATACAGCAACTGCAACAGATCCTCCCGAACGCCGGCCCGAAAGCCGGCGTTTTTGCACCCGTCCTCAATGCCGCCATGGGCAAGTTCGGCATCGTCACGCCGGCGCGGCAGGCGGCGTTTATCGCTCAGGTCGGCCATGAGTCCGGCCAGCTGCGTTACGTGCGCGAGCTGGGCAGCGACAAGTATCTGGAGAAGTACGACACCGGGAAGCTCGCGGTGCGCCTGGGCAACACCCCGGTAGCCGATGGGGATGGCCAGAAGTACCGGGGGCGGGGCCTGATCCAGATCACCGGCCTGGACAATTACCTGCGCTGTGGCGAGGCGTTGGGGCTGGACCTGGTCAACCACCCCGAGCTGCTGGAGCAGCCGCAGTACGCGGCCGCCTCGGCGGCGTGGTTCTGGCAGCAGAAGGGGCTGAACACGCTGGCGGATCGTGGCGACTTCGAGACCATCACCCGTCGGATCAATGGCGGCCTGAACGGCCAGGCCGAGCGCCTGGTGCTGTGGGTGCGGGCGCGCAAGGTGCTGGGCGTATGACCGACCTTAATCCACGCTTGGCGCTGCTGATTCTCTTGTTGGCGCTTGTGTCCCACTGGGCTGCCTACCAGCACGGCCGGTCGGTAGAGCGGGCCGTTGCCAGCCAAGCAAAGGCACAGCGAGACAGTGGTGATCGTCTGGCTGAAGTAATCGGCGAGCGAGATGCCCGCCAGGAAGAACAACGACGCGCCACGGCGCAGGAGGAGGCGAGAGCCCATGCCCAGGAAGAACGAACGATTGCTGATAGTGGCGCTGCTGACGCCGATGCTGCTGGCCAGCGGCTGCGCAGTGACGCCGCCCAGCTCGCCGCCACCGTCAGTTGCCCCGGCCCGGATACCGCCGCTGTCGCCAGAGGCGAGACAGCCACCCGCGCCGCCATGGTGCTCTCCGACCTGCTCGCACGGGCTGACGAACGAGCGGGAGAGCTGGCGCAGGCATATGACCGCGCCCGAATAGCGGGGCTGGCGTGCGAAGCGTCCTATAATGCCCTGATCAAGTGAGAGGGGTAGGGCAGTGGACAAGCGCACATTCATTGGGATGGTCGAGGCCGGCGAGCCGCTGATACAGCAGGCTGTCGACGCCATGCGTGAATACCACCAGGCCCAGGATCGCGGCGCGTCGGCAGAAGAGATCGAGCGCCTGCGCCTGCTGGCCGAGTCGCTGTTCCAGGCGGTCTCCGATTACCAGCTTCGTGTCGTGGCCAAAGCCCGAGGCAAGGAGTTGCCACCGCTGCATTAGGCCGCCGGTCGGTCGTTGCCTGCAATGCTGAGGAACTATACGATACTGTTTATCTATACAGTATTGGTGCCGCATGTACTTTCTTCTCGTTCGACGCCGCGAGCATGGCGTGGCCTTACCCTCCGACCGCCTACGGAAAGTCCAACCACTCCGCGCGGATGTCCACATCGGTGATCACCACAGCGAGCCCCTGGGGCGTGTGTCGACTCAGGCCTGGGTGTTCAACCCTACACCTGGACCGGACATCATTCCGCGCCTGCACGACGCAAAGGTCAACGGCATGGCCCAGCTCGGCATCAACATCAACGGGGTCGAGGAAATCGACGGCGTGCTGTATGCGCAGTCTTGGTGGTGCAGGGCAGAATGATGACCAGGATACCGCAGGCATGGATGGACGAACTGAACGACCGGTTCGCCTTGGTGACCGATCCCGAAGGGCGCGCTTCAGTGCTTGATGCGATGGCGTATGCCGCCCACCGTCGGGGAGAGGTCAGCGACGAGAACCTCGTTGACATGCTGGAGCTGTCGGAGGCTGCTAGGGCGTGGGGGTTGGTAGAGGTTGATGAGGCCTATCACATCGGTCTCTTCAGTTACGAGATTTCGAATGGTTGGGATGGTGACGAGCCAGGACGGGTCGTCGTCGGCAGAACGCCTGGATGGGGGTGTTGAGGGAGGCTGGTGGTGTGCGAAATACGGCCAAAATCGATTCCAAAACTGAAACGGCGACCCTTGCAGCATGCGGCTTGTAGCCGTGCCGTTTCTGGTTTGTTTTGGAATCGATTTCGCCTTACAATCCGCATGGGGCGGGGCTTTGTCCTACGGTCTTGAAAACCGTCGATGGGCAACTATCCTAGAGTTCGAATCTCTACGCTTCCGCCATATTCAAAGCCCTGATTATTCAGGGCTTTTTGCGTTTTTGGGGCCTGTAAAACGGGCTTCTGGAGCGGGTCCATTCAAAGGAGTGAGTGAATGCCCAGTGTGCCTTTTGCACGTCTGGTTGCAGCGCTTGGCGTTGCCGTGAGCCTTACAGCCATTGCCGAAGACAGGGTGCCTGAACCCAACGAAGCGAATTGCTCGGGTGAAACCTATGAGCAAATCCTGGCGAGCCTCTCCAGGGAGTGGGACCGCAATGAGTTCATCGCCAACTGCAAGAGCTTCCACGCTGCCAAAAAGATGACCAAGTGGAAGTTCGAAAAGAGCCCACCTGACAGCTTCTGAGCCCAGCCAAAGCCCCGGCAGAGATGCTGGGGCTTTTTGGACTGGGTTGGAGCAGTAGGTGCTTAACGAGCCAACGTGAGAGGCTTTTTGTACCCCGCCTGGCTGGCCAGGCAAGTCAGCGCATCATGCCCAGCTCGGCATCATCCATCAGTGCCTTGGCCAGCGCACTCAGATAATGAGCAGCCCAGATCATCATCGGTTTCTCATCCATCAACCCGATAATCGTCAGCTCCCGCACGTACCCCATCAGCTCCGAGGATTGCTCCCGAGCGCTTTTGCAGGGAATCCCGGCTTCGATGCGAAACAGTGGGTGTGTCTGGTTTTCACCCTGGTAGAACGTGGTCTTGCCTACTGTGGTTTGTTCGGTCGATTCGTCAGTAGTCATGTGTCCATCTCCCGGATCGGCTCAGTGCTGCATTCGCAGCTCGTTCGGCACCTGTACCTGAATCAATGCGGACTCAAGTAACGAGCGCAGGGACTCAAGTTCATGGGTCGTCGCCATCATCAGTACCGCTGCAGGTGACTTGGGCTGCATCAGCATCGCTTGTTGCGAAATGGCTAGCGCGCAGACGGCATATTCCGCAGCTTGGATGAGGGTGTCTTCGAGGGAGTGGAGGGTGTGGGGTGGG
>NZ_JBWKXT010000045.1:0-54206 GCF_059423245.1 Pseudomonas sp. GW460-LB5
CATGGAACTGTTCGCCAGAGATGCCACGGTAACCTTGGCTTCCACCTTGTGGTAGGTGGGGTTCATGGATCGGTTACGATGCATGAACTGGAGACGCTGCGAGCTTTGCTTGAGTCCGCACTGATCCAGGTGCAGATGCCCACCGAGCCTAGGACTTTGCACTGAAGCCTAAATGATGTGTCGCTCAGAAACCAAACGCCTGCAAGCCGAGCCCCGACATTGATGTGTGCAAGGCCGCAGACCGTGAAGCCTATGCAGCACTTGTGGGAGCTGGCTTGCCGGCGAGAGGCCAGCCCAGGCACTAAAGATTTCGGGGAGATTGAACAATGTCCACAGAAGAAACCACATTCACCGTCGGCAAAACCACCTTCTATCAGGGTGAAAACCAGACCCATCCGCTGTTTCGCATTGAAGCCGGTATCCCTTGCCAGAGCGCGCGGGAACAAGCATCAGAGCTGATGGGCTACGCAAGGGATATGACCTTGGATGGCTTGATGGAAGACAAGCCACAGCTGATTTGGGCCTCCCACTACCTTTGCGCTTTGGCCAAAGCGCTGATGGATGATGCGGAGCTGGGGATGATGAAGGACCGCTGACAATTCACAGTAGATTTTCTCTATGTGGAAGCAGCCTTGCGTCGCAAGAGGGCCGCGCTGCGGCCCTGTTATCTATCAGGAATATTACTCACCCACTTTCGAATGTTCCAAACAAACATCCAGTTCTGGGCTTTCTTTACTAGCATCCTTCAAAGCCACATCAAGAATTTCGATTTGGTAGCGATAACGGGCCGCAAGACATCCCAACAAGATCGCCCCTATTGAAAAACCAAACAAAAAAGCCCCAACCCAAAGCAGCAGGGTATTACCAAGATTATCCAGCGCGAAGCCTGCTGAGAGTGTCTGCCCAACCCAGTTCAAACCACCAAATTCGCCGACAAACGAGTATGAGGTCGCCAGCAGACCAACGACTGCTGTTTTCTCACCAAAAAATCTTCCTGAAGTAGCATTTATTCGGCTGACTCGCCTTTCCAACCAAAATCGTGCGTCCTTCAGTACAGGAAGTCCATAAAACTCCAATTGACCAGCCAGCTTATGCTCATGGCGCACATCCTCACACAAGCTGTTAAGGGCTAGCGCTTTCCATTTCCGCAGCAATACTAATGAGGCGATCATTGGAATTATTAAAGCAGCCAGAGCCAGAATCGTAGTGAGTAGAAACATCACAACTACAAATATTTTGGCTGCCACGGATGGAGGCTTAACATTGTAAAAAAATACGAACAATACGTTTGCGAGTAAAAAATAAACGAAAAACCTAGGCACCCATTTGCGATTAACTGAGATCTAGCCTCTACATCGGTGCGACGGACTTTACGTGGTTCACAGCGGCTTAATACTTCTAAAACCTTGAGGGTGTGATCAATCGACACTGACATTGCTCCTCCATGATTTCCAACGCAGGCATGCTCTAAAGCCAACTGACGCTAAGCACATAAATTAAAAAATTTGCTTTACTAGCGGAAGTGCTCGCGGAAGCTCGCCCTGAAGTCCAACGGTTTTAGGTAGAGCTGGTTCGACAAGTCACCGCGCAGAATGAAGAGCTTTGGCTCACCGCTAAGCTGGAAAACCCGATAAAGATAAAACTGGCCCCCTGCTTCCACAGAGAACTCCAGCTCATTGTGGCTAACGATGAATGAGGATGCGATCCCTCCATTCGTCGCCTTCACCTCGATATAGCGATGGAGAGCAGGGCTTTCGAACGAGAGAATGTCGTAGCCGGCGCCATCACCTTGAGTTTCCGAGATCCACTCCAGCCTCTGGAACAACTCTGGATGACCAATTTCAGTCAGGCGATGCTGCTCGTAACCAATTACCCAATCCTCCCCCAATCGGCCCAATTTACGATTCGCTTCATCCCGAGCGGCGTGGTCAAGCTTGCGCGGTAGGCGTTGTCGTGGATGGGTAGGCACAACGAGTTTTTTCCTCTCCTCCATGACCGGAGACTCGATTAGCACAGCGGAGTAAGTTTTCTGTGCCGGAGTTTTTACCTCCTCCAATGCGTCAACGATCTTGCCCACATCTGTGGAATGTCGAAGCACATAATCCTGGACAGCCTTGCGCAACAATAATTGGCTGTTGCCACGCGGTTTGTAGCCCTGAATGAAAGGCAGGCCCATGCCTGCGAGAATGGCGCTAATGTTTTGATGTTTGAGCTCTACAGAAGCTTTGCTTCGCCCCCTGAGCTGCTTGCGCAAGACCTCGTTGTGGCCGGACTTGTTGAAGCCCACGCCATCAGCTTCCAAGCGCAGCATTTCAAAATAGTCCACGACTGTGGCGTGGACTTCATCCTCCGTCCAATCCTGCCCGGTTCGTGTAACCTCAAAACCCAAGCTCCGAAGCAGCGGAACTACGGTCATCTCACCGCCTGAGAAATCATCCGCCCCGAGCACGCCTTGAGTAGGAAACTGCTTTCCAAAGGCAACACCCACAATCGCCTTGGAATCACATGGCTCGCCAGTTCGAGGGTTGCGGACCATGTAGTCCCTAGACTTATCAAAGCCGTATCGCTTGAGAAACGCCACACGCCCCAAACGCGAAAACTCATCCATTGCAGCCTGTACAGCGGCGGGGCTTTTCAGAAGGGAAAGCTGAGTCACTAACTGTGCGTCCTTGCGGCAATTTTCTCCGCCACTCTCAGCTTTTTCCTACGCGAAATCAAGCCAGCAAGGCATCACGGCCTGTGAACTAAGGCTTTTGGGCCCATCGCGGACGCTCAGCCCACACCATCAGAAGGGCCCTGAGCGTGTTCCTACACGCTTTCTAACTTCCCTTGCGAACGTATGGTGCCCGGTGCCTGCAATAAGGCCGAAATGATAGCTCAAATGCAGTACGGCTCCTCCGCGACCACGGGATGCTCCCGGGAAAATCCCTGGTGCTGCGAGCCAGCTCGTCTAGTGCCACCCGCCTGCTAACGGGTCAAGCTAATTATTTGTGGCGATCCATCCAAAAGATCACCTCTGCAGCGTTCATAGATACAATGTTTCACATTCCGCATTAAGCACGGACACGCGAAAAAGCCCAGTCGTCACCGACTGGGCTTTTTCGTTTCAATAATGGTCGGGACGGAGTGATTCGAACACTCGACCCCTTGCACCCCATGCGCTTATACAAAGTATTTCCATGGAATGCTGTAGGCCGTCATGGATAGCCTACAGGCTAGTAAATACAAGGCCTATAGCCTATAGTTTGATCTATTCAGGTCCACCAGCGTCCACCTTTAGCCAAGCGATTCGGTGGGGCAAAAGTGGGGCAAAATTCCAAGGTGATCGACCTTGGCTAGGGGTAGAGATTGGCGAAGATCACATTGAAGCAACTCGAAGCACTTACCCCCGCCGATGATGGCAAAACGCTCCGTGAAGAGGGTGGCCTGACCGCCAAAGTTCGTGCAGGTGTGCGCGGCGTTACAGCGCTTTTCCGCTATGAGTTCAAAATGGGCGGAGCCAAACGCGATCAGCGCCTGGGCAGCTGGCCCAAAAAATCGCTAGCGCAGATTCGTGCTGAGCGAGACGAAGTGAGAGCAAGCGTTGCTAAAGGTATAGAACCCGCAATTGCACGAAAGGCAGCTAAGCTCGAGGCTCGAGCTGCGGTCGCCGCAACCATTGCTGAAGCGGAACGTCAGGCTGCAGAAAACAAAACGGTCACCGACCTTTTTGAAGAGTGGATGCGCGACGGGGTATCTCGCCAGGACGACAACGCAGAACTGCGCCGCAGCTTTTCCAAAGACGTGCTACCAGCTATTGGCGATAAACCACTGCGAACCATCACTGAAAAAGACCTGCTCGCCCTCCTGCGCTCGATCAAAGCCCGCGGTCTAAACCGTACCGTCGTTATTCGCAGCAAAGACATAGGTCAGATGCTGAGATGGGCCGAGAAACGCAAGCCGTGGCGCACCTTGATGGTCGACGGTAATCCCGCCGACCTGATTGACGTCAATAAGCTACTTGATCATGACTATCAGGAGCAGCGCGATCGCCTTCTATCCACTGACGAAATCCAAGAGCTGCAACAAATTTTCACTCGCCTGGTGTGTGAGTATGATGCCTTGCCCGCTGGTAAGAAATACTCCGGTATCCGACCTGTGAATTCCCGCGTGCAATGCGCAGTTTGGATCTGTCTTAGCACGCTCTGTCGCATTGGAGAGCTCCTAAAATCCGAATGGCGACATGTCGATCTAGAGAACGGCACCTGGTTCATTCCAGCAGAAGCCACCAAAGGCCATAAAGGTAAACGGCAGGCTCACCATGTATTCCTATCATCTTTCGCGCTGAACCAATTCAAACGCCTTAGAGAAGAAACAGGCCACACCCCATTCTGCTTTCCCAGCAATGACGAACGCAGTCATGTGGATACCAAAACAGTCAGCAAGCTGATCGGAGACCGGCAATGCCGCTTCAAAAATCGCAGCAAGCCTCTATCTGGCCGACATCACGACGACTCACTGGTACTAAGCCAAGGTAACAAAGGCGAATGGACTCCGCATGATTTGCGTCGCACAGGAGCGACCATGATGCAGGAGCTCGGAGTGACACTAGAAATCATTGATCGTTGCCAGAATCACCTGCTGGGAGGCTCAAAGGTACGCCGGCATTATCTGCATTATGACTATGCCAAGGAGAAGAATGAGGCATGGAACATACTGGGCGACCGTCTTGAAACAATCCTTCGAACTCCAACGGCCGAAATTTAATCAGAAACTGATTGGAGTGGGAAACGAGACTCGTATCGGGCCTGCGAGCCGTTGAAAGCTAAGGGCTTTCAGCAATCCCTGAAGCAGGGATTGCCTTGATTCTGGACTTAATTTTCATAACTAGCAAGCTTACCGCCGGCCAGCTGCTTGCAACCATGGTCTGCGTAGAAAGGTGGCAAAAAAGATGGCGAAGCGTTGTGGAGAGTAAACTCATCAGTCTCCCTAGAGTCACATGGTAGCGCTACTCAAGCTGCGACCATCGGCTAATGTCGGATAGCCTGAGATGACGGCGGGCTCACTGCCACCACTGGCCGGTGCAGCCGCCATCACCGCTTGATAGCCTCAATTTTGCTCCCGATCTTTCAGGTGAGTTGTACAGAAATTTTCAGTCATCCAGCCTATCAAGCTCGCAAGAGCAGTAATTGAGGCCTTCAGCACTCGCAACGTAACGATCCGCTCTTGTAATTATCAATGGGCAACCAGTTTGCTTACTTGTTCGATCGTATGAACAACATGTCTTAAATCCTAAGTGCGACTGATTGTCGCCCTTGGACCTTCCTCAGACACTAGCGTTACTTACTTGCCTGAGGGGACAACAATGAATCTGACACCTACCCCACCCTTGAAGCCCAGTCACTGGATGGCGGCGACGCGCTTGCTCGAGGATGCAACCTCGCCGCTGCAGGGCAGTCATGAAGCCGATGTCGTCATCGTGGGCGGTGGCTTCGTAGGCCTGTGGACCGCCCTCACCCTTAAAGAGCTAGAGCCCGATGTACGGGTGACTGTGTTGGAACAACATGTCTGTGGCGGCGGCGCATCGGGACGCAACGGCGGGTTCGTGATGTCATGGTGGCCGAAGGTGGGTACGCTGCGCGGCTTCTGCAACGATACCCAGGCCCGCTTTTTGGGCGAGCAGGCGGAAGCGGCCATCAGTGAACTGGGGGCATTCTGCGAGCGCCACGGTATCGATGCGCACTTCCATCAAGGCGGTTGGCTCTGGACCGCCACCACACTCCAACACGTGGAAAGCTGGAACACCACATTGCAAGCTTGCCAGCGCTTGGGCGTGCAGCCTTTCGAACGCCTTGATGCCAAGGAGGTTGCCCGCCGAACTGGCTCGGCGGTGCATATTGCCGGCGTTCTCGAGCGCAGCAATGCCACGGTTCAGCCAGCATTGCTGGTGGAGGGCATGCGCAGTGTTGCCTTGGGCAAAGGCATCCGGATCCATGAGCATACGCCGGTAACCGCCATCGAGCCCGGAGATCCCGCTTGCGTTCGCTCCGCCCACGGTAGTGTTCACGCACGTAACGTCGTGCTCGCCGTCAACGCCTGGGGTGCAGCGCTGCCCGCACTGGCCAAACTCATCGTCCCGGTCAACAGCTCCATCGTGGCGACCCAGGCCATGCCTGATCGCCTGGATCGCCTGGGTTGGACGGGTGGCGAGTCGATTACCGACTCGCAACTGATGGTCGACTACTACCGAACCACCCGCGACGGGCGCATTGCATTCGGCAAAGGCACTGGCGCAATCAGCTTCGGCTCGAAGATCAATGAAGTCTTCAGTGTGGACAGCGCCAGCCTCTCCCTGACCGAAGCAGACTTGCGTCGCACCTACCCGATGCTCGACGACGTCAAGGTCGAAGCCTCATGGTCGGGGCCCATCGATCGCACCTACGACAGCCTGCCTGTGTTTGGTCGCCTGAATGGACACAGCAATATTCACTATGGCATTGGCTGGAGTGGCAACGGCGTCGGCCCGAGCCGTCTGGGAGGGCGAATCCTTGCCAGCCTGGCGCTTGGTCGCAAAGACGCGTGGAGCCAATGCCCGCTGGTTGAGCGCAACTGCCGCAGCTTCCCGCCAGAACCCTTCCGTTACCTCGGCGGCTCGTTGGTACGCAACGCCGTCCTGCGTAAAGAGCGTTCAGAACTGGCTGGGCGCAAGCCCTCGCCTGTCGACCGTTATCTGGCCAGCTTCGCGCCGGCCGGCCTTGAAGACAAAGCCTGAGGAGGCACGATGTCTGTCATTCGCATCACGCTGGAAAACAACGACCAGTTCGGTGAGCCAGTCACGCTGGGGAGCGCGACCGATCCAACCCCACAAGCTCGGATCGCGGCAAACTTGGAACTGAACGACGGCCGAGGCAGTACGGGAATATGGGAATGCACGCCGGGGCGTTTTCGACGCCAGGTGGCGCAGGCCGAATACAGCTACATCGTCAGTGGCGCTGGCAGCTTTACACCTGACGGGGCCGAGCCCGTGCACTTCAGCGCCGGCGATGCCCTGTACTTCGAGGCCAACAGCCAAGGTACCTGGGACATCCTTGAAACCGTTCGCAAGACCTATTTGATTCTCAACTGACGGAATTCCGAAGCACCTCCCACAGATAATACGAGGTACAAGAAGTGGGTATACAACAACAAGTGCCCGAGGCGACTGGGCTCAAGGCGCATGCCCTGAGCCGCATGGAGACCATCGGCATCATCATCGGCACCAATATCGGCGCCGGTGTACTGGGTATGGCATTTGCCGCTCGCAAGGTCGGTTACGGGCCGCTTTTGATCTGCCTGATCGCCACCTGCGTATTCTGCATCATCACTATGCTTTACGTCGCCGAAACCTGCCTGAGGACGCGCCAGAACCTGCAGTTGAGCGGCTTGTCCCGCAAGTACCTGGGGCCACTCGGTGGATGGCTGATCTTCATCGCCGTAGCCGCCAACAGCTATGGTGCCCTGATCGCCTACATCAGTGGCAGCGGCAACATCCTCGCGGACTTCTTTGGCCAGTATGGCCTGACGCCCCAGCAAGGCAGCCTGCTGTTCTTCGTCCCTGCTGCACTGGTCCTGTACCTGGGCCTCAAAGCGCTCGGCGTCGCGGAGAAACTGATCAGCGCTGGCATGGTGCTTATCGTCTGCCTGCTGATCGGCGCCACGGCGATTCACCCGGATTCACATTGGGTGCACCTATGGCAAAGCCAGTGGCAGTACGTTGTGCCCATCTTCAACCTTGCCGTGTTCGTGTTCGGCGCTCAGTTCCTGGTGCCCGAACTGGTACGGGGCAACCTGGAGACGCCCCAACGAATTCCGCGGCTGATCATTGGCGGCATGATACTCACACTGGTCCTGGTCGCCGCCATTCCAGCGTCGGTGATCGCCTTGGTGGGCCTGGACAACCTCAGCGAAGTGGCGACCCTGAGCTGGGGCAGGTCACTGGGCCAATGGGCGTACTATGTGGCCAACACCTTTGCCCTGCTGGCCATGCTCACTTCCTACTGGGGCTTGGGGGGTTGCCTGTTCACCAACATCTTCGACCAATTCCGCCTTGGCGACGAAGACAACCGGCGCAATCGCCTGATCGTCCTGGCGGTGGTGACCTTGCCACCGATCGCCTTTGCTTACTCCGGCTTCAGCGGTTTCGTGAATGCACTGTACTTCGCAGGCACGTTCGGTGGCGTACTGATGGGGATCATTCCCATCTTGCTACTCAACGCCGCCCGCAAGTCCGGAGACCAGCAGCCAGCGTTCACCTGCGGCTGGTATGCGCACCCGTTCCTGCAAGCGTTCATTGTCATGGTATTCCTGTCCAGTGGCGTGTACGCGATACTTTCAGCGCTCGGAATGCTCCCTTCCAGTTGGTAATGAACTAGCTGCATAAAGCCCCCGCTTACCACAGGTAATCGGGGGTTTTTTGTCTTTAGGCTGGGTCGTTACAGATGTTGTCCTGAATGTACTAGCCGATGGGGTTCGTGCTTGAAGATTCTAGCGTGAGCTCCACCATCGACACCCATTGCATCAGCACTCACAACAATGACAACTAACGGAGATCTGAAGCATGCTATTTGCCGCGATGTACTGTTTTGCCCTTTCGTATCCGGAGGTCTGATGAAGCGTACCGATCTGGATATGCTCGATGGCCAGGTGTTTGACGTCATCGTGATCGGCGCCGGCGCTGTCGGATGCGCAGCCGCAAGGCAACTCGCCGCTCGAAACTTCCGTACCTTGCTGGTCGACCGCGCAGACATTGGTGCCGGAACCTCCTCGCGGTCCAGCAGGATGCTCTACTCCGGCCTAGGCTACCTGGCTGCGAGATACCCACTGTGGCAGGTGCCCCTGCGCCCCTTCGACATGTGGCAGCGACTACGGTACACCCGCCAAGTCATGCAGTGTCGTGCTGAATTGGTCAAGGAAATGCCTGGCCACCTGACCAAACACCGTTTCCATTACCCATTCCGCAAGCAAGACAGATATCCTGCCTGGCTGGTGGACGCGGGGTTTCGCCTGGTTGAAGCGTTGGGCAGCTGGAAAGTGCCGCTCTCTTACAAGCGCCTGCCGGTTGAACGTGCAAAAGGCCAAAGCGCGATGGCCGCAGCACTTGGCGGGGCAGTACATGATGTGGGGATGTTCGAAGAGTACATGTACGCCTGGCCAGAGCGCATTTGCGTGGACACCGCGCTCGACGCCCAGTGGCGCGGCGCGACAATACGAACCTACACCCGTGTCACCGATCTGGTGAGAACGGATGATGCTTGGCACGTATCACTGCAAGAACAAGCCCCAGAATGCACGGGTACAGCCAAGGTCAGAGCACGGATGGTCGTCAACGCTGCAGGGCCTTGGGTCGATCGTGTGCCTGGCGCGGGAGGTGAAAGCAGCAAGCGCGTGCTTGGCATCAAGGGGGTGAATGTCATGGTCCGCCTGCCCCCGGCTTTCCGCGACCAAGGCCTTGAAGCATTTTCGAGCAAAGGCGAGCCCTTCTATGTTTTCCCTTGGCGCGATCACCACTTCATCGGCCCTACAGAGACCGAGTTCACCGAGGACCCTGACTTGGTTCGGGTCGAGGAAAAGGAGATCGACTACATCCTCAATGAAGCGAACCTCCTCTTCCCTTCATTGCAACTGGGTCGTACAGATGTTCTGCATACCTGGTGCGGGGTGCGACCGACATCGACGCTGGGCGGACAATCTACTTCGTTGCCGGTGCGACTGAGCAGTACGCCTGGCAAACCCGATCTGCTGACCTTGACCGGCTCAACCATCATGCTCCATCGCCATGCAGCACGCATGATCGCCAAAGCCGTGGAGTCACGGCTGGGTAAACGAGGCATTGCACCGCAGGGCATGATCAAGCACAACATGCTCGAAAGTAACAGCGTACGCGATGTCATTCTCCATGAGCATGTGGTGAGGCTGTCCGACCTGATTCGAAGACGCTTGCCACATGGGCTGGATGAGTCGATGGGACGTGACCAGGCAGAGGATTTGTCCAAGGTCATGGCTGAAGTATTGGGCTGGAGTGAGAGCAGACGGTTGGAAGAGTTGAGCTACTTTGAAGCAGACACGCAACGTATCTACGGAACGGTGTAATCATACCAACGTTCAAAGCAGGGGCGATTTCGCCCCTGCCGTTTGCTCAGCACCGGAAAGCACAATCAGACGGTGAGTCCACCCGTAGACGTTCGCTCCATACGCGACTCGGCTATTGTCTACGCGCTTTCAAGCGAGCGAGCGACCAACGCCCTCGCTCATCCATGAGCTTGGCGCTGGCATTGATGACTCCGCCTAGTAATACACCCAGACAGACGGTCAAGAGTATGGCGGGCCATCTTTCGACGCCGATGAAGAACACGCAGGCAACCGCACCGAACATCAGGGGAATATGCGATAACAAGCCTTTCGGTGTCAGCAGTAGATGCGCGCCACACAGGATGCTGGTTAGCAGCGCGACTGAAAGCGCAGTGGCATTCGCGGGTTCGATACCGGTCCGGGTAAGTTGTGCACCGGCATAAACGAATACACCGCCCCACGCGACGCCCACTGCAACACTGGTGAGGGCGTCAGGCAGTCTTTGGGCGCTAGCATTGCTGCTCAGGAATATAGGTAGGACGACGAAAGTGCAAGGTAGGGTACCGAGTGCCGCTAAGGGACTAATCAAATAGAGCAGGACATAAATACCCACCACCGCCCCTGTCCAAAGGCTTGCGTTAATCATGTGTCTTTTCGTCATGGCATTACTCTTATTTTTGTTGGAGACAGCACGTATCTTGAGTAGCGGTGCTTCGTAAAGAGCAACTAGCTGGCAGTAGCATTCCGATGATGCCTGCGCGGGACCTTACAAATTGCTGTGTAGGGGCTCCACCGCCCCTACACGATGTGCCATGAGCTAGGCACAGTCTGACTTAGACGGTGAGTCCGCCATCGATCAGAATCTCCGATCCAGTAATGAAGCTACTTGCGTCGGAAAGCAGGTAGATCATGGCATCAGCACACTCATCCGGTCGCCCCAGACGTCCCAGCGGGGTCTGTTTAGCCCACTGTTGGAGGAGCTCGCTCGGATTTTCCCGAACCATCTGCGTATCGAATGCCCCAGGATGAATCGAGTTCACGCGAATGCCGTACTTACCAAGATCACGCGCAGCAATTTTGCTCATGCCGCGCACAGCCCATTTAGCGGCACCGTAGGCGATGGTTTTTTCGAAACCTTTCATACCAAAGATAGAGGACAGATTCACAATGGAGCCCCCACCCGTTTCTTTCATAGCCAATGCGGCATACTTCATGCCGAGGAAGGTTCCAAGCTGGTTGACTCGATATACCTTATCAAATGCCTCGGTGGAGGTTTCCTCCAAAGGCGAGGGCCAGTAAATGCCAGCATTGTTGACAAGGCCATCCAGGCGCCCGAAAACTTTAACTGCATGCGTGATCGCTTGCTGCCATTGGGCTTCTTGCGTCACATCGAGCACGCAGTAGCTCGCCTTATCACCGAGTTCTTCGGTCAGTTGCTTCAGCGGTTCTTCCTGCAAATCAGTCACAACGACGGAAGCGCCACTGGCCACCAGGCGTCGTGCGAGCGCAGCGCCCAAGCCGCCGGCGCTACCGGTGATCAGTACAACTTTAGAGTTAATGGACATATTGATTTCCTTGTTGTTGTAAAAAATAGTGTCAAGCCAAACTATTTTTGAAGGGTTGTTTCTCAAGCCCTGAACGGCACGTAGTTTCTGGTTCTATAAGATTCAACACTCCGGCCGTTGACTAGCAAAATGGGCTCGGATCGCTTGTACTGCCGCAGTGGTAAACTGAATTTTTTCCGCATCCATAGCGACACCGTGGCAGGACAACTTTGCGATAACGAGATCGTTAGTTTTGTCGATGAACACGTTCTGGCCATGAACCCCAACCGCGAAAACCAGCGGATCTTTACCATTGAGCACGTACCATTGGCTGCGGTAGTGCATAGGCAAATCGGGGAAGTAATCAAGAAAGGCGCCTTTATTCCACGCCTCCCTGTCACTCTGCGTTTCAATGTCCTGCAGCCACTGAGGTGGCACGACTTGGGTCTCACCCACTCGGCCATCATCCAGCATCATTTGACCGACTCGGGCCAGATCCCGAGTGGTCGTGCATATGCCCCCCGCACAACGTGGAGCGCCCAGTCGATCGACCGTTATGTAGGCGTTCGTTTCAGCACCGATCGGACGCCACAGCAACTCCGAGAGAAGATCCGCGTAGCGTCGGCCAGTTGCTCGTTCGATGATCCAGCCGAGCAGATCGGTGTTGGGGGACACGTAGTGAAACTTGTCGCGGTGGTTGCCCTGGCGGCCTGTGAGCAGGGAGAAGAACGAGCGCAAGTCATGTGCCTTGGTCGTCGCATCTACCGGATGCCAGCCCTGGGCTTGACGATAGGCAATCATCAAGCCTTCGCTTGCCTGGTAGTTTTCCTCAAAGTCGACGCCGACTTTCATGTCCAGCAGGTCACGCACAGTAGCATCGTCGAACGCCGTGCCAGCGAGTTCCGGAACGTAGTAAGTAACCAGCAATTCCTCACCAAGCCGCCGCTGATCGATCAGGATACCTGCCAGCAGCCCCAGAAACGATTTGGACACGGACATGATGATGTGAGGTGTTTCAGTAGTCAGACCCGGTCGGTTGTACTCGTTAACCAGCTTGCCTTTGTGCAGCACGACAAACCCATCGGTATTGGTCTCCTCCAAAAACGCCGAGAGGGAATAATCCACCCCTTTGAACGGGATCCGAACTGACTCTACGTCGGATGGCACTTGTTCCAGGGGTTTACTGTTTCGACATGCACCAGGGATATCCGCTGACGGCACAATCTCTCGCACATGCGTGAACGACCACTGGATATAAGGCGCGCTTCGCCAATTGGACAGCGTAACTTGCTCTTCAGTAAGCGGAGGAAACCCATTCATCAACTTTTTCGCCATTATTTCTAACCCCCTATATAGCTGTATTCGTAACAGGCCTTTCCTGTCCCTTGCCAGCCAGATCTAATCACCTGGCCATAAAATGCCTCAGGGACGCCTCTATGCGGCCGGGTTGAATACCGGTAACGATAAATACCAACGTACTGCCGGCGGGCAATTCATCATTTCCGTCCAGATTGTCGGGTGGATGGATGAAGGACCTCACCACGTTAATCAGCACTGGCTGACTCCCCCCCTGAACTCTTATCACACCCTTGATTCTCAGAACGCTATCTGCATAACAATGTACAAATGCAGACAGCCAAACCGAAAAGGCTACCCATTCAAACGTATCGTTCAGTTGAACGCTGACGGATTGGATATCATGCGCGAGGCCTGAACTATTAGTTCCTAAGCGCTTAAGTACCCGCCCCGCTTGCACCACGCCTTGAGCCGAAGCCTTGCGCTGAGTTTCTCCGCACATCAACGAATCAAAGATCGACCGCAACGGATCGACTCGGGCGTTGCGACAAATGACCCTAGCCGTCGCATTCAAGTCTTCGATCAATGCCCGTGCCTTGTTCACTGACTCGGGGCTGGCGAGGTCGATCTTCGTTATCATCGCCACGTCAGCGCTGGCAATCTGTTGCCGACAGAGCGCGAAATCACGCAGCTGCTCGACACATTGCAGAGCATCGACCGCGCACAGCACGCCGGCGAAACGGAGCTGTTGGCAAAGCAGCGGGTCTGTCGCAATGGATTTAGCGATGGGGCCCGGATCGGCGAGCCCGGTTGTCTCGATGATGACCCGATCAATCATTGCTCCGTCAGGTCCCGAGCACCTTTCCAACAGCTCGTGCAACGCATGAGTCAGGTCATCTCGAATCACGCAACAAATGCATCCGTTCTTGAGTACAGTGGTGTCCCCGACCACCGCTTCGACCATCAAATGGTCGATACTGGTTTCGCCGAACTCGTTGACAACCACTGCAACCCGAACGGATTCGTTACCTGTTTCGCTCAATAAACGATTGAGAATCGTCGACTTGCCCGCGCCGAGGAAACCACCCAGCACCACCACAGGAATGCGCTTGTCAGATCGTGTGTGCATTGAGTTGTCTCCTTTGCTACACCTCAAAAACCAGACAGGGGGTCGACGGGTCGAGTGCCCAGTTCTGCTGCGGCAATCCAGATATGTGCCAGATCGTCCACGACGCGGGTTCTGCCAGTGAAGTCATGCAGTACCATTTTGCTTCCAGCGTCATACAAGCGTGTGCCGGAAACGCTGAGCAACCGATTGACTATCGCGATGCGCCTGTGCCGCTGTGCCTGGAGGGGAATATCCAGAGCCAGCGCGTCGGCCCACTCGGTTGCGCCCAGTAAAACGCCACAAGCTCCGCACATAGCGACATCACCTGTTTTCAGCAGCCACTACGACCGCCTATTTCCACTTGCGCATTGAATGGATTGCGTTTGCGGAAGTCGTCCGCAATCTCGGCGTAAGTCACCATGCGAACGCCGGAGTGGGACAGCATGTGTTCGATGAGGCGCTCCAGCATCATGAGCACGTGCGGCTTACCCGCGCTGTCCGGATGAATGGTGATCGGGAAAATTGCGTAATCGTGATTGCGATAAACCCAGTCGAATTGCTCTTGCCAGATTTCGCCTAATTGCCTGCCTGTGACCCATCCGTGACTGTTGGTCATGGCCTTCACGAACATGGTCGGCGGGGCGTCGTCCAGGTGCCAGCTAGCAGGAATTTCCACCAGATCGACGATCTTGCCGGGCTGCCAAGGTTTCATCCATTCCTCGGCAGAACCGCTGTAATCAATTTTCGTCCAGCTATCGCCTTGGCGCAGGTAGTAGGGATGATAGTCATCTTCCATGAGGCTACTGTCGTAGCTGATGCCTCGTGAAAGCAGAAGGTCGATCGTGTTTGAACTCAACTCCCACCATGGCGCCATGTATCCCGTTGGGCTAATGCCACTGCTGGATTTGATCAGTTCAATGGTGCGATCGAGAACGTCCGCTTCCTGCTGGCGGGTCATCGCCAGAGGGTTCTCATGCATGTAACCGTGCACTGCCAGTTCGTGACCAGACGCCACCAGCATTTCAGCCGCCCGAGGGAAGCTTTCCATCGAATGTCCGGTGACACCCCAAGTGGTCCGGATGCCGTAGCGTTTGAACATGTCCAGCAGTCGTGGAACGCCCCGCTTGGCGGCAAACACACCACGGGAAATGTCACAGGGCGAGTCTGCGCCACCGAATGAACCAATCCACAGCGAGACGGCGTCGAAATGGGGGCAAATGCTGACTTGGATATCTTTGGTCGCCATGACCACTCCTCATTGAAAATAACGTTGTCGACTGAAATTCGGGCAAGACCTCACCGTCGGCGGCCGATGGGGCGCCGGTCATTCAGTTAGATGACGTAGCGGTTAGTGTGGGAGTTGCTGCAACGGACGGCTAACTAGGTGGACGCGCAAGGCGGGGATGGACAATTGACTTCTCCTGTTATTGTTTTTTTCACCGGCTTATTGCTTCGAGCAGTAGCGGGTATGGCGCAGATATTGGTGTCGATAGCCACTGAGGACAATACGCAAAAATACGTATTCTCTATGATTCGAAGCCTTTCTCGGCTTCTGATGTTTAGCCGAAAGCCTTCAACACCGGTCGAACCACCAAGGCGTTCGAAAATGCGCAACGGCATAAGGGGATGGCGCGAGGATGTTCTGCTGGCCATTCTGGACCTGGTAAATCAGGTGCGCATGGGACATGGACAAGTCGAGCGTATCGTCCGGGAATGACAGCCCCACCTGACCTGGGTTATCGAGGTAGCAGGCCCCCGTCACGCCACGATGTACCCTATGCCGCAGATCATCGCGTACCTGCGAGAAGCGTCTTGCATTCCCGACCCTGGCCCAACTGTTCGCCAGCATCTGCACGCGGTCATAGCCCAAACCCGCCTGAGACAACCCCGAAGCCTGATTGAACCTTTCGAAGTACTTCTGACGAAAGCGTACTCCCATCTGATCGGGGTAAACGCCTGCACTTGTTGCCCATACCACATCGTTGCCAAGTGCGCCCAGTTCAATGCCGTAGGCCGGTACCGATGGGCTATACAGCATGTACACCAACGCCCGTAATGGCGACTGCGAAAATGCTCGTTGGAACGATATACCATCCTCGATGAAGTAGGACGCCAGCACCACTACGCTGGGCTGCCGGACGTGCAGCTGCGTCACCACAAGGTCCCAATTAACAGGGTGCGCAGCGAGGTCTGACATGACCTCCACATCCCAGCCCTGCTCGCCCAGGCGACTTTCCAGCGCAGAAAGCCCGAGATTCAGCCCAGGCCAGAAAGGTTGAACGATGACAATCTTGCGGTTAGACGGCGCCCACAACTTTTCAGCGATGATCTGCTTGAGGAATCTCGCCAGCCCGACGCCATAGGTAATATCGCTGGCATTGACCTGAAAGAGATTGCCTAGCCTCAAGGGCTCCTGCCTCACAGGTTCCACCGCACACTCCATGGTCAATGAGTGCAACAGCGGCGCGCCGTAATCGCTCAACAGATCACTGAGTAATGCCTGTGGATGTGTATAAGCCGAAGTAATGCCGTCCACCTCACAATTCACCAATTGCTCAAGTGCCTGGCTCATAGATCTTGTATCGCTCGGGTCACAGGAGCTGGTCACTAGCGCCAACTCACGGCCAAGCACACCGCCGCGGCTGTTGATCTCCTCTATCGCCAACTGCGCCCCATTGAGCATTTCCTGTGAGTCCGCCGAGCCTCGGCCTTCTGCACTGTACGGAATGCCGATGTACAACGGCCGTCGTTGCAGCCTGACCGGAGGAATTACCTTCTGCGAATCCAGCTCGTCAATCAATCCTTCAAGCACTGCTGAGCCCAGCGCCAAGCCCTGGCAACCCCCTGGGGTCGGAAACCTCAAAAGCCCTTGATCCACAGCGAAGCTGGCGAGCCCTGCTCGGGTCCAGACCTGCAGCTTTTCAAACAGGTGTTCAACGTGCTTGGCAACGGTTCGCGGGCTCCGACCCAAGCGCTGTGCGACAACCTCGTTGCTCAATCCGGCGGCCAGCAACGTCAGCACATCCAGCTCGCGTAACGAAATGCCAGCCGTCGGTTCCAGCTTTTGCAGGCTCACCTCGGCAGTTGGCACTGTGGTGTAGGCATCGCACCGCTCAATCTTCACGGCCTGCCAGGTGCTGTCCTCTGCCACCCAAATGCATCTGACAGCATCTTTGCCGGACAACAGTAATGCCCTTGCGAGCTGAATCACCCTTTCAAGCGTGCGAAGCTGCCGTGCACCTCGTGCGCTGTCTGTTTCCTCCACGCGCCCGTGAAGGTCGACTGAAGCAGAAACAGACCACTGCGATGGAGAAACCAGTTCTTGCGATGGCAGTATCGGCATGCGTAATTCCTGTCTTTCAGCCTGTAGAGAGAGGCAAAACCTTCGTGCTTGCGCACAGCCATTTCAGCCTAAGCCGACGCTCACGCACATTTCAATACTTGTCCCAACCAAAGCGTTTCGCTACCTGATGCCATAACTTGGCAGTTGTGAGAAACAGTGGCATACCTGTTCTTTCGAACAAATACAAAATGAGTACCCGGTCAAAATGACGTACTGCGTTCAGGACATTCTCGACAACACTTCCTTGCAAACTCGCTTACTGGCAGGTGCTGCCGGTGTCGATCGAGCCGTTCGCTGGGCACATGTCTGTGAACTCATGGATCCCACGGAGTGGCTTGGCGAAGGCGATCTGCTGATGACAACCGGTATCGGCATTCCTGTGGAGCCCGAAGCGCAGAAACTGTATGTCCAGCGCTTGGCCAAGGCACGCCTGGCCGGCGTCATGATCGGTGAGAACATGCAAGCGCCGGCAGACCTGACAGCGTTGCAGGTGGAGGCCGAACGGCTCGGGTTGCCGGTGATGATGACCTTTTACTCGGTGCCGTTCTCGGCTGTTACACGTGCCATCCTGGACGCCAGTAAAGAGGCTGAATACCAACGGCGCCAAGCCGTTAGCAGGATGTACGAAAGCGCTCGTCTGGGGCTGCAAGGATTGGGGCTTGCGGACCTGCTGATACGACTGTCCAAAGACGTTCACGCCCAGTTGTATCTGTTCGATGCCAGGACATTGCAACCTTGGCAAGACGACCTCCCTGCCCTACCAGAAAGCTGGTGTGTGGCACTCGAAAAGCGTGAACTGCCTGCATCGGCATCACGTTGCAGCAATGGAGAGACAGAAGCGCTCACTATCGGCCTCCCATCGATGCAGCACTGCCACCTGTTGGGTATCGGTGGCGAATTCCTGGACTATGGACTTCTGCACCATCTCGTTGGGGTGCTGAGCATGGAACTGGAACGCCTCCAGGCCGAGCACCAACGCTTGTTGCGTCTAGGCTCGGAATTACTCGACGACCTGCTGCAGCAGCGCATTACCGAACGATCAGCGCAGGAGCGCCTGACTCATTTCGATTGCGCGGTTGAGCAGACTTTTATCGCAATCACCAAGGTAGGCGGTGACGAGCAAAGCGCTTGGCTACGGCGCCTGGCTCGGTTGAACACCAGAATCGCGATTCGCCTGCAGGGGGACGAGTTGATCACCCTGTTTTCCCTGGAAGATACAGCTAGGCAGATTCAAGCAGAACTGGGATGCAACCTTGGACAGAGCAATGCTTTGGGTCGCGCATTGAGAGCGCCTGAGGCCTTGCGTGAAGCCCGCTTGGCCCTGGCACACTGCGGGCCCACAAGGCCTTTGGTGGCCTACGCTCAAGCCCGCGACGAACAGTCATGGTTACCCAGCAGCCTTGACGAGGCCGCGCGTGTCCATCGTCTGGTTCTGGGCCACTTGGCCGACTACGACAAGCAACAGGGCGCTCGTTTCGAGCACACCTTGCGTGTTTTCCTGGAAGACAATCGCTCTTGGCAGAAAGCGGCTCAGCGTTTGAATATTCACAAGCAGACGCTGGTTTATCGAATTCGACGTATTGAGGAAATTACAGGACGCTCTCTCGAATCCACCGAAGACGTCACAGCGCTTTGGATAGCACTACGAAGCGCCCAAATTGCGGGAATCGAACAGTAGTTCTTGTATTCGAGCATGAACGCATCACCGGTTTTGCTAATTGAAAACGTTGCAGGAAATCCAGTCGCGCTGTAGTACGCAGGCTGCTTTTCCACCGACTCGCGATAACGTATCCAACTCACCTCATACGAACGTATGGGACGCCCTGCGATTTTATTGTTTCTGACTGATTGAGCCTGCGTTTGCGGAGGAAGAATCTAGGGATGTGGTTCTGAAGCATTCCAAAAACGACAAGCGCGGAGAAACATCGTATGTGGAGAGTAGGCGTAGACGTGGGTGGTACCTTTACCGACCTATTCGCCTGGGAGGAAATCTCGGGTAAACAGGTGACAGCCAAGGTGCTCACCACCAAGCAAGACCGCTCGATCGCGGTACTGGAAGCCATCGACAAGGCCGGCATAGCAATCGCCGACATCTCCCATCTGATGCATGGCACCACCACCGCGACCAATGCCTTGATCGAGCGTAGTTACCCCGATGCGGCCTTCATCACCACCGAAGGGTTCCGCGACACTCTGGAGATCGGTCGACAGCACCGTGAACATCTATACGATCCGTACCAGACCAAGCCCAAACCCATCATCAAGCGGCGCTTCCGCTATACCGTCCCCGAGCGCACCAACGTGCGCGGCGAGACCGAGCGCACACTGGATATCACCATAGCCCACGAGGTCGCGCAGAAGATCAAGGCATCGGGCATCAAGTCGGTCGGCATCGGCTTCATCAATTCCTATGCCAGCACCCGCCACGAAGAGCAGATGCGCGACATCCTGCTCGAGCATTGCCCTGACGTGCATGTGGTGCTTTCCGGGGAAACGCGCCCGGTGTTCCGCGAGCACGGGCGTTTTACCACTACCGCTGTGCGCGCAGCCTGCATGCCGGTGATGGTCAAGTACATGGACGACCTGGAGGCGCGCCTGCGCCAGCACCAGTTCACCGGCAAGCTGCTGATTCTCAAGAGCAGCGGCGGCGTGATGTCCGCCGAGCTGGCGCGGCTGCACCCGGAAGACATGCTCGAGTCCGGCCCGGCAGGCGGTGTCGCCTATGCGGCCTACCTCTGCGAACTCAGCGGCTTCGACAAGATCCTGCACACCGATGTCGGCGGTACCAGCTTCGACGTGTCCATCGTCGAGCATGGCAAGGGCCTAATCACCCGTGACCATGAACTGGAATGGGAAGTGCCGATCGTGGTGCCGATGCTCGACATCCACAGCGTCGGCTCCGGTGGCGGCTCGATCGGCTGGGTGGATCAGGGGGGCTCGCTACGCGTCGGCCCGAAAAGCGCCGGCTCCGAGCCTGGGCCTGTGTGCTACGGCCGTGGCGGCACGCAACCGACCATCACCGATGCCAACCTGCTACTGGGGCGCCTGGAACCAACCCTGGGTGGCAAGTTCGACCTCGACATCGAGGCCGCGGACAAGGCCATGACCCAACTGGCCAAGCAAATCGGTCTGTCGCCGCTGGAGACCGCCGAAGGCATGATCCGCATCGGCTGCGAATATATGGCCCAGGCCGTGAAGAAAATCCTCGTCGCCCGGGGCCGTGACCCACGCGACTTCGTATTCGCCAGCTTCGGTGGAGCGGGTGCGCTGCATGCTTGCATCGTGGCCAAGTCGATGAACATCCCCAAGGTCATAGTGCCACCCTATGCCGGTGTCGCTTCGGCCTTCGGCGCCACGGCAATGAACCTGCGTCAGGACCTCGAGCGGTTCTATTACTCGCCGGTGAAAGAAGCCGACCTCGGCAAGATCAACGAAATGATCGCCGAGCTGGAAACCAAGGCCAAGGCCGTGCTGCGCGAACAGGGCATCGACGACGACAACGATATCGAACTGATCCGCACCGCACAAATGCGCTATGTCGGCCAGTCCTATGAAGTGGACACGCCGATCCCCGCTGGCGAACTGACCGCCGCCTGCCTGCCGGGCATCGAGCAGGCGTTCCATGCCGCACACAAGCAGGAGTTCGGCGTCAGCTCCGACGACTTCGCCCCGGCGTTCGTCTCCTTCGGCGTCACCGCCATCGGCCGCATGGACTCGCCGCCCCCGGTCGACCTGGTCAACGCCACCGACGGCGATGCAGTCAAGACCGTGCGCGACGTGTACTTCGATGGCCAGTGGACGCAGTGCAAGGTCTACGACGGCGAAGCTTTGGGCACCCAGCACCGCATCCAGGGGCCGGCAATCATCGAGTACGAGCACGCCTGCACCGTGATGCCGCCGAACACCCAAGCGCATGTGAATGCGATGGGCGCCTTGGTCATCGACATCGAAAAATAAAAATAAGGAGCCCACTATGAGCAAGCAAATCATCGGTCATGACGTCGACAACGACATCGACCCGATCACCTTCGAGGTGATGCGCAGCATCTTCGAGTACGCAAGCGACCGCATGGCGACCGTGCTGCAACGTTCTTCGTTCTCGCCGATCCTGGCGGACATGCTGGACTTCTCCAACGCCATCTACGACGCCGACCTGCAACTGCTGAGCCAGGCGGCCAACTGCCCAGTGCACCTGGCGGCGATGAAGTTCAGTGCCGAGGAAGCGGTGAAGACCATTGGCCGCGAGAACGTGCATGAAGGCGACGTGATGGTGGTCAACGACCCCTATCGTGGCGGCACCCACATCAACGATATTTCCTTCATCAAGCCGATCTTCTACAAGCAGGAACTCATTGGCTACGGCGTCAGCCGCGGCCACTGGATGGACCTGGGCGGCGGCGGTGCCGGCGGCCAGGCGTTCAGCACCCACATCGCGGCCGAGGGCCTGCGCCTGCCACCGCTGAAGATCTACTCGGGCGGCAAGCTCAACGACGACCTGCTGGCGATCATCCTCAACAACTCACGCACTCCACACTTCATCAAGGGCGACCTGCAGGCGCACCTGGGCGCGCTGCTGGGCGCCGAACAGGAGCTGCAACGGGCCTGCGAGCGCTATGGCGCCGAAACGGTGAAGAAGGCCATGAAGAAGATCCAGGCCTACACCGAGCGCATGATCCGTGAGTCGATCCGCAAGATCCCCAACGGTGTCTACGAGGCCGAGGACTACGCCGACACCGATGGTATCAGCGACCAGCGGGTCAAGCTCAAGGTCACCCTGGAGATCCAGGACACCTCGATCAAGGTCGACTTCGCCGGTACCGACCCCATCTGTCAGGGCGCGATCAACTCGCCGCGAGCCAACACCATTTCTGCCGCGCTGTATTCACTGCAGTTCTTTCTGGCGCCCGATGCGCCGCAGAACCAAGGCATGTTCAACCCGATCGAGGTCGTGCTGCCTGAGGGCTGCTGGCTGAACGCACAATGGCCGGCGCCGACCATCGGCTGCACCACGCTGACCTCGTCGAAGATCACCAGCGCCATCTGGCAGGCCCTGGCCAAGGCCATCCCCGAGAAAATCACCGGTTCCACATGCTCGGAATGCAACTGGTTCGTCGCCAGCTGCACCTCGCCCGACGGTAAGACCGACGTGTTCTCCGACCTGCCGGCCGGTGGCTGGGGCGGCACCCCATATGCCGACGGCATGAGCGTCACCATGGACCCGCTGGGCAATTGCATGAACATGCCGGCCGAGACCGCCGAGCTGTTCTTCCCCATCGCCTACGAGGCCTTCGAGCTGCGAGGCGATTCGTCAGGTGCCGGTCGCCACCGTGGCGGCTTAGGGGCTACCTTCAAGGTACGCTTCCTTGGCGGCGGCGAACTGGGCATGGAAACCTCGCGTACCCTCGAAGGCAGCCCCGGCGCTTCGGGCGGCCTGCCCAGCGCTGTACAGCGTGCCAGTCATATCCATGCCAACGGCGACGTTCGGGTCATTGGTGGCCTGGCCAGCGACGGCTCGTGGTCCAGCCCACTACTGGCCTCGCACAAGTTCAAAGCAGGCGATGTGTTCATGTTCGAAAGCACAGGTGGCGGTGGCTGGGGCAATCCACGCCAGCGCACCGTGACTGAAGTGCTGGAAGACGTACTCGACGAATACATCAGCATCGAAGCCGCCAAGCGTGACTACGGCGTGGTCATCGACCCGCTCACGCTGCAGGTCGACGAGGCAGCCACCTCGGCCTTGAGAGGCTAAGCAGCGCTTGCCCTCACCTGCCCCGGGACGCATGGCCCCGGGGCAGGTCTCCAAATCAGTCCTATGCACAGTGGTAATGGGCTCGCCTGGCGCGTCGCCCGGGCGCCACTGTGTCCAGTCACGTCTGCAATTCTCTCCTCGTCGCCCTTAAAACAATAATTCCGGAGCGATTCATGAAGATTCAACGCTATGCGTTCGCGCTGATGTTGCTCGCCCTCCTAGATCAACCAAAACAGGCCGCGGCCGTGCCGGTGACCGAGCACCTGGACATCGGCGGTGCAATCCGCGGCCGGCTCGATATCGACCCGGACCGGGATATTTCCAGGTTCGATTTCGACACGCTTATCCTGCGTGCCGATTACGACTCGGAGCACTGGATCGGCTCGGTACAATATCGCTTCTACGGCAATGCCTACCCTTTTCAGTACACCAATGACATCGGTGATATCGCCTTCTTCGAGCATGCCTGGGTGGGCTACAGGTTTTCCCCTGCGCATCAGGTCCAGCTTGGCCTGACCGACATCCCCTTCGGCCTGGGCCGGTACTTTGGCAATACCTTCTTCGAGACCCTCGGCAACGTGGTCGGCCTGGAGGATACCCAGGACATCGGCATCAAGTACCTCGGCCAGTTCGATGATTGGGATCTGAGCGCGGCCTACTACCCGGTCACCGCGCAACAGGGTCACGGCACCAGCCGCGGCGGCCGCACCTACGGCACCAGCGTGGCCTCGGCCGACAGCTATGTGGCGCAAGGCAGCGACAACGAAGAGCGCGACATCCTCGTCGGGCGTATTGCCCGTCGCTACAGCGTTGGCGACTGGCAGGGTGAGCTCGGCGTGTCGATGCTGTCCTCGAACTTGCACAACAACGACACCAACCGCGACGGCCAGCGCCTGGCCACGGCACTGCACCTCAAAGCCCAAAGGGGCCCGCTCGGTTTCCAGGCAATGGCTGCGCGCCAGCGAATGACTCCGAAGAACATGGGGACCGACACATTGGTGAGTTTTGGCGGCTTCGATGCCACGTTCAATGTCGCCGCCAAGGGCAACCTGTACTTGGCGGACGTCAGCTATGAACTAGCCTCACGCTTCGGCTGGCTGTCGAAGGTCAAGGTATATGCCAACTACAGCCTGTTCGACAAGGACGAGGGGCAATTCAGCAATTCACAGCGAGCCATTCTCGGCAGTTCGTTCAACCTGGGGCGGCTCTTTGTGGCGCTGGAATGGCTGCATGGTCGCAATGACCCGTACATCGGCGGGAGTGATTTTACCCAGAGCCTGGGTAGCGGCGGCAGCAATCGGTGGGAAAATCAGGTCTACAGCAACGTGGGTTATTACTTCTGAAGAGTAATGCGACTGAAGCAGCGTATCGACGAGGTGATCTGCTGGAAAAACGAAAACAACTGATGGAGGAATGAGCTCGCTATGCACTGTCAGGTTGCAAAACAACCTGACAAAGGCAAGGTGCTGGCTGAACTGAGTTAAAGGATGGAAACGAGACTCGCATCCGCCTTCCGAGCCGTTGAAAACTAAGGCTTTTCAGCTATCCCTGAAACGGGGATAGCCTCAATTCTGGACTCATTTTGCAGGCCAAGGAAGTGACCGGATCTACGATTGGTATGCTGGGGCAAATACCCGGTCCGCCCCGATTGATCGCACAGCCCGTCCAATATGCCTGCGCATCTGGGTTAGGGCCACAGAAGGCGGGCTTGTCAGCCAGGGACTTATCCCGGCTGGCTTCAGCCACTAGCTGAACGATTCCTTGTCAAGCGATGCCCTTTCTCAAGCAGAGCCAAGCCGTGCACGGTGAGCTCTCGCCCCTCGACGGTATCGGGTGCATAACCGTGTAGGTAAGCGAGTCGTTCAACCACACGCCGGTTGAACCACGCTACCGGCTTTCCTGTCGCCTTCATGAAGGTCAAGTCGGCAGCCAACGCCTGGATTACCCGCCTCTGTAACGCAACGCCTTTGGGGGGTCCTGTGAGGGCGAACGCAATGAAGAGGACGCCGAGACCCGCTATGACACCGATGCCGGTCGTAACAGCTTGATCAACTGCAAACGTCATGTAGTTGCTAGGCTGGGTCGACACCGCCAGCGTCAGGCAAAAGCCCAGTCCATACGGCGTTAAGGCAGGCGACGTCATCGCCATCAGGCCAAGAAACAGGGGGCAAGCCAGAATCATGATTAAAGCTGCAAAATGATCAGGGCCTTGGGCAACCGTTCCCAGCACCAAAAAGGTTGCCACCGGTACCGCGAGGGCTACCCCTACTATCAGTTTACGAACCATCATCGCCGGTGCCGGTGCAGCGCCGAACATTTGCGAGAAAAGAGTGGGCAGTACCATCATCATGATCAACGCTGGGGCGCCATCGGACAGGATCCATACGTAAGCTACGGCAAGAAACACCACTGCATTGCGCAGCGCTGATGTTCCGGCGGTCCGCCAGTCCCTGTGCCTTTTCAGGCGTGGACCAGGCTCATGGAAATGTTCATTCTTCTCCAAGGTTTCATCTGCTGCAGACATCAACGCACTGGCCCTAGCCAACTCCTGAAACGCGGCGTCGAGGTCATCCACCTGGATCTTAGAGGATCTTTGGCTTAGCTCAGCCAGAAGCTGCAGCGGGGAATGCTGTACACCTTGATCTGTGTTGTGCGCAGCCAGCAAGCCTACCCAGCTCGCTTTGTTCTGCCTGAACCATCCCTCAACTGTCTGGCCACAGGCGATCACTGTCAGGGCAGCGTTCGCCATATACAGAGCAGCGCGAATGGTGTTGGCCCGCTCGTAGCGACCGGCGTTCGATTCATCGTTGATCGTGGTGACCAGGGCGATCATGCCCAGACGCTGCTGGTGAAGCGCTGCACGATCTGGCTCTGGCTGCAGCAGCAGTTCGATGTAACCCATGCTCAAAGCCTGCAGCCGTTTTGCATGACCTTTGACCAGCATCTCAACCCGCCAAGGAAACAGGAACAGGCTCGAAAGCGTTGCGCAACTTGCGCCTACGATCACCTCGGTCAGCCTCGCTCTGACCACCAGGAATATTGACCCGCTGCTAGTGGTCGCGGGATCGGCTATCGCGAACATGACGATCAGGATGGCCGTCACCGAAACAAGTGCGAGCCCAAAGATGAAATTGACATGACGCTCGGTTGAAGCCAGCGCTGAAGTGAAGGCAACGCAGACAGCCAACGCACCAATGGCCAGCGTCGGATAAGGCATGAAGTTATCCAGGATAAATATGGCCACAGCTGCGCCCAGTGTCGAGCCAAGGATCAAGCACAACGCCTTTTCGATCACGAGGCCGGTTTCGGGGCGCGCCTGTAGCATCATCGAGGCGACCATCGCCCAGAACGGCTTGTCCAGATCCAGGCCCATGGAGACAGCGAGCGCCAATGCGACCGCAGACACCCCTTTCAGCGCAAAGAGAACGCTGCGCAAGTTCGGCTGCAGGTAATGTATGAGCACGGTTCTCATCGGCCAGCGACCGCGCCATGAGCAGGTACGAGTCTCACTGAGACGTTCATGCCCGCACTCAAGCGTATTTCACGCGGCACGGTCTCGAGCCGGATATCCACGGGTATACGTTGCGCCAGCCGAACCCAGTTGAATGCCTGCTGCACTTGCGGCAGCAACATGGGGTCGGATTGGGTGTTCGTGTTGGCGACGCCCTTGGCGATGCTCGTGACCCGCCCTGACAAGATCGGCCCACCGCTCATCAGCGCGATATCAGCCATGTCCCCTTCGCTGATGCTGGGCAACTTGGTCTCTTCAAAGTACGCGGTCACGTAGAACGAGCCATCTTTGATCAAGGAGAATGCCGGGCCACCCTGCGTCACGTAATTGCCCTCCTGCAGCCGGATATTGGTGATGGTGCCATCTGCCGGGGCGGTGACTCGGGTGCGCGCGAGATTGATCCGAGCTTTGTCCCACTGCGCCTTGGTCATTTCATATTCGGATTTGGCGAGCAGTACCTGGGAGCGGGCATTGTCCAAATCCTCGGCGCTGATAGCGTTGATTCTGGCGAGCGGAACTCGCCTACGCTCCTGGCCGGCGGCTAGTTGCCAGGCATGTTTCGCATGCTCCATCTTCGCTTTTGCTTCGTTCAAGGCTGCCAGATACCGGGCAGGATCAATCACGAACAAGAGGTCGCCCTTCCTGACCGCCTGGTTATCCCGAACACTTAACCGGGTTACCCAGCCGGCAACGTCAGGGGCGACCACCACGATGTCTGCACGCACGCGCCCATCCCGAGTCCACGGCGAATATCGATAGTGGTTCCATACCCAGGAGCCAGCAACAATCGTAGCGGCGGCGATCAGCAAGGTCATCGAAACGCGTACCACACCGCTCATTTCAAACCCCCATCCAGAATGGATAAAGCCGCGGCGGTATAGCCTGTGAAAATCGCGAGCCCTAACCAGGCAGGTCTGACCTGGAACAGCATTTCCAGCCGCCCTGGGATCAGCCGAAGCGTCATGGCCGTGAGCAACGCCGCGATAAGCACACATACCACCATCGGGCTTACCAACAGCCCTGCAAATGAAAACTCCCGGAGCACACCCCACCTCATGATCTGTATCACAATGTGGTCACTGTATCGCGAAAAAATGCGTACCACAATGTGGTACAGTGACCGGAAACTGGGAGGTGAGCATGGAACCATCGAATCAGGCAGGCACCAGCGACGAACGTGGCGGCGGTATCCAAGTGATTGCGCGTGCAGCCAAGATATTAAATTTGCTAGGCAAAAGGCCCGACGGGCTGAGTCTTGGAGAAATCGCTCAGCAGGTTGGTTTCCCGCGCTCCACGGTGCAGCGGATTGTGGGCGCGCTGGAAGAGGAAGGCATGATCCGAAGCGAGGGCGCAGGCGGTATCCGCCTGGGTGCTGGCCTGCTGAGGCTCGTAACCCACGCGCATGCCGACCGCATCACGATTGTCCACCCGTGGCTTCAAAAGCTCAGCGGCAGCGTCCAGGAGACTGCTGTACTGTCTTGTGCGGACGGGCTTCGGCTGCTGGTGGAACATCGCGTGGTGGCTGATCGTGAACTGCAGGTCATGCCCAGGCTGGGGCTGCTCGATTTGCCACTGCATGGAACATCAGCGGGACGTGCGCTATTGGCACTTGAAGATGACGAGAAGATCCGGAGCATGATGGTCAGTGCAGATGCGGCAAGTGACCCGCTCGATGACCAGATATTTCAACAGCTGGATGGCATCCGCCAGCTGGGCTTTTCCTGTGATCATGGCGAATTGATGGAAGGCATCACCACCACTGCGGTCGCTCTGGATACGGTGCTTGGCTGCTTCGCCATCTCTATGCCGATCCCGACGTTCCGCTTTGAACGAGAGCCGAACCGGTACACCGATGCACTTTTGGCGTGCAAGGCAGGGCTGGCCAGCGAGATTGGACATGAGCGCTAGCCATGACGCTTGTGACTGAAGCACTCAGCTCATATCTGTAGGCACAAAAAAGCGAAGCCAACCCATGGCTTCGCTTTTTGCATTCACAGCGCTATGCCTACAGCGGCGTCCAAGCGGGGGCATACCCCAGCTCAGACAAAAAATTGCCCAGGGCGTGGGTAGAAAGCTGGACACTCATGGAGTTATCGAGCGGATGCAGCAAAAGCCCAGGGCTTAGCTGGAGCTCACTGTCGATAACCAGCTTGACTGCGCGCTGGGTGTCGTTGACCAATGCCAGAGGGCTCAACGCACCGGTCTTGACGCCGAGCGTCTCGAACATCTGATCGTGGCTCGCCATGGAAAGCCGAGCAGAGCCGAGTGACGCCCGAAGCGTCTTGAGATCTATGGCCTTGTCAGCAAGGGTCATGACCAGAAAAAGCTGCCCGGTTTTATCGCGCAACAGCAGATTCTTGCAGCGCTCCCCCTGAAGCATTAGCTCCAGTTCGCCTGATTCAGCCATGGTCAGGACGGCAGCATGTCTTTGGACAGCAAACGCCAACCCCATGGACTTCATTTCTGCCAGCAATTCAGCCGCATTCACCACATTTACTCTCATTAAAACCTGCAAGACACGTAGCACGTATCTTGCAAGTTGTCGTACCGTCAGACGTCGAAGACTGGTCGCGATGCTTTTTCAATGGCCGCGATTGCTTCCGCCTCGCTCATTACACCTGTCTCTTCCATGATTGCGAGCAACGACCGCCCTTCGCTCACCGATTGGCGGGCCAGTTTACTCACCTTCGCATACCCAAGTTTGGGCACCAAAGCAGTGGCGACAGCCATGGACTGGGTGAGGTGCGCTTTATTTCGCTCCGCATCCGCAGTCAAGCCAACAATGCACTTTTCCCGGAATTGCCGGATGCCCTTGGTCAGCAGCGTAATGCTGTCAAACACCCGAGAAGACACGACCGGCTCGAAGTGGTTGATCTCGAGCTCACCGTACTGAACTGCTTGAGCGACGGCGGTATCGTTGCCAATCACAGCAAAGCTCAGTTGGATCATGGACATCGGCAAGACCGGGTTGACCTTGCCAGGCATGATCGACGAGCCAGCCTGGGCTTCCGGCAACTTAACCTCACCCAATCCGGCAACCGGTCCCGAGGAGAGCACGGTGAGATCAGCCGCGATCTTGGCGATGGAAGCGGAACAAGTACGCAACTCACCCGATACCCGCGAGAAGACATCCATGTTCTGCATGGCATCAAAGGAGTTCGATGGCGCCTTGTAGGCCACACCAGTGATGGCGGCCAAATGTTGATACACCGAAGCTCGATAAGCGGCCGGCGCGCCGAAGCCCGTACCGATCGCGGTACCGCCCAGGGGCAGCGTATGCAGTTTGCTCCGAACCCCGGCCAGTTCGTCGGCCAGGCGGTGGGTCAGCGAAGCGTAGCCGGAAAACAGTTGACCCAGCCGCATCGGCTGGGCGTCCTGCAGACAGGTGCGACCCAGGTGCAGGATGTCAGCAAACTGCAGCGCCTTGCGATCGAACTCGGCAGCCAGCAGCCCGACTTCTGCGATCAGCCCACCCAGCATGGCGTGGGTGGCGATCTTCAAGGCCGCCGGGTACACGTCGTTGGTGGACTGCGAGCAGTTCACATGATCGTTGGGGTGCACGACTTCGTACGAGCCCGCTTCGTGTCCAAGCAACTGCTGGGCGCGGTTGGCGATTACTTCGTTGAAGTTCATGTTGGTGGACGTGCCGCCTGACCCTTCCAGCAAGTCAACGATAAGAGAGCTGTCACAATTGCCCGCAATCACATCCTGGCACGCCTGGGCGATCGCATCACATTGAGCGTTGGTCAATACTCCACAGTCCAGGTTGGCCAGGGCAGCTGCCCATTTGACTTGGGCAAACGCATTGCGGAACTCCGGGTAGTGGGCAACCGTCAGTGGCGAAACGGTCAAGTTCTCGTAGCCACGCAGCGAATTGACGCCATACAATTTGTCCCCAGGAATCTGGACTTCACCCACATAGTCACGTTCCAGACGTTCTTTCACGCTATCAAAGGTGTTCACGGCTATTTAACCTCGGCAATATTTATCAGTGTTTCAACACCACACCCCAGTGCGGTTAGGCGGGGCAAAAAGGTGTTGAGCACAACGTCATGAGCAATTTCACATGCATCAGCAAAAAAAGAGCTGTATTCATCGCGGCGGGCTACGAGGTACAGCGAGCGCTGCAGTCCCAGATCGGGTGTGAGATGAACTGCAACATCGTTCACCCAATGGGCGGCCTGCAAAAAACAGATCGGGCTGGTCACCGCCCAACCTATGCCTTCAGCGACCATCGAGGTCAGCGCATCGGCATTGTCGAGTTCCAGACGATTGGGCACGCGGATATCCAGGCCACGCAAATGCCGCTCAATCTGAAGACCCACCTGAGAGGCTCTGTTGAAACGTACTACGGGTAGAACATTGGCCAGCGCCCGGAGCTCTTCCATGGAGGTCATCGCTGGCCGGTTATCTTTAGGCGTGATCACGAAGTATCGCTCCGACAGGATTCGATACCGCTCCACGTTCGCATCCATGAGCGGGTCGCTGGTCACGATCAGATCCAGATCCCTGCGCAGTAGCGATTCACCCTGCTGAGGGCTCAAGCCGGTTCGAATCGACAGTTGAGACACCTTGCCCAAAAGCTGCTTGGTGAAAACCGAGCCGCAGGTGGCGGCGAAGGAATCCACCAAACCGATCCGAAGGTCCGGTTTCACACCGCGACCGGCATCCAGCACCTGTGCCTTGAGGTGAGAGAGCTCTTCGCTGAGCAAGGATCCTCTGTTCTTCAGCGCCATGCCAAAGGGGGTAAGCGTCATTGGCCGCGTCGTGCGGTTGATCAAGATGACGCCCAGCTCCTCTTCCAACTGCCTGACCATTTGCGAAACACCAGACTGGGAGATCCCGAGACGCACCGCCGCGCCCGACATGCTTCCCGTCTCTGCAACCGCAATGAAAACTTGCACGGCGTACATGTCGATAAGCTTGTCGGTCGGCATAGGCTCTACTCGTTCAGGATCGTGAGTCGGTCAAGCTGGTGTCAGCCGATCTTGCGCCCGGCAGGAGGCACTGCGCAGGCCTCAGGCGGCAACGCCCCATGGGTATCGGTCGTGACGGCAGACAACTGCTCTTTACTGGTCTCCGGCGCAAACAGATGGCACACCACACCACCGATCAGCAAGACAGCGACACACACACCCAGTGCGACGTGGATACCGAGGTCCTGTACGGCGATAGGCAACAGGAAGGTAGCAAAAGCAGAACCGAATCGGCTTGCCGCTACGGCCATGCCGATACCCGAGGCGCGCAGGTGAGTGGGGAACAGTTCCGGCGGGTAAACGAATTCCAGGTTGACGGCTGCAGCCAGTACACAGGCGAAGAAGCCGAAGGCGATAATGGTGCCAACCGGACCGAACCCGGCAAAGGCCAGGACGGCAAGGCCTATTGCACTCAGGTAGAAGGTACCAACCAGGAATGCGCGGCGGGAAATTCGGTCGATGATCATCAGGCCAAGCAATGCACCGATCATCAGCAACACGTTGTAGACCAGCCCACCGACGAACTTGTCCTGGACGTTGAGGGCCTCGAGAACACGCGGCGCGAAGGTCCCCAGCGCAAAGAACGGAATGACCTGGCAGGTGTAGAAGACGCAGCCGACAATGGTGTTTTTCCGCCACCGCTTGCTGAACAGCTCGGCCCAGGCACCCTCGGTTTTCTTGGGAGTCGCGCTCGGGACCGGCAGGTAAACGTTGGGGCCGAATTTATCGCGGATTATCGCCAGGGCTTCTTCTTTGCGACCACGGGCCATCAGCCAGATGGGAGATTCAGGCACGCCCATTCGCAGTGGCAGGATCAGCAATGCAGGGATGCCGCTGACAGCGAGCATGATGCGCCAGGCGTCTGGCCCAAGATCACGCAGGACGAAACCGATAAGATATGCGGCGACGTAACCTGCCGCCCATGCTGCGGCAAGAACGCTCAGCAGTCGTCCGCGGTAGCGCCGTGGAGCGAACTCCGTGACCAAGGACTTGCTGACCACGTAATCGAAACCGAGCACCAGCCCAAGCAACAGGCGTAGAACCAGCAATTGTTCGGGAGAGGTGACGAAAAATTGTGAGGCGGAGATGGCAGCGAACAGCAACATATCCCAGGCGAAGATTTTTCGGCGTCCGAATTTATCTGCCAGGGGGCCTGCAACCAGGCTACCAATAAAGAGACCTGCTAGGGAGGCTGCACCTAGCAAGCCCATCCAAAGCGCATTCAATTGGAGGGGGCCAGCTGCCATGCTGACGGCAATGCCGATAATCCCTAATACGAACCCGTCACTGAACTGTCCACCTGTCCCACTTAATACCGTTCTTACATGGAAGCGGCTAAGGGGCAGGTCTTCGACCGAAACTTGAGTGTTCATGCGTGACTCCAGATGACATTTTTGTACTTGTCTTTTGTGCCGGTTGTAATCCGGCGTGGCTCCGAGTCTACGCCTGTGAAATTACAGAAACAGCATATGCGTTCGCTCTATCAGGATTCCTGATACTGACTACCGGAATCTGTAATTGTGATGAAAGCGAAAACCGCGACAGGTTCTTTGGCGCACGTTGGAACTGCCGGGCGGTCCGCTTCACAGTTTGAATTTTTGCCGGATCGAGGCGATAAGCAGTTCGATCGCAGCCCGGTCAGCCATACGCGCTCTGGGGTTGTTGATCAGGCAAATATGATGGATGGGAAGTGCCGGAAGCTCATGCATGATGAACATGCCTGGCGTGAGCCGAGCGCGGTCGATTACGCTGACGCCAATCCCGCTCTCGACACACGCCTTGACTGCTGCACCTGACGGCGTATCCAGGACGGGCCGCCAGGACAAGCTGGCGCCATCCAGCGCATCTATCATGGCCTCTCGATAAGGACATGGGGAGGCATACAAAGCGACAGGTATCGGTTGCGCATAGAATTCCAGGCCTTCAAAGGCCCCCACCCAAACGGGACTGGTTGCCTGAAGCAGGTGGCCACCTGGAAGGCGTCCTGACGGGTGAGCAATGATCGCTACGTCCAGGCGGTCTTCGTTTACCGCTTGCAGAAGCGTGAAGCTGGGCGCCGTGCTGATCTCCAGCGTCACTTGAGGCCAGGCCGCGATAAAAGCCGGGAGTATGTCCTGCATGACATGCACGACGTACTCGTCGGGCACCCCAAGCTGAATTCTTCCAGCCGCTGGCGCCACCTTCAGCTCATTGACAGTCCGGTCATGCACAGAGAGCAATTCGCGAGTATTGGCCAGCAAGCGACGTCCCAACGGCGTCAATGCCACCCCTTGATTATCACGGTCAAGCAGCCGGCCTCCGACCGCCTGCTCAAGTCTCTGGATCTGCACGCTTATCGCGGCCGGGCTTTTGTGAAGCTGTTGGGCAGTGGACTTGAATTGCCTGAGGTGCGCAACGGTATGGAATGTTCTGAGTAGCGCGATATCCAGTGTCGAGCTCATGGTTGATCACCTTTAAACTACTGCATCACAAGAATTCGTTTTATTAAATGACCAGCACTGCGTAGGGTCAAGTTTTCATTCTGGAGATTCCCGCATGCTGGCCCGTGTCGCTTCACCCATGCTTCTCCCGCTTCCCCTGTTAGAAGCAGCCATGGTCGTCACCTGGAGCTCGGGATTCATCGGAGCGAGGTATTCCATCGATCACGCGCCGGCGTTTCTGGTCGTGTTCTGGCGCTGCCTGGTAGTGGCAGCCGTGCTGACGCCTTGGGTCTGGCGCGAATTACGGCGCACACCCCTGCCCCTCCTGGGAAAACAGGCCTCGATCGGTTTTCTGGCCATGACCGGCTATCTGGGCGGCGTGATTCAAGGGATCGCACTGGGTGTGCCTGCTGGGCTAGCCGCCCTGATAGCAGATCTGTTACCCATCGGGACGGCGGTCATAGCTATCGGTTTAGGGCAACAGCAACTCTCGGCCAGAGCCTGGGCCGGCTTGGGCATTGGTCTGGTGGGCGTGATCATTGTCACGCAAGAAGTGCTTGGGATCGGAAACGCGCCGCTATGGGCCTATGGGCTCCCGCTCCTGGGGATGCTTTCGTTAGCCGTGGCCAGCGTCTGGCAAAAAACCGCCCCGAAAGCAAAGCGGGTGAGCATGCTTGCGACCTTGTGGATACAGTGCTTCGTGGCCACGCTGTGCTTCGGGGTGGCATGTAGCTTTGATACAGGCGTTGCGCCCGTGGCCTCAACGGGTTTTGCGGCAAGTGTGATATGGACCGCACTGTTGTCGACCCTTGGCGGTTATGGGCTTTACTGGATATGCCTCCAGCGATCATCGCCGACCCGGGTCGCCAGCGTACTGTATTTCAGTCCTGCGGTGACGATCATCTGGGCATGGATCAGCTTTGGAGAGCCCTTTTCCTGGTCAATCATCCTCGGATTGTGTGTGTCGGCGGTAGGCGTGTCCATGGTGATTCGCAGTGAGCCCGAACGCAGGGGCCTGGGGCGGTCTTGAAGGCCGCTGCAGCTCCCGCATCAGGGCGTGAGGGCTCAACGGTGCAAGCTACGCACCGTCTGTGCGACAACAAGGTCCAGATGCGCACCGCCGGCGTTCTTGTAGACCGTGATCTCTTCTGCCGCTCGGAGCAAAGGTTCCGGGCGGCAAAGATCGTACAGATCACCCTCTATTCTTCGCAAAATGCCCGTTTTCCTCGGCCCGCAAATATCGCCGCTAACCTGCGCGGTCGTAAAATCGTCTACGTACACACGAGCATTGATGAACAGGTCATCATCGGCTTCCCGCATCTCCTCGCGAAAGCCTCCAACCAGGTCCACATGCGTGCCGGGACGAACCAAGGCGCCAGGAATTACCGGCTCCGAGGCGCTTGTGGCACAAGTAATGATGTCCGCCTTTGCGATCGCTGCCGGCAGGTCAGTCACTACCTCCACCAACACGTCATCGCCAAATGTGGGAACCGCCGCCCGCCACTTTTCGGGGGATCGATTCCAAAGCAGAACCTGTCTGATCGAGGGCCGCACATGCAAGTAGGCCTCGCACAGTGCCCGGGCGATAGGGCCAGCCCCGACCACAAGCAGCGTGCGGCTATCCACTCTGCTCAGGAAAGAAGCCGCAAGGGCGGAATCGCCGGCGGTCTTCCACCGGGTGATTTCAGGGCCATCCATTAACGCAACGATTGCTTTACTCTGCTCATCTATGACCAGAAAACGGGCTTGTTCCACCGGCAATGGCGGCTGCAGCTGGCTATTGGAAGGGGTGATGGAGCACACCTTCAACCCTGCACCGTAACCGGGAAGAACCACACCTCGACTCAACAGTCCGTAGCCGCTATTTCCGATGAAAAAACTTTCTCCCTGTGGACGCGGGCCCAGATGTGCATCGTGAAGTGCTTGTATCACCCTCCCCCAGTCCAAAAAGGAGGCGATGGTTTCAGCATCATAAATTCGCATCGTTCAAAATCTCATTGTCGGTACTAAACGGCTGCACAAATGTAAACGCCGCGGCCCAGTGGCCACGGCGTTCATTCGCTGCAATGCACCAACCTGTACAACGAACGCTGTGGCCTCGCTCTGCCACCGCGCTTCGATGCAGCGGTTAGCTCGCCTGCCTGATCAAGCCGCGCTGAACATCTTGTGGGGGTCGATTACAAATTTCTTGGGCACGCCCGCATCGAACTCACCGTAGCCTTCAGGTGCTTGATCCAGGCTGATCACCTGTACACCGACTACTTCGGCAATGTTGATGCGGTCCCACATGATCGCCTGCATCAGCTGGCGGTTGTACTTCATCGTAGGCGTCTGGCCGGTGTGGAAGCTGTGCGATTTTGCCCAGCCCAGGCCGAAGCGGATGCTCAAGGCACCCAACTTTGCAGCCGCATCGTGCGCGCCCGGGTCCTCTGTCACGTAGAGGCCCGGAATACCAATCTTGCCTGCTACACGGGTCACCTGCATGAGCGAGTTGAGCACGGTAGCTGGCGCTTCCTGTTTAGCGCCTTCGTGACCATGGCCGCGCGCTTCGAAACCTACCGCGTCGATCGCGCAGTCTACTTCTGGTTCGCCCAGAATGTCGGCGATCTGTTCGTGCAATGGGGTGTCCTTGGTCAGGTCGACCACTTCGAATCCTTGTGCCTTGGCATGCGCCAGGCGCAGCGGATTCAGGTCGCCAACGATCACACAGGCAGCGCCCAGCAGGCGCGCCGAAGCAGCTGCAGCCAGGCCGACCGGGCCGGCACCGGCAACGTAGACAGTGCTGCCTGGGCCGACGCCCGCTGTGACGGCGCCGTGGTAACCGGTCGGCAGAATGTCGGACAGACAGGTCAGGTCACGGATCTTTTCCATGGCCTTGTCGCGCTCTGGCAATTTGAGCAGGTTGAAGTCGGCGTACGGCACCAGCACATACTCAGCCTGGCCGCCCGTCCAGTCGCCCATGTCGACGTACCCATAAGCACCACCCGGGCGATCCGGGTTAACGGTGAGGCAGACACCGGTGTGCATTTCCTTGCAGGAGCGGCAACGGCCGCAGGCTACGTTGAACGGCACCGACACCAGGTCGCCGATCTGCATGCGCTCGACATCGCTGCCCTTTTCGACGATCTCACCGGTAATCTCGTGCCCCAGCACCAGGCCGATCTGGGCAGTGGTGCGGCCGCGGACCATGTGCTGGTCCGAGCCGCAGATGTTGGTCGACACCACTTTCAGAATGACGCCGTGTTCGATCTTCTTGCCGCGCGGGTCCTGCATTTTCGGATAGTCGATGTGCTGGACTTCAACTTTGCCTGCGCCCAGGTACACGACGCCTCTATTGTTTGCACTCATTACTGCTTCTCCTTTGTAAAACTACCAGCCCAACGAACTCAGTCTCTGAGGAAGCTGTCTTCGAAGGGGTATCGAGTCAGCACCTCACAGCCAGTCTCGGTGACCAGCAGCTGATTCTCGAGCTTGATGCCATCACGCCCGCCCACCTCACCGATGTAGGCCTCGACGCAGAGTGCCATCCCCGGCTCGAGCACGCCGGCGTAACCATGCGACTCAAAGTCCTCCGGGTAGCGTATGCACGGGTATTCGTCGCAAAGCCCAACCCCATGAAACATCACGCCGTAGCGCTGCTGGCGGCATGATTCAGGCAAACGATGCCCCTTGGCGGTAAGCTCCGCGAAGCTCATGCCTGGCCGGACCATCTGCGTGTTCGAGGTGATGTGCTCATGGGCAATGCGGTAAAGGCGCTTTTGTTCTGCCGTGGGCTCACTGTCTCCGCAGATCCAACTGCGGGACATGTCCACGCAGTAACCGTAGACACCAATCAGATCGGTATCGAATGAGAGCAGATCACCCTCACTCAGAACCCGGGGACCGGACTCTTGATACCAAGGGTTGGTACGTGGCCCTGAACTGAGGATGCGCGTTTCGATCCACTCCCCTCCTCGCCGGATATTCCCCGCGTGCAGCGCGGCCCAGACATCATTCTCGGTGACACCTGCGCGCATGACCTGACGCATTTCAGCAATAGAAGCTTCGCAAGAAGCCACTGCACAGCGCATGGCCAGAATCTCGTCGGGGCCCTTGATGACACGAGCGAATTCGGTCACCTCTTGCCCGCTCTGAACCTCGACGCCAAGTGCATCCAGAGCGCGCAGACCGGCGACCTCGATACGATCCACCGCAAGCCGACGATTCCCGCCCGCATGCTGGCGCAGCAGCTCGTCAATCTGGGCAGCGAAACGGCGAGCGTGATGTTCGGTATGCTCCCCGGTTTCAAAATAGAAAAATGACGCACCACTACGCAGCTCGCTCACCAGTGGCAGGTGGGCAGAGAGATGCGCACACCCGTGAAAATCCCATAGAACAACGTGGCCACTGGCTGCGACAAAGCAGGCACGCGCTGGGTTGTGCGTCGTCCATAACTGCATGTTCGTGGTGTCGGTGGCATAGCGGATATTGAGCGGGTCGAACAGAAGGACACCCGCAAGGTCGCGGGCCACCAACTGTGCCTGCAATCGACGCAAGCGATATTCACGCATGGCGGGCAGGTTCGGCGGTACAAGCCCGAGGGTTTCCCATTCTGAGAAAGCCAGCGGGGTGGGGCCGATTTCGACGCGATCGTTGTTATCTTCAGACCCATCGCGTTTCAACGCTGCTGCGCGCTGTCTTGCAGGATCGATCTTTCTGGCTGCCGAGGGGATTGAGAACGGCGAATTCATCATGAGTATCCAGCCTTAGCCGTGTTGCGCCGCGCTCTTCAGAGCGCAGCGCTGGGCGAATAAGTGGGATTGAATGATTGCGTAATCAGCGATCGGTTACGGTCGCAGCCTTGCGAGCATTCTCAAGCCAGCCATCGAACTCTTGTCGATGCGCAGCGATCCATTCCTTCGCATGGCGCTGGATGTCGGGAATCTTGTCTTCACCTTCGTGAAGCTTGAAATTCTCTGCCGAGATATCTTCCGAACTCACCCGCAACTGGGACAGAAACTTGACAAGTGCCGGGTTCTCCTCAGCAAACTCTTTGTTGATCGCGGCCTCCACTTTGTCTTTGGCAAAGCCAAGATTTTTGCCTTGGTAGGTGGTGTCGGCCTGGTTGTCGCCGTCTGGCAAATCAGTTTTGGGTACCTCCAGCCACACTACGTCACGGCCCTCTACGAGAATGCCGCCTACCCATTGCGGTAGCCAGGCGTAGTAGAAGACCGGCTGGCCTTCGTTGAAACGGGCAATGGTGTCGGCGATGAGCGCAGTGTAGGAACCGCGCACATGTGTGATCGACTTGTTGAGATCGTAAGCTTTGAGGTGATGTTCGATCACCAACTCGCATCCCCATCCAGGGTTGCAACCGGTGAGATCGGCCTTGCCGTCATTGTCGGTATCGAAAAGCTTGGCAATCTCAGGTTTCTTCATGTCCGTTATGTAACGGATGTTGTGAGCTTCTGCGGTTTTTTTGTCGATCATGTAGCCCTGAACGAGCCCGGGCACCATGTCACCGACACGGACCATGGTGTCGTCGCCGCCAGCCCGTTTGTAGAAGCTGGCATGCAGCTTCTCCCACAGGTTCACGGTGTAATCAGCGTCTCCGTAGCTGACGGCCAGCAACATCGTCGGGATTTCCGTTTCACTGGGCGTCTTGACGTCGTATCCCAGTTCCTTCAACCCGGCGATTGCAATCTCACCCAACACTCGCTCTTCCATCGCGATGGGATAGGAAGGGCGAACCTTGACCCCCTCGCCGGGCTTTTCATACGAAGCACTCGCGCAAAGTGAAGTAAGAGAAAGCACGCACGCTGCTGCGTAGCCGAACATCCTGCGAGGTGCGAAATGAGTCATGTCGTTTACCTTTTTATGGTTGTTGTTGCGGTTCAACACTACAAATCAATCAGCGTTACACGGCAGCGCGGCGACGCGAGGAGTGGCGCAAGCCGAACACTTTCAGCAAAAGCCCCAGCGGCCCAGTCTGATACCAGCGCAGGCTCGGGTCCGCACTGCTGCGGGCGCCCATGGCCTGGGTGAGGCGGTCGAGGAAAATCGCCAACAACACAAGCCCTACTCCACCAACGGTAGCCACACCCATGTCCAGTCGGCCAATACCGCGCAGCACCATTTGACCCAGCCCCCCCACCGAAATCATCGAGGCGATCACTACCATCGACAACGACAGCATCAGCGTCTGGTTGAGGCCCGCCATGATGGTCGAGGTGGCCAGCGGGAGCTGAACGCGGGTCAGCATCTGCCATGGGGTACAGCCGAAGGCACGGGCGGCTTCGATTTTGTCTTCCGGCACCTGGCGGATCCCCAGGTTGGTCAGACGTACCAGCGGCGGTAGAGCAAATACGATGGTCACCAGCACTCCAGGCACGTTGCCGATGCCGAAGAGCATCACCACAGGTACCAGGTAAACGAACGCCGGTAGGGTCTGCATGGCGTCGAGCAACGGTCGAATGACGCTCTCCAGGCGGTTGCTGCGAGCGCTGAGGATGCCTAGCGGAATACCAATGACCGCGCAGAAGAACACCGACGTCAGCACCAATGCCAGGGTGGTCATCGATTCGCTCCAGACTCCGATCAGCCCAAGCAAGGTCAGGGTGACGAAGCACAGGACAGCCATGCGTTTGCCAGCCAGCTGCCAGCCGAGCAACGACGACAGGATGATGCCGATGGTGGGTGGAATGCTTTGCAGGGTAAATTCGATGCCGTTCAGCACCTGGTCAATCGGCCAGCGTATGGCGCGGAAAACCTCGCGGAAGTTGTGCACAAGGAAGTTCAAGGCTGCGGTGACCCAGTCGCCCAACGGGATGGTAGCGGCCTGGAACGGGTCGAGAAGGCTGAATTCGGACATGAGGGCTTACCTCTTGTTGTGATTAGTGGCGGCTCAAGGTCTGCAACAGCTCGTTCTTCGATACCGTCCCCCGGAAGGCGCCCTGGCGGTCGAACACCGGAACCGGATACGGCAGGTCAGCCGCAATGCCCAGCACTTCATGCAATGGTGTGTCGATGAAGACAGGACGCTGCTCGTGAAGGCTGTAGCGATCACCCGCTGACGCACCGCTAGCATCGGTGTCGACCACACCCAGCAAATGCCCTTGGTCGTCGATCAAGTAACCAAACGGCACGCCGGCCTTGAAACTTGGCGCCTTGCCATTGACCTTGCACACCACCGCCGGATCCAGCTTGGCCAAATCACCAGCCTTGAGCACCCGCGAGCTGTCGAAGCTCTTGAAGAACGTGCGAACATAGTCGTTTGCCGGCTGGTTGATCAGTTCCTGCGGGGTGCCAATCTGCACCACGCGCCCACCCTCCATGATCGCGATGCGGTGACCGATGCGGATGGCTTCCTCGATGTCGTGGGAAATGAAGATGATGGTGCGCTGCTGCTCGGCTTGCAGGCGAATCAGTTCGCCCTGCATCTCGCTGCGAATCAGCGGGTCGAGGGCCGAAAATGCTTCATCCATCAACAGAATCGCCGGGTCGTTGGCCAGCGCCCGGGCCAGGCCTACACGCTGCTGCATGCCGCCCGATAGCTGATGCGGATAGCTATGCTCGTGGCCGGCCAGGCCGACCTGGCTCAGCGCTTCGCGTGCGCGATTGTGACGCTCGGTTTCGGGCACGCCGGCGATCTCCAGACCGAAGGCGGTGTTTTCCAGCACACTCATGTGCGGCATCAAGGCAAAGGATTGAAACACCATCCCCATTTCCTTGCGGCGCACATCGAGCAGGGCCTTGTCGGAAAGCCCGGTGATTTCCTTTCCGTTGAGATGGATGCTGCCGGAAGTGGGCTCGATCAGGCGGTTGAACAGCCGTACCATGGTCGACTTGCCTGAGCCGGACAGGCCCATGATGACGAAAATCTCACCTCGCTTGACGGAGAAACTGGCGTCAAATACGCCAACCACGTGCCCCGTGCTTTTGAAAATCTCATCTTTGTGCGCGCCCTTTCGCAGCATGTCCATGGCCAATTCAGGACGGGGCCCAAACACCTTGAAGATGTTCTTCACCGAAAGGATTTCGTTGCCTTCACTCATACGACCCTCTTTATTATATTTGTGACCAATTAGCCGACTCGTTAAAGGAGTCGCCATACAACTGGCAGGTCGCTCTGCAGGTGCGAGCGATAAGTTAGACGAGGCGCCCTGGGCGATAAGCACGGGCACTGATGTACATGACCTCCATGTACAAATTGCTTAGCTTGCGATCCATTTTTTATCTCGACTTAAACACACTGTAGGCCAGACTGCGCCGACCTCATTGTATGCCTCAGTCAAAAAATGTAATTTCCAGGCAGACGCGATAGAACATGCCAGCAAAGCGCCTTGCATAACTTCATCTCACGCCGCCATAACCTGAAATTGAAATGGTTTTTGCTATAGCCATGCACCGCACGCCGCCTTACCCTGTCCGGCGCACATGACCAAGCCCAAGCCTGTTTTGGCGGGACGTGCTGCCAAGCTGTTCTCGATCAGCTTTACTTTTTGACGCCCCCTTTCAGCACATCGCGCGGACCCCGTATGAAAAACCACGAGACGGATAACAAACATAAAGGCTACCGGCGCATCATCCCGTCCATGACCGCCTTACTCCAGTTCGAAGCCGTCGCGCGTCACAACAGCTTCACGCTCGCCGGGGCAGAGCTGGGTGTTTCCCAAGCCGCTGTCAGTAAGCAGATCAAGCTTCTGGAAGAAAATGTTGGCGCTCAGTTGTTTCAGCGCATGCACCGCAATATCTACCTGACCGAGGCAGGCCAGACCCTGTTCGCCATCATTTCAGAGGCGTTGCAGAAAATTGCCAGCGGGTTCGACCAGATACTGGAAGGTAATGAAAAGGAGGAAATCGTCCTGTCGTCCACCGCGCCCGTGTCCCAGTTCCGGATAATGCCGCGCCTGAATACGCTGGTAGATGCCCTACCCCACGTCAGGCTCAGGCTGTCGACCCAGATGTTTCTGGGAGACCTCAAGGCGCCGGATTTCGACATGGACATTCGTTTCGGCAACGGTCATTGGGATGACGGTGAGGCCATTCTTTTGTTCGAAGAAGAAGTTTTTCCGGTGTGCTCTCCGGCCTGGCTGGCTCGCAACCCCATGCCATCAACCCTTGAAGATCTGACTACCGCTGGGCTGTTGGACGCAGAAGCCACCTCGGAAGGCTGGATCACTTGGCCGGCCTGGTTCAAGGAGCTAGGCGCCAATTACTCGAAGCTGACCATCAACCTGCGTTGCAGCCTTTACACCGATGCCATTCATGCCGCAGTCAACGGTTACGGCATCGCACTGGGGTGGGGAAGGATGGTCGATCACCTGATTGACAGCGGTGAGCTGGTCAAACTTGAACCTTTCGTCGTCAGGCCCAAGAAGTCGTATTACCTCATCGTGCCAAAAGGTCGTCCCGTAACAGCGAACGTGACCGCCGTGGTCCAATGGCTGCAGAGTAAAGCGGTGCCACCCACCAAGAAAATCGTCACTGAATAACTTGGAGTTATGCAAGCGTAAGAATTGGTGCGTTGACGAGATATGGGCGTGCTCAAATAATCCACTGGCGTTCATGGCGAACTAAAAATAAGAGCCCGTGAGGATTACAATGAGCACTTCCCCTATCAAAACGCATCGCGAGTTGCTGGATTCTCGCAAGCCTGGTTTCGGTATGCCTGGCGAACTCTACAGTCGCCAAGACGTATTCGAAAACGATCTTGATGTGTTCTTCCACAAACATTGGATTCTGGTTGCCGTTACCGCTGACGTCGCTGAGCCTGGCGATGTGTACACGGTCGATATCGGCAAAGCGTCGATCATTGTCGTGCGTGACGACGACGAGCAGGTCCGCGCATTCCGCAACGTTTGCCGCCACCGCGGTGCACGCCTGAAAGAGGCTGGCAAATCCACAGTCGGCATGCTGGTCTGCCCTTACCACCAGTGGACCTATGACCTGGACGGCAGCCTCAAGCACGCCAAGCACATGGGTACCGATTTCGATCCTTCATGCCGCAGCCTGATCCCGGTCAACTGCGAAGTGATTGGCACCCACGTATTCGTTTGCCTGAGCGATACGCCGCCAGAGGACATCAAGGTCCTGGCGGACACCATGCGCCCGCGCTTCGAACCGTTTGACCTGACCAAGACCAAGATTGCCTACGAGCTCGACTATGTCGAGAACGGCAACTGGAAACTGGTCATGGAGAACAACCGCGAATGCTATCACTGCGAAGGGACTCACCCTGAGCTGATCGTTTCCTACCAGTCGGAAGACCTGGGTGTAAGCCTGGAGGAAATGACCGACGAGCAGCGGGCTTCCTACGATGCCTATCAGATTCGTAAAGCCGGCATCGAAGCCAACTGGGAAAGCGACGGCCTGCTCTATGCCACGGTGGAACACCTGGCAGACGATGCCCCGACCCAATTCCGCACCCAGCGCATGATCATCGCCGGTTCCGGCGAATCGCAAACCTTGGACACCAAGGTGGCATGCACCAAGCTGCTCGGCAACCTCACCCGCAAAGATCTCGGCGATACTCACATGTGGGGCAACAACGCCTGGACCCATGTAATGAGCGACCACGCCATGATCAGCTGGATCTTCCCGCTGTCGCCGGACAAAACCCTGGTCCGTACCAAGTGGCTGGTTCACCAGGATGCGGTGGAAGGCGTCGACTACGACCTGCAGCGTCTGACCGAAGTCTGGGTCGCCACGACTCAACAGGACGCAAGCCTCGTCGCGATCACCCATAGCGGCACCCAGGATCCGGCATTCGTACCCGGACCGTACTCTCAATTCACCGAGCCGTATGTTGATCAGTTTGCACGCTGGTACTCCACTCGCCTCGCAGCACACGGGATTTAATGGTGATGGGCATGATCGAGAATATTGCCAGCCTGCGGGCTGATCAGCGCTTCGCCGACACCGACCACTGGGCGACCTTTGGCGTGCAGTGGGCGAGCGGCGAAACCAAGCGAATCGAATGCCTGACCGTCGTGGACGAAACCCACGACGTCAAGACATTCGTGTTCCATTGCCCTGATTATCACGCGCTGGCATACGAACCAGGGCAGTTCCTCACCGTGTCGCCGGTGGTGAACGGCGAGAGCATCTCCCGCTGCTATACCCTGTCGTCGACGCCGACGCGCCCCTTCACCTTCAGCATTACGGTCAAGCGGGTGCCGGGCGGCGTCGTCTCCAACTGGCTGCACGACAACCTGCGTGCCGGTGATGCGCTCGTGGCTTCCGGCCCGGCCGGCATCTTCACCCCCGTAGCCGCACCGGCCAGAAAGTTGCTCTACCTCTCGGCGGGCTCGGGGGTAACGCCGGTGATGGCCATGACTCGCGCCGCTGCGGATCTGCATGCCGACCTGGACATCGTGTTCGTGCACAGCGCCCGCACCCCGAAAGACATCATTTTCCGCGATGAGTTGTCGCGCCTCGAACGCTCCATGCCACGCCTGAAGACCTTCTTCTTCTGCGAGAGCAACGGGGACGAACCGGACTGGCAGGGGCCAACCGGCCGGTTGTCCGTCGAGCAGCTTCAACAGCTGGTCCCTGACTTCCTCGAGCGGGAGGTGTTCACCTGCGGCCCGAAAGGCTACATGGACGCGGTGAAAGCCCTGCTGCAAAGCGGCGGCTTCGACATGCGCCACTACCATCAGGAAAGCTTCGATATCAACGCCGAAGCCGCAGTGGAAGTTGAAACGCCCGCCTCGGCCGACGCAGCACCCGCCGCCGACACCTTTACGGTGCGCCTGGCACGGTCAGGCAAGGAATTCACCATGAGCGGCGACCAGACCGTGCTCGCTGCTGCGAAAAAAGCGGGTGCAGTAGTGCCGTCGTCATGCAGTCAGGGCGTATGCGGCACGTGCAAGACCGCCGTACTGGAAGGCACTGTGGAAATGCACCACAACGGCGGTATCCGCCAGCGCGAAATTGACAAAGGCCTGCGCTTGCTCTGCTGCAGCCGACCGACATCCAACCTGGTTGTCGACCTCTGACATCGACCTGGTGCCCTACTCCCATGGAGCGGGCCCCTCTCTGGAGAACCTGAACATCACCCTTCCAGGTGGATACCTGGGTTGGCTGGTGCGCGGCTAGCGCCGCGCATCAGCTTTTTTTCGTTACGTTTCGATCATCGATATGCCGAGCTGATTTACAGCTTTCAAGAATAAAAAGGATATAGCCGATGCGTGCAAAACAAGGCCTTCTAAAGGGCCTGAACCCCACCGTGACCGTCTGGTCACTTGCCCTGGTCATGGCCTTCGTCATTTTCTGCGGCATCTATGGAGAATCAGCCACGGGCGTTTTCAAACTCGCCTCGGACGCCATTCTCGACAACTTCAAATGGTTCTATATCTCCCTGGTCAGCGGCGTGCTGCTGGTGCTGGCGGTGTTGGCCATGAGCCGCTACGGCACCCTGCGTCTCGGGCGGCCTGACGAAAAGCCCGAATACAGTTTCGCGGCATGGATCTCCATGTTGTTCAGCGCCGGCATGGGCGTGGGCCTGATCTTCTGGTCGGTTGCCGAACCTGTGCTGCATTATGCAAGCAACCCGTTCACTCCGGGGTTCACGGATGAATCCGCCAGCATGGCGATGCGCATCACCATGCTGCACTGGGGCCTGCACCCGTGGTCGATCTTCACCATCATCGGCTTGGGCCTGGCCTATTTTGCCTATCGCGAAGGCCTGCCCCTGGCGCTGCGCTCGATTCTCTATCCCCTAATTGGAAACCGGATCTACGGCCCGATTGGTCACACGGTCGATATCGTCGGCGCGGTCGTCACAGCTTTCGGCGTTTCCCAGGCACTCGGCCTCGGTGTCGAGCAAATCAACATGGGGCTGCACCACGTCTTCGGCTTTCCCGTCAGCCTGACTTTCAAGCTGTCGATTATCGTCGTGGTCACGATTATCGCCTCCATATCTCTGCTCGCCGGTGTGTCCAAAGGGATGAAACGTCTCTGCACATTGAACATGTGGATCTCTCTGGGACTGGTAGCCGTGGTGCTGGCGCTGGGGCCAACCAACTTCATCATGAACCTGTTGTTCGAAACGACCGGTGATTATATGCAGAACATCGTGGGCATGAGCTTCTGGACGGACGCCCAAGCGGGTAGCGAATGGCAGAAAACCTGGACCGCGTTCTATTGGCCATGGTGGATGACCTGGGGGCCGTTCGTAGGGCTGTTCATCGCCAAGATTTCGCGAGGCCGCACCGTCAGGGAACTGGTTTTCGGCGCGCTGCTGGTGCCCACCATCGTCACCTTGATCTGGATGTCGGTATTCGGTGGCACCGCCCTGAAAGATGAACAACAGGTGCGCCATGCCTACGCCAACCTGCCCGTGGCGGAGCAGTCCGCAGCCGGTGCGTTCAAAGGCGGTCCGATTCTTGAAGAAACCCGTCGCGAAACCACCACTGCCATGTTCACCTTCCTCGGCAGGCTGGACGGCCCGACCGTCGGCGGCATCCTGAGCCTGGTCGTATGCCTGCTGCTTGCCGTGCACTTCGTTACCGCTGCCGATGCCGGGACACAGGTGATATCGACGCTGAACTCCTCTGGGTCGCTACACCCGCCCAAGTGGATACGAATCATGTGGTGCGTACTCGAAGGTGCTATCGCGGGCAGCCTGATCATTGCGGGCGGGCTTCTGGCCATTCAAATGGCCAGCATCGTGGTCGGCCTGCCTATCGCTGTGTACATGCTGCTGACCGCCTACACCCTCTGCCGCAGCCTGCTCTCGAACAAGGACGTGATCGACGCCCCCACAGTTGTCGAGACCCACCGTCACCCTTCCCCGAAACGCGTTAGCCAATAACAAGGAATACTCATCATGTCTTTCAAGCGCACGATCCACGCAGTAGACACCCACGCCGGCACTCCGATGCGGGTGATCACCGGCGGCGTACCTCATGTGCCCGGCGACACCGTGTATGCAAAGATGAAGTGGCTGGAGGAAAATGACGACCAGCTGCGCAAACTGATGTTGCGTGAGCCTCGTGGCTACCCTGCGCACTGCTGCAACATCATCGTTCCACCTTGCCACCCGGAAGCCGACGCCGGCTATGTGATCATGGAGCAGATCGAGTACCCGGTGATGTCTGGCGGCAACACCATTTCTGTCGTTACCGTATTGCTGGAAATGGGCTTGCTGCCCATGAAAGAACCGTTGACCGAACTGGTGCTCGAAGCCCCAGCTGGGCTGATCCGTATCAAGGCAGAGTGCAAGGATGGCAAGGTCAAAGGCGTTACTTTCCAGAATGTGCCGGCCTTCGCTGCGCACCTGGACGCCGTCATCGACGTGCCGCACCTGGGCAAAGTCAAAGTCGATGTCGGCTGGGGTGGCATGTTCTACGTGATCGCGGATGTACGTCAGTTCAAGGGTCTTGAGCTGATTCCCCAGCACGGCGGCGAGATCGCGCGTATTTCTTCGATGATCCGGGAAGCGGCCATCGAGCAATTGCCGGTGGCGCATCCCGACTATCCAGGTGTCGGCATCACGATCTCGCAGCTGTCGGGGCCTACCGATGACCCTAAAGCCGATTGGAAGAATGTCGTGACCATGGCTTCGGGCGATTTCTCCTGGGATGACCCGGCCACCTGGACAGGCGCCCTCGATCGCTGCCCATGCGGAACCGGCACGAGCGCGAAGATGGCGACACTGCACGCCAAAGGCGAGCTGCCGCTGAACAAAGAATTCCGGCACCAGGGCATTGTCGGCAACATCTATACCGGCCGCCTGATCGACGAAACCACCATCGGCAGCCATAAGGCGGTGGTACCGACCATTACCGGCAAAAGCTGGATTTATGGTTTGAACACGTTCGTGCTGGATCATGACGATCCATTCACCGAAGGTTTCACCATCGGCGACATCTGGGCCTGATACCAGCCTTCAGTCCCATTGAAAAAAACCGCACGCCGCGGCTCCGATCGGACCGCGGCGTATGTCTTTCAAGGCGCAGCCAGAACCTTCCATGAGTCGTCCCGGCCGTTATATTTTCACGCGGCGATGGGTGCGATAGTGACTCAAACAACATTTAAAAGTAGATTCGCATGTACAGAAGCACTTCCACCCCTGCGGATGACAACGGCTGTGGCTGGTTCCACCTGAGCCCGGCCCGCACTCCAAAACCTGGTCACAAGGGCCGCAGCTCGGCACGCTGGGTTGTATTGGGTGCAGGCTTCACCGGCCTCGCTGCGGCACGCCAGCTCGCCTTCCATTTTCCAGCAGACGAAATCATTCTGATCGAGGCCCAAGTCGTGGGGTTTGGCGCATCCGGGCGCAACTCAGGCTTCGCCATCGACCTGCCTCATGACATTGGTGCTGCGGACTATATTGGCCCGCTGCCGACTGCCCGGATGAATCTGAAGCTCAATCTGCGGGCGCAGGGCATCCTTGAGCAATTGATCAAAGAGCACGGCATCGACTGCCAGATAAGGCCAGATGGCAAATATCAAGCTGCCGTGGAAGCCAAGGGGCTTGCGGTGTTGGAGGCATATCGCAGTGGCCTCGAAAAGCTTGACCAACCCTATGAAATGATTGATGCACAAGATCTTCCCGATCATCTGGGTACATCGTTCTACAAAAAGGCGTTGTATACCCCCGGTACCAAACTGCTACAGCCAGCGGCACTGGCCAAAGGGCTCGCAGAGACGCTGCCGGCCAACGTTACCCTCTACGAGGGCACGGTCATCACCTCTATCGAACAGGGCGACCGCGTCACGCTGAGGCACGACGCTGGCGAGATCATCGCCGACCAATTGCTGCTCACCAATAACGCCTTTGCTTCGCACTTCGGCTTCCTGCCGGGCCGTCTGCTGCCTATCTTCACCTACGCGAGCATGACTCGCCCCCTGACGGCAGAGGAACAGCAGCGACTCGGCGGCAAGGAAACCTGGGGCGTGATCCCCGCAGATCCGTTCGGTAGCACATTACGTCGTACCCCCGATCAACGCCTGCTCGTGCGCAACAGTTTCAGCTTCAATGCCGATGGTCGTGCCCACCAGCATTATCTGGATCGTGCCGGGCGCCAGCACAGGGACTCGTTCGAACGACGCTTCCCGATGCTTTCAGGCTTGCCGTTCGAGTACACCTGGGGTGGTTCCATGTGCTTGTCGCGCAACCACATGTCGCACTTCGGCTCACTCGCGCGCAATGTACATGGCGCGCTGTGTTGCAATGGCCTGGGCATCACCCGCGGCACCGTGACCGGCACTTTGCTGGCCAACTGGCTCGCCGGCGAACGCGATGAGCTGACTGATTTCCTGTTGAGTGCCGAAGGGCCGAATCGCAACCCTCCCGAACCGTTTCTGAGCGTTGGCGTGAACTTGAATCTGCGCTGGGGTCAGCACCGCGCCGGAATGGAAAGCTAAGGGGACGACATGCAGAGCCTGGGCATTATCGGTGTAGGTGAACTGACTGAAAGCATCGTTCGCGGATTGCGCAGCGGCGGGTTTACCGGCGTGATCATGCTGTCTCCGCGAAACACGGAACGCGCCCAGACCCTGGCTGAAGAATGCGCATGCCAGGTTCTGCAAGACAATCAGGCGGTCGTTGATTGCAGCGAAACCGTGCTGCTCGGCGTCCGGCCAGAACATATCACAAGCGTGGCAAATGAAGTTCACCTGAAGCCCGGCCAAAAGCTGATCTCGCTTGCGGCAGGCATAAGCCTGAAGCAACTGCGCACCGCATTCCCGCAAGCCGACTGCGTGCGGGCAATGCTCTCATGCGCAGCCAAGCTCAACCGCTCGACGGTTGTCGTCTGCCCGCCTGATGCGGCGACGGCGAACCTGCTCGAAACGTTGGGCCAGCTGGTGACCTTGAAAGACGAAGATTCGTTCGAGCTTGCAACCGTCGCAGCGTGCATGAACAGCTGGTTTTACTTCTTGCTGCACGATCTTGAGCAATGGTTGAGTGAAAAAGGATTGCCCGCTGACCAGGCCCGCGCCTTGGTGCTTGGCAATATCAAGGACTGTGTAGGCTCTGCGGAATCCAACCCCGACAAAAGTCTCCAGTCACTGGGCTGGGCAATTGCAACTCCGGGGACTTTCTCTGCCGAAGGGCTGTCCGTGTTGATGCACCAACCGGTAAGCGCCAACTGGGGAGCTGCCTGTGAAGTTGTACTGGACGCACTTCTTACCCGAACTCGACCACCGCAGTAAAGAATCGAAAAGCCCGATTACTGTTATGACTTGTCCTGTGCGTTATATGGCCTGTTAACAATCGATGCCATAGTGACGCAAGGCAGGATGCCAAGGTGCGCAAGTCACCCATTGGACAAGGCGCCTCCCCCGCTAGTTATAACCCGCATAGTTGACCCGCCATCGGGCCGATGACTGTGCGCGCAATAAAAACAAGAGGTCGTAAATGTCAGTTTCAAAACGTTCCGTCGAGGATGCTCCACTCAATGCGTTTCACCGCAAACTAGCGGTCTATTCGTCGGGGGGGCCGTTTCTTGACGGCTATGTATTAAGCATTATCGGCGTTGCCATGGTTCAGATTTCAGGCGCCCTTTCCCTTAGTGCTTTTTGGGAAGGCCTGATTGCAGCGTCCGCCTTGATTGGGGTCTTTCTAGGTGGATTTTTAGGCGGGTGGTTCACTGACAAGTACGGCCGAAAAATCCTGTACCTGGTTGATTTGATCGCCATCGTAGGCTTTTCGGTCGCGCAGTTCTGGGTGGAGTCAGCGTGGGCCCTGTTTGCCTGGCGCTTGCTGATCGGTATCGCTGTCGGCGCTGACTACCCGATCGCCACATCCCTGCTGGCCGAATTCTTGCCCCGCAAGCACAGAGGCCCCTTGCTGGCTGCAATGGTACTCATGTGGTTCGCAGGCGCCGCAGTCGCCTACCTGGTAGGTGAACTCTTGCTCCGCGCCATGGGTGATGACGGCTGGCGGTGGGTCTTGGCCAGTGCGGTGGTACCTGGCGCACTGTTCCTGATCGCCCGCTCTGGCACCCCGGAGTCGCCACGCTGGCTGCTGAACAAAGGGCGCGTGGCTGAAGCAGATGCGGTGATCAAGAAGGTATACGGGCCCTCGTATTCCATCAGTGATCTGCCAGAAGCGGTAAGCGAAAAGCCAACTTCCGTGTGGTCGCTGTTCCACTCCGGCTATGGCAAGCGCATGGCATTCATCACGCTGTTCTGGACTTGTGCCATTGTTCCACTGTTCGCCATCTATGCGTTTGCCCCCAAAGTCCTGCAAGCATTGAAACTGACCGGTGACTGGGCCAGCTACGGCTCCATCGCCATTACGTTCCTGTTTACCTTGGGCTGCCTCCTGGCGACCAAACTGATCAACCGCATGGGCCGGCGCAAGATGCTGATCCACAGCTTCCTGTGGTCAGGATTGTCCTTGCTGCTGCTGGGGATGTTCCCGGACGCGTCCCCTACCCTGGTGCTCATCCTGTTCGGCGGGTACGCGGTGATGATCGGCGGGGCCCAGGTACTGGAATATGTATACCCCAATGAACTCTTCCCGACCGAGATCCGCGCGTCCGCGGTGGGGCTTGCAACATCGCTCTCGCGCATTGGCGCTGCGGTCGGAACTTATCTGGTGCCTATTTCACTCGCGTCGCTGGGCATCGCCAACACCATGTTCGCAGCGGCTGTCATTTCGCTGTTTGGCGCACTCATCTCTTGGTGGCTGGCCCCAGAGACGAGCAAGCTTGACCTGCAGCAGGCTTCTTCACTGACTCCCGCTAAAGCAGGCAGTTACTAACCAACCTGAACGACCGAGACACCAAGGAGTACCTGATGACCCAAGTTCTTACCGTTGTACGAAACGCTGCCGAGTCGGCACTGGGTGAAACCTCCCCAGCCAAACTGCCAATCGGCGACATCGTCGCCGTGGCCGCCACCGGCCAGGCACAGACCGATGAAGCGGTCGGCGCCAGCATCGGCGTCTGGGAGAGCAGCGTCGGCGTTTTCCGTCGCCATTTGAAGAACCGCGAATTCAGCCACATCGTTAGCGGCTGGTGCACGTTTACCCCAGACGGTGGCGAGCCTGTCGAGCTGCGCGCTGGTGATGCCGTGCTGTTCCCGGAGAACTGTGAAGGCGTCTGGGACATTCGCGAGCCACTGCGCAAAACCTACGTGCTGTTCTAAGGAGGGTCTATGATCGAAAGGATCAAGCCTGGCGCCCGTGCGAGCCAGATGGTGCTGATAAACGGCCGTATCGAAACCTCTGGCATCGTCGCCGAAGCGCCCCAGGGCAGCATCGGCGAGCAGACCCAATGCGTGCTGACCCAGCTCGAGCGTTGGCTTTCAGAAGTGGGCGCGAGTAAGAAAAACATCTCGCGTATTCAGATCTGGCTGGCCAACATGGACGACTTCGCCGCCATGAACGCCGTCTACGACGCCTGGGTCGGAGACGAGCCGCCTGTACGCGCATGCGTGGGCGCACAACTGGCCGCGCCTGAGTACCTCATCGAGATCCAGGCCTTTGGTGAGTTGCCGTAGCCTTTGATCGCTGCCCCGCAAACGCCACAGGTCCGACCTGCGGCGTTTTTTTTTCGCCTGGCGGGCGACTGTCGGTTGAGGAATGCACAGTGCAGCTTTCGCTCATGTACACCCGCCGCCTCAGAGGTTGTACGCCCGCTCGTTATGCTCGGCCAAGTCCAGCCCCTGCTCCTCGTTCTCCTGCGAAGCGCGCAAGCCAATTGTCAATTTGATCGCGCCAAGGATCGCCCAGCTGACCACGAAGCAATAGACGAAGGTAAACGCCACCCCCTTCAGCTGAACCAGCGCCTGCCCGAACGGCGTCACGCCCTCCACGTAACCACCCAGCGCCGGCGCGGCGAAAACCCCGGTCAGCAGCGCCCCGACGATGCCCCCCACCCCATGCAGGCCGAACACATCCAGGCTGTCATCGTAGCCCAGGGCCTGCTTGAACTTGGTCACCGCGAAGAAACACACGCCGCCGGTCAGCAAGCCGATCACCAACGCACCCAGCGGTCCGACGAAGGCGCACGCCGGGGTAATGCCCACCAGCCCCGCCAATGCTCCGGATGCCGCACCCAGCGCGGTAGGCCGGCCATGGGTGACGGTTTCGGTGAGCAACCAGCCGACGATGCCGGCACAGGCGGCGACCATCGTCGCCAGCATTACCACTCCGGCACCTTGGTTGGCGGCAAGCCCGGAGCCCACGTTGAAACCGAACCAGCCCACCCCCAAAAGGCCCCCCCCCCCAAAGGTG